>CAJMDF010000016.1 GCA_905212085.1 uncultured Clostridium sp.
CTAATACGATACTCAAAATGAGCATTACTACCATCATTTCTGCTAATGTAAATGCTTTTTTAATCTTTAACATTATAATACTCCCATAAAATTAGTGTAATTATTTATATTATATAGTATGTTACATTAATAGTCAAGATATTATATAAGGTTTTACATTATGTTTTGCTCTAAATATTTATAAAATAATTTTATTAGGAGCGAAAATGTCTGATTTTAAAAAGCTTTTAGGTCAAAAAATTCAAAAAATAAGAAAGTCAAGAGGCTTAACACAAGAAAAACTTGCAGAAATAATTGATATAGAAACTCCCAGTCTAAGTTATTTAGAAACAGGAAAATATTCTCCATCAATTGAAACATTGCAGAAATTAAGTGAAGCTTTAAATGTTCAGCCTTGGGAGTTTTATTATTTTTCTGATATTTCTGATGATGAAAAAAAAGAACAATTAAAACAAGCTTTAGATAAAGATCCAAAGCTTGTTAAAATAATGTATAGTATTTATAAATCAATTATTTATTGATTATTTTGTTATTGTCATCAACAATAATAATTGTAGGTTTGTAATTTTCCATTTCTTCAGGGTTGTACAAGCCATATGCTATTATTATTACTTTGTCTCCAGGTTGAACTTTTCTTGCTGCAGCTCCATTTAAGCATATCATGCCAGAATCAGCTTTACCTTTAATTACGTATGTATGGAATCTTTCTCCATTATTTACGTCCAAAATATCAACTTTTTGCCATTCTTTTATTTTTGATTCTTTCATTAATGTTTCATCAATAGTAATTGAGCCAACATAATTTAAATTTGCATCTGTTACAGTTGCTCTGTGTATTTTTGAACTAATAAATTCTTGTAGCATTTTTTTATCCTTTTTTAAAGTTTTGTATAAATTTAAGGGGTTTTAAATATTTTTATACCTTGCCCGAATATTTTAGCGCAAACATCAAAAAAAATCAAAAATAAGATGCAACTATTACAAAAATAGTTACATCTTTGTTGGTTTATTTAATGTGCCTTCTTATTTATAAATTTTGTTTGTATATTTTATCACAGTAGTTTTCAATATTTGGTGTATCTATTTCAAAAACGTGAACTCTTGCTGGACCTAAATCTACGCATAATTCATTTTCTTTTGCCTGTAATATGCTTTCTTTACCGTAAGAAGGTAATAAGTTATTTAATTCTTGATCAGCTTTTAATGTAGGAACTTTTATTTTACAAGCTACAGCTCTATTTACGTTTTTATTCGCTACAACTAATAGAGTTTTTCCGTTATAATGTCTTGCATATGCAATAATATTATCATTTTTATCGTTTTCTTTATCAAGTTGGATAAATGTTCCTTTAGATATTACATCAATATATTTATCACGCATTTTAAATGCGCTGGTCATAAATTTGCCTATTTCAGGTTGTGTTCCTCCAGGTTTTCTTGACAAGTTAAATATATCTAGTCTTCCTCTATGTACAGTCATTTCATGATTATCTGTTTGTGTTACCGGATTATATTTGTTAGCGAAAGAATAAATATAATCATCTCCTGTTTGGTATCCGTCTACGATATATGGATTTAACATTGGTAATGTGGCTTGTAGTCCCATAGTTAAATTACAGTAATCTGCTCCACCATGAAACATTGGTGAAATATCATCATGTGTAGCAAAAGAGCCGATTAGAGATTTACCTTTTGGTAATTTATATGACATGTCTAATTGTTCTTTTACATAATCCATAAACGTTGTAGCATCAGGCCATTCATGGAATATGTGATACTGTCCGTATATAGAATCGAAGCCGGCTCTTAAAGAATCTTCCGGTCTGTCATATGGCATATTAGCTTGAGGTGATGCATCTTCATAAGTATATGTCTCTGCAAGCCAAGCAAATTGAGGATCTCTCATATGTGAGTAAGGTATTATTACATCCCAAAATTCTGCAGGTTTTGTTCTTGCAACATCTGCTCTTATTCCGTCAATACCTAAATCTATACACATATCTACAAACTTTTTATGGTATTCTAATAGTTTTGGATTTAATGTTCTTTTCCCTTCGTCTTGCCAAGGTTGTAACATTCTAATATCATTCCAACCTTGAGGAGTTTTTGCAAGTCCGTCTTTTTCCATTGCCATTAATTCCGGCATGTTTAAAAACATTTCATAAGAAGCGCAACTTGGTAAATCCAACATTACTCTAATGCCACGTTTATGACATTCATCTATAAATGCTTTAAATTGTTCTTTATCACTCCTTGGATCATTTTTATCTATTAACATCGGGTCAATTTCAAGCATATCTTTAGGTGCATAAACAGAGCCTGCTGTACCCATTGCTTTTATTTTACCTGGAGTGCTTATTGGTAAGACGTGTAATGTATTGAATCCTGATGCTTTTACTTCATCAAGTCTTTCTATTGCATTAAGAAATGTACCATGTTGTTCATTACCGTCAATATAATCATTCCCGTTTAAATCTTTTGCATTGAATGTTCTTGGAACGATAGCTAAAATTTTTGCTTGATTTGTTTTAAATAATGTTTTTAAATCATTATGATAATTTATTACATTTGGAGTTGATTCAACTTTTTTTACAGTAGGGGTATTTATTAATGCAAGATTATTCAAATATGCATTTAACAAACCAGATTTTACTTCTTTTTTTGTTGGAGAAGTTATTGATGGAGTTTGATTATTATTTGAATTCTCCGTTTTATTTAAGTTATGTAATTTTAATGTTAATAAATTTGTTGAGTTTATCATAGTTAATTACCTTTTTTCTCAGGTGATTTTGTTTTTCCAAAGAAGAATTGTGCAAGTACTGTCAAACCTAATGTTACTGCACCTATTGTGCCAAACATCTTTAACCATTTGTTAGTGTTATAAGCTTGCTGACCTGCTTTATAGAATAATTCATCTGTTGCAATACCTGTTAATAAGAATTTTAGTTCTGAACCAGTATCTTGGACTGGTCTGATTCTATGTCTAGGTTTTGCAAAGTTATTTTCGCTGCCGATTTTTTCTATTATAAGTTTTCTATAATTGTTTAATTCTTCTTTTATTAAGTGTTTATCTGCTATCGCTTCAGTTTCTTTATCTAAAGGTTCTGCATAAAGCATATTCATAACATCTTGATAGAAGAATTTTTCATTTGGAATATCTACTAATTCTTGAGTTTTTCCATAATATTTATTAATAACTTTGCCTTCTTTTATTTCTAATGGACTATTATCAAATGAAGGATGTGGATTTCTTGCCATATAGAATTTATTAGCAAAATCTGATGAGTGACCATTTATTGTAAATTGTTTTGCAAATTCTATTATTTCTTCTTTTCCTTCTCTTGAATATTTACTCAATGGTTCTATATCATTTGCTCTTTTAGCTATTTGTCTGTAATAGAATAGAGTATTATATAATCTCAAGAATGAGCTTTTTATTCCTAATAATCTTTCTGTTGCATATGCTTTTTGTATATTTTTAAGAGTTCCAACATTATCATTTCCGTTGACACCTATAATTGATTTCGCAGTTTTGTTGAAACCTAATTCATTTATAGATTCTGCAAATTCATTAAAGATTGTATCAACTTGATTTTCATAATTAGATTTTAATCCCATTTTTTGAGCATCAGATAAGTTTTCTGTATTTTTAAGAATTGGAACAGAAATATCACTAGGTTTTATTAATGTATCTATTTCTGAAATTTTACCGGCTAAAGAATCCATTAATTTTGTGTAAGATGTATCGTTTGAAACTATTTTTTCAATTTTATCTCTTACTAAATTGCCCATTATGTTTCTATCAAAACTGCATTTATCTAAATCTTTTTTGGTTATACCGAATAATTTTAATAAGGATTTTGATGTATTATTCCAATAATTTGCTGCAATAGTTTCAGGAGCAGAGCCTACTTTAATTAGTGCATATTTATCTAATACTGCTTTTTTAGCTCTAAAATTATCCATTACGGTTGCAACTTTTCTAAGTTTTTCTATTGTGGTAGAATCCAGTATGCTTCCTGATATTTTACTTAATACTGATTTTATTGGATGTTTATTCTCTTTATTACTTGCTATAAGTTTTTTGATATATGTTAAATCCAGTTTTTTATCTTCTGGAACATTATTATTGTAATTATTAACATTTGATTGAATTAATAATATTATTTTATCTGTAATATTTTTGAAATCAGTTTTCTTTATATTTTGGTTCAGGTAGTTATTGTCTTTAAACAATTTGTACAATGTGTCGTAATTTGGAAGTATTTCTTTTAGTGTTGCGTTATCAAATTGTTTATGTTCAAATTTTTTATTTAAATTTTTTACAATTGATTTTATTGTATTATCATTTATAAAGAAACTTTCATTATTTATTATTCCGTGTAAATCAGATTTGATACTTTCTGCTGTTACTAAATCAGCATCTTTCGTAAAAGTATTAATAATAAGTGTCCCTAATTCTTTATCAATTGGTTTATCTTTATATAGTGCAATAATTTTTTCTAAATTTTTCTTAGTAGCGTTATCTTGATATTTATTTGCATATTTATCAATATTATTTAAAAGTTTATCTGCTTTTTTGTTTTGTAAATTATTTAAATATTTTGCGAGATAAGGCTCTGCTTGGTTACAAATTAAAGCACTCATCACAGGAGTTGCAAAACCTGCTGATAACATCCATAATGTGTTATTCTGAATTGCAATTTTTTTCATTTTTTCTTGGATTGCATCTCGTCTGTTTGGAATATTTTTATCTACGCCTAATCTATTACCTATTTTTTGAATTTCTTCATCTGAATATAAATCCCAAGGTATAAATTGTGGGTCTTGGTAAAATGGTTTTTTCCTGCCAAAACTGTCTTCATATTCTTTTTGAACATTAACACCATGAATTAAATATGCCGGTAATTGAATTGCAATTTTAGGCCATATTGCCATTGATGCTAAAAATGAACCCAAACCTACAAATTCCATGCCTTTAGTCATCGGAGTTTGTTTTCTTGTGAATAGATAGCCTGCAATTGCAAGTCCGCCGAGTTTTAATCCGATATCATTAATTTTACCTAATTCATGATCGTTAGCTTCCCCTTTGATTGCATGTTTTAAAGCTTTAGCATCATAAATCCCGTCTTTTACCATTAATGCAGGTGCGTTAAATATATTTCCGCTAATTAATCTGCCTTTTCCCTTTAACGGTTTAATAAAAGTTCTGTTATCCAATTCATGTTGGATATCAAAATTTGGCATTGGTTTTTTAGGTGAATTTATAATCGTTGTTTGATTTTGTTTCTGTTGTTGTGATTTATATTCGCCTAATGGTTTGCGTGTTATGTAATTTTGGATTAGATTTGTTGTCATATTAGTTTACCACGTACCTGTCATCTTTTTTGATTACGTCAGCAGCATCAATTTTTGATGGCTTTTGTGAACTTGACATTGCGTTTATTACACCAAGAACCGATGAAAGAACTGCTGTTCCTAATAAAATTTTTCCGGCATGTTTATTTATGCCGCTACCTTCTCCTTTATAGAATGATTTTGCACTTTTTACAAAATTTCTTCCAAAAGATTTTACTGAATTGGTAAATTCTTTACCTTTCCAGAATTTAAATGTCATTACATTGAAAAAATTCTCCCAAGGTTTTTGAAATGCAAATGCAACACCTGTTGCAGCCCATAGATATGATGATATATTTTTTGCCAGGCTTGATTTAATAATAATTTCTTTGATTCTTGCTTTTACTTCTTGGTCAGAATCATTTAAGTTTTTCCCCATTCCTAATCGTTTTGCAATTCTGTCATATCTGTAATTTCTTTTTTCACCTTTGGTTTCATCTCCATATAATAAATCCCAACGAGGGAACTCAACACTTTCAAAGACTTTATGGTATTCAATACTTGTGATATCAGTATCATTTATATCTTCAGGTAATTCATAATTAACTTTTGCATAAGGTCTTTCAGTGTCAATACCTGTCATTAAGCGAATAGGTGTACTGATGAACGATTTTGAGATATTTTTAGCAATCCCGTAGAATACAACACCTAATGCCATTTTTTTACCTAATGATGATGCTTTTGTTTGTGCGAATGGTGCAAAATATTTATTTGCAGCATTAAATACTCCCATTAACATGCCACTGCCGATAAGGTAAGGAACTGTTCCCATAGTTAAAAATTCATAAAAATTAGCGTTTTTACTTCCTTTTAACCCTTTTGCAGGATATAAAGTCGCAGCATTTGTAAGTTTATCAATTCCTATACGTGTGCGTGTGGCAAAATTATTTTTTAAAAGAGTATCATGATCATAATCAATAGCTTTTTTAGTTTCTTCTTTGCCTTTATCTGCAGAAAAGTTTATTTTGTTGTTGGTATTATTAATAATAGGTAAAATCATCTTTACTCCACACTCATCGATGTATTAATATAAGATTCGTGAATATTATTTTTTGATAGTGTTTTTAAATCAATTTTACATTTTTTAACAATATATTTTTAACTGAATATTGTAAAAAATATTGCAGTTGCAATTCCTGCAATAATGCAGTAATAGCCGAATATTGCGAGTGAAAATTTTGATATAAATTTCATAAAATATTTTATACATAAATATCCTACAATCGCTGAAACTATTGTGCCGGCAATGATTGCTGTCCAATTATATTTAATTGCTTCATGGATATCTATTTTTATAAGCGGATATACCATTGATGCACCAAGGATAATTGGAATACTTAACAGAAATGAGTATCTGGCTGCTGTTACTCTATCTAATCCGCAAAAAAGACCTGTTGCAATAGTCCAACCGGAGCGAGAAAAGCCAGGAAGAGCGGCTAGACCTTGAGCTAAACCTATTAAAATTGATGTTTTTAGGGATACTTCATCTTTTTTTTCTTCAAGCTTTTTAGATTTATATTCGCTGTATAAAAGAGTAAAACCGGTAATGAATAGTAAAATACCTACAATTGAGGGGGTATATACTAGTTTTTCTGCTATTTCATTTATAGGTAGAGCGAGCATGATCGTGATTATTGTGCCGGCTATAATAAATAGACCTAATTTTGCTTCTTTATTTTCCCAATTTTTTGTTTTAAGAGCATGCCACATTGCTTTCAAAATGTTTAATACATCTTTTCTGAAAAATATTAATACTGCAATTAATGTTCCTAAGTGAACCATAATATCAAAAAATACTTCTTCATTAGAGCTTTGTACAATCGGAATATTTTTGATTACTTTGTAAAAATTAGATGTAAACACAAGGTGAGCAGAACTTGAGATTGGTAAAAATTCACTCAAACCTTGAACTATCCCCATTAAAATTGCCTGTATAAAATTCATTAATATTCCTTTCTCTTATTATCAAATGCAAAACTAATATGCTTTTTTTTTTTTGAAAAAGCTTTTTTAGATATAAAATAAAAATTTAAAAGATTTTATTCTTCTTCAAAATATGAACAACAAGAAGTTTGAGTT
This sequence comes from uncultured Clostridium sp., assembly GCA_905212085.1. GTDB lineage: Bacteria > Cyanobacteriota > Vampirovibrionia > Gastranaerophilales > Gastranaerophilaceae > Stercorousia. The sequence continues at coordinate 7,477 of CAJMDF010000016.1, forward strand.
TCCCAAACAGTTACTTTGCTAAGTTGGACGACTCTTTCTTTTAATTTGTTGTAAATGAACATTGAAATCATTTCACTTGAAGGGCTTTCCCCTTTAAATTCCGGGAGAGCGTTTAAATCTTTATGGTCAAGTAAATCTAAAACGGCTTTTAATTCTTTTTTTAGAATTTTATAATCCATTAAAATATTACTTTTATCTAAAGTATCACCTTTTACAAATACTTCTACCATCCAATTATGACCATGTTGATTTTCACATTCGCCTTCATAATTTAATAAATGATGAGCAGCTGCAAAAAAAGCTTGTGTTTTAATTTCAAACATTTTTATTTCCCCTTTTTCAATATGTAATCACAAAATTCCCGAACAGCACCTCTCCCGCCATTTTTTGAAGATATAAAGTTTGCAACTTCTTTTACTTCATCTACAGAATCATTTGGACAGCCCTTTAAATGAACTTTTTCCAAAATACAAATATCTGGTAAATCATCTCCCATATAAGCTATTTCATCAAATTTAATATTATATTTTTTCATAATATTTTCAAGGGTTTCAATTTTATTTTTTGATCCTTGATGCAATTCGGTTATATTTAAATTTTTTGCACGATGTTCAACTGTACCGTTGTTGCGGGCCGTGATAATTGCGGTTATAATCCCTGCCTTATGCAAATTTACAATTCCTTGACCATCTTTTGCATTAAAAGTTTTATATTCGCATCCATTCTCATCAAAAGTCAGGCTGCCATCTGTAAGTACACCATCTACATCAAAAGCTACAAGTTTAATCATCTTTATGCTACCCCTGCTCTTAATAAATCATGGATATGTATAACACCTATTGGTCTGTTATTTTCATCAACAACTGCAAGAGCTGTAATTGAGAATTTTTCCATAAGATTTAAGGCACTTGCTCCGTAATCTTTTTGAGAAATATGTTTTGGATTAGCTGACATGACGTCTTTTGCGGTTAATGGCCTAATATTTTCATATTTTATAAGAGTCCTTCTTATGTCTCCATCTGTGATAACACCAGTAAGAATTCCTGCAGGATTTATAATCATAGCCATTCCAAGCTTCTTTTCTGAAATTAATTTGATTACATCTGCAAAGGAATCTGTTTCTTTTGCAATTGGGAGCTTTTCAATGTCTGTAAGCATTAGATCAGATACTTTGTAAGTGAAGCCTTTTCCTAAAGCTCCTGATGGGTGGAAAATTAAGAAGTCTTCTTTTGTAAAACCGCGTTTTTTTAATAGGCATACAGCTAAAGCATCTCCCATTGCAAGTGTAGCTGTTGTACTTGCTGTTGGAGCTTTGTTAAGAGGACAAGCTTCTTTTTCTACAGAAATATCAAGTGTTACATCTGAAGAATGAGCAAGAGTTGAATTCATTTTACCTGTCATTCCAATCATTGTTACGCCAAATCTTTTAATCAAAGGTAAAAGGTTTAGTAATTCTTGAGTTTCTCCGCTGTTGGAAATCGCTATTACAACATCGTTTCTTGTGATAATGCCGGAATCACCATGGGTGCTTTCTGCTGGATGTAAAAAGTAAGAAGGTGTTCCTGTAGATGTAAGTGTTGCAGCTATTTTCCTTCCAATAAGACCTGATTTTCCCATTCCTGTAACGATTACACGACCTTTACAGTTATAAAGAATATCAACTGCTTTATCAAAATCTTCTCCAATATTATTTTTTAATCTTAAAATAGAATTTGCTTCAATGTCTAAGACTTCTTTTGCTAATTCATTAATTTTACTGTTAGTCATTATAGTCATACCCATTTTTATAATCCCCTATCAATGAAATTATATAATAAATATCGTATAAAAGTATTAATTATCCTAAAAATATTTAATTTTTGTAAAAAAAAATCGAATATTACCTTATGAGACAATATCAAAATTTTAGATTTGATAATTCAATAAATTCATTAGATAAATTTAAAAGGTTTGTAAAAAGTCATGATTGTCCTGATCTTGTATTAAATTTGTCTTCTTTGAATATATTTGATGTTGCAAAATTTATATTATTATCATCAGAGTATCATTATCAAAAATATCCGTCAGGAAGGTTGAAATATCAAGTCGAATCAGATGATATAAAAAATTTTGTACTTGATATATCTGCGAGAAATTTAGAATTTGTTTAATAATTACTAGCAAAAAATTTTTTTAGGGGTTTTATATGAGCATGCTAAGTGTAGGAAAATTAGATAATAAAATTATTTCTTCATCTGTACAAGCTTATGCAGAGTCTCAGGAGCAATCAAAGAAACCTGAAAAGAAGAATAACATGGGGAAAAAAGAGGCTGTATCCAATAAAGCAGTTTATCTTACGACAGGAGCTGCAGCTCTTGCAAGTATTGCTATTGCTTGTGTTGCAATAGCAAGAGGTAAAGGAAAAGGTGTAGAAAAAAACTTATCTTCGAATGTAAATTCATCTTTGTCAAAACTTGAAGGTAATATTCAAAAACCTAAAAAAATGCCGGAAATAAAAATTTATACAGTTGAAACTCCGGAAATAAATGATCAAAAAATTCCAAAAATTGTAGATAAAATTTTTGCATATGATGAAAAAGAAGAATCTTTGATGAAAACTGCAGAACAAAAACTTCGAGAAGAAATTTCTCCATTATTTAAAAAGTATTTTGAAGATTATGAGGATATTCCTCAATTTAGATATAGAGAAAAAGATCTTGTATATTCTTATGCAGAACCATTGACATTAGATTCAAGAAAATTGGAAAAAGATGATTTGAAAGCTGTCTTATTATTTATTAAAAATCCTCAATATAATGCACAGCTCTCTGCTGGGAAAGATCTTTCAGAAATAAAAGAATTAGATGTAATGCGAAAATTAATAAATGAAGCATTACCTATAGAAAATGAAAGTTATGTTTATGCAGCTATAAGAACTCAAAAGATATGGGATGATTATAAACCTATGGATTTTGTAAAAAATCTTGAAACGGGTGCAACTATAAAAGATAAATCCTTCCTTGTTACATCAAGAGGATATGGTGATTACTTAGCTGAAAGGGATTCGTTTTATTTAGGAAAAGAACATAAAGATTGCGGATATATTTTGAGAATAATTCTGCCGAAAGGTACAAAAGGATTTGATTTCAGAAGATGTACAAGACGTGAAGATTCTATAGGGGGAGTTAATGCGTTGTATGTTTTACCTGAAAATTCTGAAGTACAAATTCGTAATATAGATAATGTACGTAGAATTATTGATTGTAAATATATTTTACCTTCTGATAAGTAGTTCAAATTGTTTTATATATTAATAATTGTGTTATAATTTAAGTAAATTTATGGGGTTAAAAGCATGCTGTAATTAAAATTTATTTTAATATAGCGAACTTGTATATATATACAGTAAAGGAGAGTCGGTAATGATAGAACATTTACATGAAATTGTTCAGGCGCATGGGGTAGTTGTTTCAGCATCAATTCTACTTATCGCCTATGTTTTCATTGCTTTGGAAAAAATTCCAAAGGTAACTATTGCATTACTAGGCGCCGCAATTACTATTTTGCTGGGACTTGTCAGTCAATCAAAATTGGTGGATGGTGCTATTAATGCTCATTATTTTATTAATTTCGTTGATTTTAACGTAATATTTTTGCTTGTATCAATGATGATTATTGTAAGTATTGCAACTCGAAGCGGAATGTTTAACTGGATTGCTAATGAACTTTTAAGGCTTACTAAAGGTCATCCGAAATTAGTTTTATTCACATTAGGTGTATTTACAGCTGTAACTTCAGCATTTTTAGATAACGTTACTACTGTAATTTTGATTATGCCTGTAACGTTTTTTATTGCAAAGCAATTGGATATAAACCCATTGCCTTTTTTAATTACTGAAATTTTTGCATCAAATATTGGAGGTACAGCTACGTTAATCGGTGATCCTCCAAATATTATTATCGGAAGTGCAGCAGGATTATCATTCATGGCATTTTTGAAAGAATTAACAGGGGTTGTATCTGTAATTTTAATGGTTGTCGTTCTTTTAATGATGTTTATATTCAGAAAATCTTTGAAAGCTACACCTGAAAAAATGGCTGTAGTTGCAAATTTAGATAATTCTAAAACTATAACAGATTATCCGTTGCTTATTAGAAGTGCAATCGTTTTAGTTTTAGTAATTTTAGGTTTTGTATTACACGATATTACTCATATAGAAACATGTGTGACTGCAATGTTAGGTGCTAGTGTACTGTTGTTGTTTGAAAAGCCTAAAGATATTTTATGTGATGTAGAATGGAATACGATATTTTTCTTTATCGGTTTATTCATAATTATTGGAGGTCTAGAAGCTTCTGGCGGTATTGCATTAATGGCTCAATGGATTTTGAAAGTTACTCAAGGATCTCAAGAAGCTACTGCAATGATTATATTATGGGCTTCAGGATTTATTTCAGGCATTATTGATAATATTCCATATACAGCTACAATGACACCTATGCTTTTAGAAATTCAAAAAGCTATGGGAACTGATTATACATATCCATTGTGGTGGTGTTTATCATTAGGTGCTTGTTTGGGTGGAAACATGACGATTATCGGAGCTGCTGCAAATGTTATAGTATCTGAAACTTCTGCTCATAAAGGATATCCTATCCCATTTATGAAATTCTTAAAATATGGTGTTGTTACAATGCTAATCTCTTTATTAATAAGTTCAGCTTATATTTATTTGAGATTTCTACATTAATTAAAACAACTTATGTTAAAAAATTAAAGAGCCTCAAATGAGGCTCTTTTTTAGTGTTTAGATTATGTAGAAGTAGTTTCTTTTTGTTTTTTTAGTTTAATAAATAATAATAAAGGAATTACTGCAACTGATAGAAATGCTAAAACAGAAAATGCATCAAAAAATGAAGCAAGCTTAGCTTGTTGTAATAACTCTTTATATAAAGAACCGCTAGCTTTTTTTGCAGCTAATACAGATGGATAGTGAATTAAAAATTTTGATTTAAGCATCATTAATTTATATTGAAATATTGGATTATGCGGTGATAAATTTTCTACTAAATATGTCTGTCTTACTTGAGATACACGTGCAATAAAAGTTGCAGACATTGAAGTAGATATTGCAGTGATAATATTTTTAAATAAAGCGTGTAATGCTGCTGCATCAGCATTTTTTGAAGCAGGTAATGTGTTAAAAGACATTGCAGTAATTGGTACAAATGCTGTCGGAACTCCTATACATAAAAGTAAATTTGGTAATATAACACTTTCAATGGATGAAGTTGTATTTAGCTGTGTTAGCATTAATACAGATAATCCCATTGTTAAAAGACCTATTGTAGCAAGAATTTTCGGTTTTACAAATTTTGAGATTTCACCTACTACAAGCAATCCTACAAAGCATACAATTGCTCTTGGGAACATTGCAAGACCTGATTTTGAAGGACTGTAGCCTAAAAGACTTTGTACAAACATTGGAACGAGTAAAAGTGTTGAATATAACATTACGTTGATAAAAGAACTTATTAATGTTCCGAACATAAAGTTTCTGTCTTTGAAAACTCTTATATCAATTACCGGATATTTGTATTCTAATTCCCAAACATAGAAAAATACAAAAGAAAATACTGCAATTCCTGTTAACCAACAAATCCATGGCGTATCAAACCAGTTGAATTGTTGTCCTTTATCAAGTACAACTTGCATGCAGGCTAATGCTACTACTATTGAACTGTAACCGATTATATCAAATTTTTTATTATATTTTTGTTTAACCGGTTTATCATTATTCAAAAAGAATTTGATTAATAGAAAAGAAAGCATACATAGTGGGATATTCATAATAAATATCCACTGCCAAGAATAGTTGTCGGTTAAATAACCTCCGATGAAAGGACCTGCCAGAGGTGAAAACATTGCTGCAACTCCGAATAAACTCATTGCAACACCTCTTTGTTCAGGAGGAAATACTTCCAATAATACAGCTTGGCATAGCGGTAATATACAGCCGCTACCTATACCTTGGACTAATCTCGCAAATATTAAGGCTTGAAGATTTGGAGCTAGTACACAAAGCAGACAGCCTAATGCGAATATCCAAATGCTGTAATACATTAATAATTTCTTACCTATAGTTCTTACAAGATACCCTGTAACAGGTAGCATAAGACCACCTGAGATTATGTAACATGTAATTACTGTATTAGTTTCATATTGAGTTGCACCGTAAAAACCTGCTATGTGAGGCTGACTTACGTTTGTTGCTGAAGAAGCCGCAAGTGCAAGAAATGCCGGTAGCAATACTGCGATTGCAACTATATAGGGATTAACTTTCTTTTCTTCCATATTATTTAATCTTTACCTTTGGAACAACTGACATACCGGGAACAATATTATAATCTTTAATGTCTTCATCAAAAACGATTTTTACAGGTACTCTTTGTACAATTTTTACGTAACTGCCTACTGCGTTTTCTGGAGGGAAAAGACTTGATTTAGCCCCTGTTGCTCTTTGTATACTGTCAACATGTCCTTTAAATCTTTTTCCTGGGTATGTATCAATTTTTATAGATACAGGTTGACCTTTTTTCATATGTGTAAGTTGGATTTCTTTAAAGTTTGCAATTACCCAAACTTGATTTGGTACTATTTGCATAAGTGGCTGACCTACTTGTATATAGTTACCCATTTCAACACTTCTTGCTGATACCATACCTGATTGAGGAGCGTATATTTTTGTATATGAAAGGTCAAGTTTTGCTTGTTCTACTTCAGCTTCTAATCTTTGAATTTCAGCTTTGACAGCTTCTGCTTTAGCTTTGTGTGATTCAAGAGCTGATTCCATAGCTTTTGATTTTTCTGTAGCTGCTTTATGGTTTGCTTGAGCTACTGTATAGTGGGTATTGCTGTTATCGTAATCTTGTTTTGATACAATACCTGATTTATACATATCTGTATATCTTTTATGATCTTTTGTTGCAAAATCTAATTTAGATTTTGTAGAATTAACGTCTTCATAAGATTGTTGAACGTTTGAACCGCCTTCATCAATTTGTTTTTCTGTTACATTTAATTGAGCTTTTGCTTCTGCCAGTTTGGCTTCTGCTTGGTGTAATTTTACTTCATAATCTGCAGGATCAATTTCAACTAATAACTGCCCAGCTTTTACTTCATCATTATCATCAACTAATAGCTTGATTACAGGTCCTTGTACTCGAGGAGCTATTGAAACCAGTCTGCCTTCTACAAAGGCATCATCTGTTGATTGGAAAAATGTTGAATGAATTGCAAAAAATATACCTAATAATACAAGACCTGTAGCTGTTGCTATTGGGACAAATACTCGTTTTTTCTTATATTCAGGACGTTTCTTTTTTGCATTTTCTTTTCTTGTTTTTAATCTTTTTTTTGCTTTTTCTACAAATTCTTCTTTATTTGTTTCATTTGTTTCGTTGTTTTTGTTTTCTTGGGGATTTTCTGCCATTATTGTTCACCTCTTATATTTGCATATTTAAATTTTCTTCTAAATTTACTTTTATTTTATTTAAAACTTTAAGGCAACTGGTTAATTCTTCGTCGGATACTCCTTCTACAGAACTTTCCCAGTGCTCTACAACTGTTGGTAATACCAGTTCATAAGCTTGTTTACCTTTTTCAGTTATATTAATTTTATATATTTTTCTTTTATTTATATCAGGAGTTTTAGTGACAAATCCTTTTTCTTCGAGAATTTTTATTATTCTTGTAATATTGGGTCTGTCTTTTAATGTCAAAGCTCCTATTTGTCTTTGATAAAGTCCGTCATGGTCCAATATTGCTGTCAATACTGTAAATTGTTCTGGTGTAATCGGATAATTTGCTTTACCAAATTTTTGGTTCGCAATAGCTCGTACAAGCTTTCCTACGCGTACCAGTTTCATCCCAATTCTACTTTTTAATAAATCTAACTTGTCCATGATTTTTCTTTGTGTTATTATGATAACACAAAAAAGGAAATAGCAAGCATGAAAATTTTAAAAATATTATTAACCCTGTTTATTTTGCTCTGCACAGTATCTTTCGCAGATGCAAAAACTAAAAATACTGAAAATTATAGAATTCAATATTTAAATCTTGATTGGTGGCAAAAATATAATGATCCGGTTTTAACTGATTATATTTCTACTGCTTTTAAAAATAATCAGGACTTAAAAATCGCAACATTAAATGTAAAACAATCTGAGCAAATTGTGAAACAAGCATTTGCAAATCAACTACCTCAATTAGGTTTTCAAGGTGATGTTTTCAGAGATTTTAGCGCATCAGATATAAGATTCGGTGACGTTTTAATCCATGATTACAGTCAAAGTAATTTCTTCTTGCCATTGACAATGAGTTATGAAGTTGATATTTGGGGAGAAAATTATTTAAAAACGAAAGCTGTGAAAAAACAGTTAGAGATGGTGAAACAAAATGAAAGAGCATCTTATATTTCATTGACTTCTGCTGTAGCTTCAGAATATTTTAATTTGGTAAAACTTGATAAGCTAATAAAAAATCAGCAGGAACTTGTAAAATTGCAAGCAGAAATTGTAAGATTAGAAGATATTAAATATAAAAACGGTCTTTGTCCTGTAACGGAATTAATGGATGAAAAACAATTGTTGACTCAATTGCAGGAAGAATTAAATGTATATATTGATAAAAGATTAATTGTAGCAAGACAATTGGGTGTTTTGACAGGTGAACGTGAAAAAGATTTAGCAGTTATGCCAAGAAGTGATTATTCTGTGATAACTCTTCTTCCTTTACCTGATAGTATTAATGCAGAAGTCATCCAATTCAGACCTGATTTTATGAAGGCTGAAGAATATATACAAAAAATTGGTATTGATGTAAAAGTTGCAAAAAGAGACTTTTTACCGAAGTTTACATTATATGGGCAAGCAGGTTTTAGTGCTTATAATTTGACTAATATCTTTGGTGCTCATACTTTTAAATCTTTGGTTGGTTTTATGCCTTCTATTGATTTGTTTACAGGTGGTGCTAAGATGGCTCGCTTGCGTTATAAAAAATTAGAACTTGAAAAAGCTCAACAAATTTATGAAAAAACAATTTTAAATTCTATTCAGGAAGTTAATGATTCACTTGGCGGAGCGATTACAAGAGAATTGAATTATAAAGAAAGCGTAAAACGTTATAATCTTGAAAATGATAAATACAATTTAGCTCAAAGAAAATTTGATATAGGTGCTAAATCAAATTTAGAAATGATGAAGGATAAAGAAAAATTACTTGTAGCAGAAAAAGATAAAGTAAATAGTCAAGTAAATTATATACTCTCAACTGTAAATATCTATAAAGCTGTTGGTGGTAATGATTTTACGACAATTAATGAAAAATTGTAATTTATAAATAACCCATATGTAGATTAAATATTTTTACTCCTTAGTTTAAAAATAAAATAACTAAGGAGTAAATTATTATGCATAAAATATCATCAATTTTAGCAATTTTAACCGTATTTATTTCTTTAATTTTAATGGTTGAATCGGTAAATGCTGAAGAAATTCATTTTAATAATGATGTTTATACATTAAAATATAGTGCAATAGCACCTCAAACTGAGGGATATGGAAATGAATATTTTCTAAAGAATGAAAATGTTGCAAATTGGTCTAAAATGGTAGGAGTATATTATTATCCTAATGAATCAGATCCTTTAAAATTTGTTGAAAATTTTGATAAAACTATTGAAAATACTGATAATAGTTTGCTTTTAAAGCTTGTTGAAAACAAAAAATCTGATAAAGCTGCAATAAGTTTTTTGGTGAACGGAAGTGAAAATGCTAAGAAATATTTCGAATATGATATATATAAATTTGAAAAATTTTCAAATAAAGGCATGGTCGTCTTAAAGTATGCTGTGAAGCACTTCTTCACAAATGACGCTGATATAAAATCGATTGCAGAGAAAATTAAAAAAGAGAATGATAAATTGCTTGAAACCATTATTATATCACCGATTCCGCCACTTGTAGAGAAAAATTTAGCATTAGCTGATTAAGCTGTCAGTGACGTTGACATATCTTTGTGCTGACCTTATTATGCTGTTATGGTAGTTGAAGATTCCACAAGAGTAAAAGATTATTTAAATAAGACAAAATTAACAACGCTTGATTATGTAATTAACCCTTATGTCGGTTGCCCAAATAAGTGTTTGTACTGCTATGCTGCTTATATGTCAAGTTTTAGCAAACACACCGAGGAATGGGGTGATTTTATAGATGTTAAACGTACAAGTAAAAAAATTAATATTTTTAAAATAAAAAATAAACGAGTAATGATAAGTACTGTAACAGATCCTTATAATTCTTATGAAGAAAAATACGGTATTACCAGAATGATAATGGAGCAGCTTGTAAAATCAGAGGCTTATATTACTGTTGTAACTAAGTCAAAATTGGTTTTAAGAGATGTAGATTTGTTAAAAAAAATGAAACATGTTGAAGTTGCATTATCATTGAGTATAATAGATGAACAGTTGAAAAAGAAATTGGAGCCAAATTCGTCATCTATAGCAGAAATATTTGAAACTTTAAAAGAATTAAAGCAAAATGGTATTAAGACAATTGTATTTGTTGCTCCGGTAATTCCAGAAATTACAGATTTCAAAACAATAATTGAAAAAACAAAAGAATATGCTGATGAATATTGGTTTGATATGCTTAATTTACGAAGCAGTTTCAAAACAAAAATGTTTAAATTCATAAATGAAGAATATCCGATATACAATTTAATTTATGAAAATATATACAACAAAAAAGATAGTGAATATTTCGATAATTTGTCTAATGAAATTGAAAAATATTGCGTAGAAAATAATATAAGGTTTAAAAATTTTTCTGCCGGCTCATAAATTGCTTCTTGACAAAATAAAATAAATCTTTTTAGCCGGCTTTTCCTAAAATTTAAAGGACATTGATGAATCTCAAAAAGGCATCATGTCCTTTTTGATTTCTTTTGAATACTCCTGCGCATTCAAGAACTTTGACAAATACAAGTCCTACTTCTTTTTCAATTATTGACATTATATTTTCTTCATTGATATTTTCATATTTGGGCAAGAATGATTCTACCCAGTCAGCATGTTTTGCAGTGAGGTCATTCCCTCTTAGATCAGATTTATTCAAAATACATTTTGCAGTTTCTTTCAGTTCTTTATCAAGGCGTGATGGTAGTACAGCAAGTCCCATAACTTCGATAAGCCCGATATTTTCTTTTTTTATATGGTGTAATTCTTGGTGAGGGTGGTATAGACCAAGCGGATATTCATCAGTTGTTATGTTATTTCTAAGTACTAAATCCAATTCAAATAAATCATTTTTTTTGCGAGCGATTGGAGTAATTGTATTATGCGGTTCTCCATTTGTATTCGCAAAGATAAATGCATCTTCGTCTGTATAGTTTCTCCATTTATTGAGTATATAATCTGCTAAATCAATTAATCTTTCCGGATTTTTATGTTGAATTCTAATAACTGACATAGGCCATTTTACAATTCCTGCTTTGACATCCTCATAACCTTTGATTGTAAAATTTTCTTCTATTTCTGCTCTTTCCATTGCAAATTCATAGTGTCCGCCTTGAAAATGATCATGGGAAAGGATTGAACCTCCGACTATTGGTAAATCGGCATTTGAACCTACAAAGTAGTGAGGAAATAGTTTTATAAAGTCAAATAACTTTTTAAAAGTGCTTTTGTTTATTACCATTGGTATGTGTCGACTATTTAAGACAATGCAATGTTCATTGTAGTAAACATATGGTGAGTATTGGAAATACCAACTTTCTCCATCGATTTCAATTGGAATAATTCTGTGGTTTCCTCTTGCAGGGTGATTTATTCTGCCTGAATAGCCTTCATTTTCTGCGCATAACATACATTTAGGGTAGCCGCTTTGTTTTGCAGTTTTAGCTGCAGCGATAGCTTTTGGGTCTTTTTCAGGTTTAGAAAGATTTATAGATAAATCCAATTTCCCATATTCAGTATCTGATTGCCAGCGTAAATCTTTTTCTATTCTGTATCTTCTTATATAATCAGTATCTTGACTAAATTTATAATACCAATCAGTGGCTTTTTGAGGAGAATCTATATATAATTTTTTGAATTCTTCTATTATTTCATGGGGTGGAGATACAAGAGTGCTCATGATTTTTGTGTCAAATAAATCTCGGTATACAATGCTGTCTTCTATCAGTTTTTTTTCAACTGCATAGTCAAGAATTTCTTTTAGAGTTGTTTCAAGATTAATATTTTCATAGTGTTGCTCTGGTGCTATGAATTCATCAAGATTAAGATTTTCAAGAATTCTGTTTATAACATAGTTTTTATCTTGAGGGGTTATTAAATCTTTTTCAATCCCATATTGTACGAGTTTTTCTATTGAATCAAAAATCATATTAGTATTACCTCTTGTAATTATAATCTTGTACCGCCTACAGGTCTTATAGAAAGAATATGACAGTTATCTTTGCCTACAATTTTTTCAATATTTTCTTTAAAGCTTTCAAGTATTTCTTGTGGAACAAAGGCTTGGACTGTTCCTGCAAAGCCTCCGCCATGGACTCTGTATGCTCCTTTATCTTTTAATAGCTCGTCGCAAATTGCAAGTACAATTCCGACAGCTTGTTCTTTCGATGATCCGCATACGCATACGTTTTGCAAGTACATATAAGATGAGTAGCCTGATTCTTTAACTATTTTTAAAAATTTATCAAAGTCGCCATTTTCAAGAGCTTTAGCTTCTTCTATTGCTCTTTCATTTTCGTTAAAGAAATGCAATGCTCTTAGAACTGCTCTGTCACCTGCTAATTTTCTCAACTCTGGTATTGCATTTATAAATTCTTCTTTTTTTACATCTCTTAAATAGTCTTTATGAAAATAGTTTGCAACTTGTTTCATTTCATAAGGGATTGCAGCATATTCATCAGTCAAATTTGCATGATCTGCTCCTGAATCAATTATGCATAGAGCATATCCTGTTTTTGTAAAGTCAAAATCAACTTTTTTTATAATAGGATTTTCAGTATCTTTAAAGTCAATAGAGATTATTCCGCCGACAGAAGATGCCATTTGATCCATTAGTCCGCAAGGTTTTCCAAAATAATCATTTTCAGCGTATTGACCAATTTTAGCAATTTCTACATCTGAAATTTTACTTTCAAAAAATAATCCGTTTATAACATTTCCGATTAAAACTTCAAATGCTGCAGATGATGATAGTCCAGACCCTTTTAGAACATTTGATGTTGTATAGCAGTCAAACCCTTTAATTTCGCAGCCTAGTTCTTTAAATCTTGCACAAACTCCTCTAATTAGAGCTTTTGCTTGGTTATATTCATCTTGATTAGGTGATAGTTCATTAATATTTATAATATCTAACGGGTAGCCTTCTGATTGAACTCTAATTTCATTTGTGCAATTAGGGCTTGCAGCTGCAATGACATCTAAATTAACGCTTGCAGCAAGAACACAGCCGTGTTGGTGGTCTGTGTGATTCCCGCCAATTTCAGTGCGCCCTGGGGCTGAAAATAAACTTATCTCGTTTTCATTTTTAAACGTATTTTTAAAATTCTCAATCAGAATTTGTATTCTTTTTTCATAGAAATCAATATCTTTAGTGCAGTAAATTTTTTCTAATTCTTCTCTCTTAATCATAAAACTCCTTTTTATGATTATTTTATACCCTTAAAAGATAATATAGAAACATCTAAATATATTATTTGGAGTATAAAATATCTAAAAAAATATGATAAAATTTTTAGAAATTGGGTATATATTAATTATTATTTAGGAGATTTTGTATGGAAGATTGTATTAACACTTGCGATGAAGGCAGAGTTAAAAAAGCTAAACGTATGAAAATTTTTATTTCTTTTGCTGCCGGTATGGCAGGGCTTTTATTTGGTCTTGATATTGGTGTAATATCAGGAGCTTTGCCTTTTATTACTACACATTTTGATTTATCAAGCCGTTTACAGGAATGGGTCGTAAGCGCAATGATGCTAGGTGCTGCTCTTGGAGCGATGTCTACAGGTTGGATTTCTTTCAAATTGGGACGAAAAAAGAGTTTGATGTCTGGTGCTGCATTATTTGTATTAGGATCAATCGGTTGTGCTTTTGCGCCTAATATTGTAACTCTTTTAGTTTCCAGAGTAATGCTTGGTTTTGCAGTAGGTATAGCATCTTATGTCGCTCCTTTGTATCTTTCAGAAATGTCAGAAAAGGAAGACAGAGGAAAACTTATTTCTATGTATCAGATGATGGTTACAATAGGTATTCTTGTAGCTTTCATTTCTGATACTATATTTAGTTACGGCGGTCATTGGAGATTAATGCTTGGAGTTATAAGTATCCCTGCATTATTATTGATGATATCAGTATTCGGATTACCTGACAGTCCAAGATGGTTAGCATCTAAAGGGCGTTTTGAAAAAGCAAAAGATATTCTAAGAATGTTATCTACAACAGATGCTAAAGCTGATGGTGAATTATCAGAAATCAGAGAAAGCTTGAAAGTTAAGCAGGAGGGCTGGGGGCTATTCAAATCAAATAAAAATGTTCGCCGTGCAGTATATCTTGGTATGTTATTGCAGGCAATGCAACAATTTACGGGGATGAATGTAATTTTGTATTATGCTCCTCAAATATTTAAACATGCTGGATTCGCAAATACTGAACAACAAATGATTGCAACTGTAATTTGCGGTTTGACAAATTCTTTAGCTACGTTAATTGCGATGAGAACTGTTGATAAACAAGGAAGAAAACCTATTTTGAAAATAGGGTTTACAGGCATGGCTGTAGGTTCATTCTTATTAGGGCTATGTTTGTATATGATTAATGCAGGCTTTAGTGCATTGTGGATTTCTATTTCTGCTATTGTAATGACTTTATTCTTTATTACAAGTTTTGCAATGAGTGCAGGTCCTGTTATTTGGATTTTATGTTCGGAAATTCAGCCATTAAAAAGCAGAGATTTCGGTGTAGCTTGCTCTACTACTACAAACTGGATTGTAAATATGATTATTGGTGCTACATTCCTTACATTGATTAATACATTCGGTATTGCAGTTACATTCTGGATTTACACTGCATTGAACTTGTTATTTATTGTATTAACAATATTATTAATACCTGAAACTAAAGGTATTTCTCTTGAAAATATAGAGAAAAACTTAATGGATGGTAAACCTCTTAAAGATATTGGGGTTTAAAAATAAAAAACGCTTGCATTTAATGCAAGCGTTTTTTATTATGCAGTAATTTTATTATCAGTTTTTTCATTATGATGAGATTTGTTTTTGTATATTGAATATCCGCCGCCTATTGCTGTTAGAATTCCTGCTGTAATCCACAATATTTTAGATGTTTTAGTATGTTTTGGAATATTTTCGGAAGAAATAAGCTTAATATTGTCATCAGCAATATCTTGTATGCTGTTTGGAATATTATATTCGTTTTCTGTTAAAATATTTCTGAATTTAACAATTTTTGAGTATAATTCATTATGAGTTTTATCAAGGCCTTTTGCTTTGAATATTTTTTCAAGAGAGTCCATTATATTATAACCGTAACCTTCTTGTAATGAATTTTGGAAAGCTTTTTTATAGTCTTTTGGAATTTTGTGCCTAAAATTTATGTGAATATCCCCTTCTTTTTCACAGCAATGACCGTTAAATCTTTCTTCTCGTCCAAAAACATCCATAAAGAAAAACATGTTATTTTTAGCCATTGTTATTTCTGCAAATTTTGCTTTTGCAAATTCTATTGGATTTTCTAATACTTCTTTGGGGATGTTTAATATTCTGGATAAAGCATTAATACTTTTATTTTTATGAATATTATTGAAATTGCATATATCAGGAATCCCATTTGCAATTTGTCTTAAAGGTTGAGGATCATGGTTCCCGACCCCTATTACAAATTCATCGGGAGTCCATTTCTGAATGTTTAAAAAAGCGTCATTTGAACCCCAATTATCTCCCATATATGTACTACCGTAAACTTTTACTCTATCTTTTATTGGGTCTATTAATTTGCCGTTTTTAAATGCTGCAAAATCATCTGGTCCTGCGTCAAATTCATAAATTATGTTGTGTAAATCGAAATCTTTTCCTTTAACTTCTTTTATCCATTTCTCTATGAGATTTAACAAATCATTGCCCATTTCTTTTTTATTTTTATTTAAAATTTTTGTTTCTCCTTTTGGAGTAATAATTGGAGTAACATAATTCCAAGCGGCATCAACTCTTATCATGTCATATCTTTTAGCAGCTAGTTGGAATTTCATTTTTAATAACTTATAAGAATCACTTGTTTCATCTAATATATTGTCATAATTTAGTGAGGGAATTTCCCAGGTTGGGACTCCTACAAAGTAATCTTTTTTAAAAGCGTTAGGGAATGCTCTTACTTCATCGTCAGTAAAATTAATTGCTACATCTCCACAAAGTTTAAGTTCTTTTTGGTGAAGATTTTCTATTCCTTTTTTATGGTGTTCATCTGCCAAAAATTGTTTAAATTTAAAAAATTCTTGATCAGGTTCATGATTTCTTTTGAAATTCAACCAATCATTGTTTTCTTCTACAAATTTTTTATATTTTTGTTTTAGCTCAGAATTTTCATCGAGTTTGTTAAATCTTTCAAATGCTATTTTTAAAACTTTATTTTGTTGGCTGTTTGGACCCATTATATTTTCAAAATTAGCTATTTCAATTCCATTTTTTAAATTTAAAGAATTATTATTTACAATGCTGCTATATTCCTCTTTAGTAAGCAAATTAAAATATTCATCAGTTGTAAGTAATTGCGGATTAATATTTTGATCCCCAAGTGCTAAAGCTGAGCCGTTATAGTGTATACCGTAAAAGTCTCCTTCTGGTAAATCTTGTACAACATTAAAGTCAATATATGTTTTCATGTAATCAAGATAATCAATAGCTTCTTTGGATGCTAAATTCCCTGTACCTGTGTTAAAAGAATCTGATTGTGGCAGACTTGTTGATGGCATTATAAAAATAGAATTGCCTGTTTGTCCTGATAATTTTTTACCTTCTTTTAATGTATTTTTAAAATCCTCAATTTCTTCTTGTTTTAAAGCACGTCCAAATGATACTTTGGGTAAAATTTGTGTTACCTTCATAGTCAAATAACTCCTAGTTTATCATATTACTATCATATTACTATCATATTACAAAAAACGTAAAAATATTTTTTTGTTATTTTAAATTAAATTTGTACTCAATAGTCTTGTTGTAAATTTCTTCTAACTTTAAAACAGGTTGTGGAAAGTTTTTGTGATGTAAAGCATCCGGAAAATATTGACATTCCAAACAAAAACCTGAATGATTTTTTATCGGAATATTATTTTTGCCATTTTCTGCGCCATCAAGAAAATTCCCGCTATAGAATTGAATTCCCGGTAAATCTGTTGAAACTTCAAGTTCAATCCCGCTTAATTCACTGTATGCTTTTGCAACTTTTTTAATTTCACTGTTGCAATTATTAAGCACCCAGTTATTGTCAAAGCCCTTTGCATATTGAATTTGATAATATTCATTATTAATATCTTTTCCAATATATTTAGGTTTTCTAAAATCCATTGGAGTGTTATCTACTGGTATAATTTCCCCTGTCGGAATTGATTCTTGATTGTTTTCTGTAAAATAGTCTGCAAAAATTTGTACTTGATGTTTTAAAATATTTCCGTAGCCGTTAAGGTTAAAATAAGTATGATTTGTAAGATTGCATATGGTCGTTTTATTTGTTTTAGCTTTATGATTAATTATTAGGGTATTATCTTTTAATGTATATGTTACTTTTACATTAAGTTCTCCCGGGTAGTTTTCTTCTCCGTCTTTTGATATGTAAGTTAATTCTACACCATTTTCAATTGTTTTTGAATTCCATACTTTTTTATCAAATCCGATATTCCCGCCATGGAGATGGTTGTTACCGTCATTACAGTTTAATTGATATTTAGTCCCGTCAATTTCTATTAAACCGTTTTTTATTCTGTTACAGCATCTTCCGACTGTTGCACCTATGTATTTTGTCTGTCTTTTATATTTTTCAATATCATCATAACCTAGTACAACATCTACAATTTTCCCATTTTTATCAGGAGTTTTTATAGATATTATGGATGCGCCAAATTCTGATATCTCTACTTCTAAATAATTATTCTTTAAAATCATGATTTTATGATAACATAAGAATTGTATTTTGTAGTAATTTTAGGAGAAAATATATGAAGGTTTTGTTATTTAATGGTAGTTGTAATGAGCAAGGATGCACTTATACTGCTTTAAAAGAAATTGCGGATTCATTAGGAAACAATGGGATTGAATCTGAAATTATACAGGTTGGGAAAGGTCCTATTCGTGATTGTATTGGATGCGGTGCTTGTAGAAAACTTGGTGGACAATGCGTGTTTAAAGATGATATTGTAAATGAAGCTATTGAAAAAGCAAAAGATGCTGATGGTTTTATTTTCGGTTCTCCTGTTTATTATGCTCATCCAAGCGGAAGACTTTTATCATTTATGGATAGATTATTTTATGCAGGCGGTGCAAATTTTAAATTTAAACCCGCTGCAGCAATTGCTTCTGCAAGACGTGCAGGGACTACAGCATGTTTAGATGCTATAATCAAGCATTTTACAATAAATCAAATGCCTGTTGTATCTTCAAATTACTGGCCAATGGTGCATGGTGGTCAAAATTGCCCTGAAGATGCAAAAAAAGATTTGGAAGGTATGCAGGTTATGCGCACTTTAGGTAATAATATGGCGTGGATTTTAAAATGTATTGATGCAGGTAAAAAATCAGGTATTAATTATCCAAATCAAGAAGAAAGAGTTTGGACTAATTTTATCCGCTAAGCTCTTAGTGCCCGTAAAGAATTTAATACCGCAAGCAGTGCAACTCCTGTGTCAGCAAATACTGCTCCCCACATGGTGACAAATCCCATTGCTCCGAGTATTAAAAATAGAGTTTTTACACCCAGTGCAAATACTATATTTTGTTTTACGATACTCATTGTTTTTCTTGCAATGAGTATTGTTTTATATATTTTATTTGGGTTGTCGTCCATAATTACAGCATCTGCAGCTTCGATTGCAGCATCAGAACCTAATCCTCCCATTGCAATTCCTGCATCTGCTCTTGTAATTACAGGTGCGTCATTAATTCCGTCACCTACAAATATAACGCTTTTATTTTTATTTTTGTTGTCAATCAATTCTTCAAGTTTTTCGACTTTTTGGTTTGGTAATAATTCAGCATAAAATTTACTCATTCCTAATTTTTTTGCAATATTTTCTGCTGCAAGATATGAATCTCCTGTAAGCATTACGGTATCTTTTACTATTCCTTTTAGGTTTTTTATAGCTTTTGCAGAATCTTCTTTTAATTCATCTGAAATTACTATGTAGCCAATGTATTTTCTGTTTCTTGTTGTGTATAAAATTGTTCCAGCAACTTTTTCAGCCTGATATTCAATTCCATATGCTTCCATTAATTTTGAGTTGCCTGTGAGAATTTCTTCCCCATTTACTATTGCTTTAATGCCATTACCTGCAATTTCTTCAACATCTTTGACAAGTGATGTATCAAGCGGAGTAGAAAATTCTTTTTTTAGTGAAATTGCTATAGGGTGGTTAGAATAACTTTCGGCAAGGGTTGTATATTTAAGCAATTCTTCTTTTGTTGTATTGACTGGATTAATTTGCGTAACTTTAAATGTCCCTTTAGTTAATGTCCCTGTTTTGTCAAAAACAACCGTTTCTGTGTTTGCCAAAGTCTCGATATAGCATGCACCTTTAATTAAAATTCCGTCTTTTGATGCTCCGCCTATACCTGCAAAAAATCCCAAAGGAACTGATATTACTAAAGCACATGGACAAGAGATTACCAAAAATGTAAGTGCTCTTTGTAACCATATTTGAAAACCTGAATGTAAAATCATTGGGGGGAATACTGATAGTAATATTGCTCCGAGAACTACTGCAGGGGTATAATATTTAGCAAATTTTGTAATAAAGTTTTCTGCTTTAGATTTTTTAGATTCTGCATGTTCTACAAGTTCTAATATTTTTGATACTGTAGATTCTTTAAACTCTTTTTCAACTTTAATTCTAAGCAAGCCATTTTGGTTTATACAGCCGCTTATAGCATTATTTCCGATTTTTAAACTTCTTGGCACTGATTCGCCAGTTAGTGCTGATGTATCGACGGATGCTTCTCCTTCTATTACTTTCCCGTCTAGAGGGATTTTTTCACCAGCTTTTACAATTATAATATCGCCAATTTTTACATCTGTAGGATTTTTTTTGATAATTCCATTTTCTGTTTCTAAATTTGCATAATCCGGTCTGATATTCATTAATTCAGAAATAGATTTCCTTGATTTTTCTACAGCTTTATCCTGTAAAAATTCTCCTATTTGGTACAAAATCATTACCATTACAGCTTCAGGATATTCTTTTATTGCAAATGCTCCAAATGTTGCAAGTCCCATTAAAAAGTTTTCATCAAAAACTTGTCCTTTTATAATATTTTTTATTGCTTTTAAAATAACATCTCCACCTGAGATTATATATGCAAGAATAAACATGCCTAATCGTATATTTTCACTTGGTGATGTAACCATTGCTAATGCAAATATTAATAATGCTACTATTATTTTTGAAAGTTGAAATTTCCCGTAATGATGTTTGTGTTCGTGATGGTGTTCGCACATATAAATATCCTTAATTAATAGCTATCTATATTAATATTATAATTGAACAACTATTCAATTGTCAAGTGGTGAGATATAAATTATTACAAAAATTTGACAATTGAACAACTGTTAAACTATAATAGTTATATGGAAATAAAAAAGAGTGATTGTGAAGCTATAAATCCTGATTTAGTAGAAAAAGTAATGCCTGATATGCCTGATGTCAGAGAGTTATATGATTTGTCTGATTTTTTTAAGGTAATGGGTGACAGTACAAGAATTAGGTTACTATGGGCGTTAGAAGAAGCAGAAATGTGCGTAAACGATTTGGCTGTCCTTTTAGATATGACAAAATCTGCAGTTTCTCATCAATTGAAAATTTTGAGGACTGCAAAGCTTGTGAAATCCCAAAAACGTGGTAAAAATGTTTATTACGCATTGAATGATCATCACGTGAAAGTTATTCTTGAAATGGCACTAGATCATGTTAAAGAATAAATTATTGCATTTTTTGTTTTAATTCGTTTCTTACATCGCTCAATGGGCCATTATTTGGGGTTCTTATATTGTGATAATATTTTTTTGCGAATGTCACAGGATACATTGGAAGCCAAGTGAATTTTATGAAAATATTAACTGTTTCAGCACCTTGAGAAAGCATTAATTCATCAATAGTTTCTTCATGTGCAGGTGAGATTGATGAGAATATTTTTAAAAGGTAGTCTGTGAATGTAAGAGCTGAATATCCTGAAGCTGTTACAGGGTCTTTTATAAATTCAGTTACTTTAAAGTTGCTGTCTGTTTTGATACTTGTAATATCTTCAGGTAGTGTAAATTCAGAGCCTGCAATTTGTTCAATTTCGTACCATTGTCCGTTATATTGAATTCTCATGATATTCGGCTTCGGCATATAAATATCATCAAATACGTTGCTAAGTATAATTCTTCCGTTTTGATCTGCAAGTCCGTATTTGTAGTTTTGTTTTGTTAAAAATAAGCCGCCAAAAAGAATTTCAATTGATGAATATTCCGGTGGTAGGATTATTTCACCTTTTTCATTATATAGAGCATAATCATTATCATTGCCGATTTTTAAATATTTACCTAAGATTCTATCAACATGTTTATATTTAGGTTCTACCAGATAATTCCCGTAATTATCCATTAGCCCGTATTTATTTTTCTTTTGAATAATCCAAGAGGAATTGCCAAGTCGTATTAATTTTCTGTATTGAGGTTCTACAATTGTATTGCCTGATTTATCTTTAAGCCCGAACAGATTGTCTTCGTTGCTGAATACAGTTAAATCGTTCATTGTTAGAGTTTGAGTTACTGTTTGATTTTTTATTTCCGCACTGTAAGCATTGTTCCCTAGGATTAGACATAAAAATATAAATACAAAAAATTTCTTCATAATTAAATAATAACATAAAATAATTCATGTTATAATTTTTTTAGGATGATTAAGTTGAAATTAAAGAAAAGAACAAAAGTTATTATTTCGTTGGTTGTGTTAGCGTCTGTATTAGCTGCATCTCCATTTGTAATTTATTTAAAAGTATTACCTTATGCTGTATCAAATGAGCATGTGATTAATTTTGTCGAAAAATCTCTTAATAAGTATGCAGGGTTAAAATTAGATATTAAACAGCCTGTTTTGAAAACTGAATTGTCTCCTGTTATATCATTCAGGGTAGATGAATTAATTCTACAGAACAAAAATAGCGTGTTACTTTTATCAGTAGACAATTTTGATACTACAATTTCATTTAAAGAAGTTTTTGATAAAAATATAATTATTAAAAAGTTAGGTGCTGATTATATTTTTGCGGATATAAATAATCTAATGGCATTAGCGCCAAAGCAACAGGAAAAGAAGGAACAACAAAAAAGTGAATGGAATTTAGACTTTTTTGATTCTCTTTTATATGTAAAAAAATCATTGTTCTTATACAAAGTGGAGCCAAATACTTATGTATCTTTGAAAGCTGATGATATTGAAATTGATAATTCAAAAAAAGATTTCAGATATGTGCATTTTAATTTGACATCTGATATAAGAAAATTAGGTAAGAATTTACATATAAATATTGCTGATAGGAATTCTGTATTTATAAAAAATAAAGCTTTGTATATTAAAAAATGTATGCTTACCGTAAATAATTCAAAAATTTATTTTAACGGTTATGCTGCAAGAAAGAAAAATTCATATTTAGAAATATTTACTGATAAAATCTTAGTTTCTGATGTGTTGGAATTAATTGATTCAAATATTATTGAAAATAATCTGAATGAACCTTTAGCATTTTTCAAGGATTTAAAAGGTGATTTTAATTTTAATATCAAACTTACAAAAAAAGACTTAAATGGTGTTGTTAATTTGAATAGAATTTCTTGTAAGCTTATCCCTGTTGACAATATCCCTGTAATGCTAGAAAAAGGCAAAATCGTTATGACAAAAAATGATATAGTTATTAAAGATTTTGTCGGTTATTACAATAATAAAAAAGAAAATGCAATAGAGATGGAAGGTACTGTAAAAGATTACCTTAAATCTATTGATACAAATTTAATTACAAGAGCTGTTGTTACAAATGACTTTGCAAAAAATCATTTTTCTAATATGGTAGGTATTCCAATTACTTTAATAGGTGGCTCTACAAAGACAAGGTTAGATATAAAGGCTATAAATAACAAAATTGATTTAGTTTGGTTATTCGGTTTAAAACCAGGACAGGATATATTAATTGATGGAGCATCTTTGACTCCTGCAAAATTCCGAAGAATGTTAAAAGCTGATATGCATTATGAAGGTACTTTATTCAATATAAAATCAATTGATTATTATATTGCACCTGAAAATATGCCGAATGAGAAAAAGAAAAAAATTCAGCCTGTTGTAAAAATTGCTGGTAATATAGATCTTTCAAATCCAATACCAAATGTTATGAATTTGGGTTTTGAAATTCCAAAGCCTCTGCCTAGTGAATTTTTAAATGTTTTAATTGGTCAAAAAATGTTTAAAAACGGTAAAATTGCCGGAAATATGGAGTACATAAATAAAGGCAAATATCCTTCATTAAAGGGTCGATTGACAATGGATGATGTCAGAATTCCATCTCAAAGAATTTATTTAAAACATGGAGAGATGAATACTGATAATGGACTTTTAAACCTTGCTGCTGATGGCAGATACAGACGCTCTCAGTATGATTTTGACGGAAGTTTGATAAACGAAATTAAATTCCCGATTGTTGTAAAAAATGTAAATTTAACTATTGATGATGTTGATGTAGAAAGATTTATTGCATCTGCAAATAATCAAAAAAGTGAGTCTATTACATCTGAAAAATTTGATGTGGCTCCATCAGGAGAAGCAAAAGATGATGATGATAATACTCCGACTTTTGATATTGGAAATTTTATAGTAGAGAATTGTGTATTACATATTTTAAAAGGTTCTTATAAAGATATTAAATTCTCAGATGTAAAAGCGACTTTGTCTTTGGATAAGAACAGTATATTTAATATGTATTCAAACAGATTTGAAATTGCTGAGGGGCATTCTTCTGCGAAAGTTAATTGCGATTTAAAAAAACATAAGTATAATATAGTTCTTGGTATAAAAGATGTAAACTCTGACTTGATGGCTACAACATTGTTAGCATTGCCAAGAGAAATTACAGGAAAAGCCAGCGGTATTATTGACTTAAATACTGATGATTCTTTAAAATTAAACGGTTCTATTAAATTCATGGTGAAGAACGGAACAATTCAAAAAGTCGGATTGGTTGAATATATTTTGAAATTCGCAGCATTATTCAGAAATCCTCTTGTAATGATTAGTCCGTCTACATTCTCGGATTTAGTTAATATCCCAGAAGGTAATTTTGATTTGATTAATGGGGATTTGCAAATCGCAAATAACGTAATTGAAAAAATGATGATAAAATCATCTGCACCTCAATTGAGTTCATTCATTATCGGTAGATATGATTTGGAAACTAGGGATGCTACTTTAAGAATTTATACTAAATTCAGTAACAGAAATAAAGGTGTAGCAGGATTTTTGAGAAATATCTCTTTAAACAGTCTAGCAAACAGAATTCCTTTAAGTTCAAGAAATGACAGTAATTATTATGCAGCTGAAATATCTCAATTACCACCGATTGATGCTGATGAAAAAGATTGTCAAATTTTCTTGACTAAAGTAGATGGCGATGTTGAGCATAATAACTTTATTTCTTCTTTGAAAAAGATTAAATAGTTATTTAGTTTAATCTCATTAATTCAAAGTTTAAATATGTTGCAAAACATACCCATAACAAATATGGGATTAGTAAAAATGCAGATATTCTTGAAACTTTGTAAAAAGAAATTATTGTAAGAATAATAAAAATTAATAAAAAAACTATAATTACAAAGCTTAGTTTAATATCATGTAAGTAGAAAAATGCAGGACTCCAACTAAAGTTCAGTAATAATTGGATTAGGAAAAAACTTATACCTTGCTTTTTATTCAGATCTGTTTTTGTATACATAAATGTTGTAAAAGATATAAAAATCAGCGTATACATGAATGCCCAAACAGGCCCAAATATTTCTGGCGGAGGGTTTAATGCAGGTTTATTAATCGTGTTATACCAAGTCAAATCCATAAATTTATTATGTTATGAATTTTTATAGATTTCATTAGCACTTTTATTAGAGCAGGGTAATAATACTTTGGGCAATTTTTTTGTGTTCTTCAATTTCATAATGTAGCCCGTCAATTTCAGAAGGAGGTACAATTTTATTTAAGTCCAAAAATTTACAGTTATATTCATTTGCAATTTTTTCATAGATCGGTGTAATTTGTTTTGATTTTTCAATAGATGTTTCATTAAACATAAATCTAAAATTGCTGGTTAAAATATTTTTTGTAATATGAGATGGAGAAAGTAGGATTATATCGCTTTTTGGTAGGCTTTCTTCAATCTTTTTAATAAGATTTTCTATGCCTGTTTCAAATTCTTCTAAAGTCGGATTATAAAATTTTTGCAAATCGTTTATTCCTATTGCAAAAATAATTGTGTCATAAAATTCTTTTAAATATCCAGGTAAGACTTTATATCCGGTAAATTGAATACCATCAGGGTTATCAGAAAAAGCAGTTCTGTTGTTGCATCCTGCTTCGATTATCTCGTATTTGTCCAAGCATAGATTTTTTAAAATTCCTGTCCAACGGGAATTCTCATCATATCTTTTCCCATTGTGCGGGTTATAGCCAAAAGTGTTACTATCTCCAAAACATAATACTTTTTTCATAAAGCTAATATAACATAAAATTTGTGTAAAAAAATGTTAAATTTAATAATTTTAAGGTATTGACTGAGAGTGAACTCTAAGTTGTATTATGTAAAAATAAAAGGAGGAATATATGAATAAAAAAGTTTTGATAATATCAGCAAGTCCAAGAAAAGGTGGAAATTCAGATACTTTGTGTGATGAATTTATGAAAGGAGCAATTGATTCAGGTAATACTGTAGAAAAAATATTTTTACGAGATAAAAAAATAAATTATTGCACAGGCTGCGGATTTTGTAATACAAATGATTATACAGCTTGTTCTCAAAGAGATGATATGGCTTTGATTTTGGATAAAATGGTTATAGCAGATGTAATTGTAATGGCAACTCCAGTTTATTTCTATACAATGGATGGGCAGATGAAAACTTTTATTGACAGATGTTGTGCCCGATATACTCATATTTCAAATAAAGATTTTTATTTCATTGCTACAGCTGCAGATGTCAGACCTCAGGCTTTAGAAAGAACATTTGACGGACTTAGAGGTTTTACCGCATGTCTTGAAAATGCACGAGAAGCTGGTTTGATATATGGTGCAGGTGTATGGAATATGGGAGAAGTAAAGGATACCAAGTTTATTAAAGAAGCTTATGAAATGGGAAAAAATGTTTAACCTGATACCGGCTATCAAGTTTATATATTTATAAATTTAAAAGGAGTCCTAATTTGTGATGTTAAAACATATTTGTAAAAATTTATTTTTAACAGGATTAATTATTCCTATATTATTTTGTAGTACTGTACAAGCTGGAGATAATAATATGACAAGAGTTGATATTTGTAAGAAAAATTATAAAGCATTATTTGGCGGAGAAGCATTAACTGATAATGGAAATGATTCTGAAATGATGGCAATTTTGCAAAAATATATTTTTGGTGAAGTTTTTACAATAGGTGAAATTGATAATAAAACCCGAGAGATGTTAACTGTGACAGTGCTTACTGTAGAACAAACACTCCCGCAGTTGAAAGCTCACATAAATGCTGCATTGAATGTAGGAGTTACTCCTATAGAGCTTCGAGAAGTTATTTATCAGTGCGCACCATTTATTGGCTTCCCTAAAACATTAAATGCTTTAGGGGTGTTGAATGAAGTGTTTAAAGAAAGAGGAATAAACACTCCGCTTGAATCTCAAGTAACTGTAACTGAAGAAAACAGATTTGAGAAAGGTTTGGCAATTCAGGCTCCAATATATGGTGATGAAATAAAACAGGCAATGGCAGGTCTTCCTGACAATATGGGAGATGATGTCGCAAAATTGTTGACTGAAGTTTGTTTTGGAGATTTCTATACAAGAAAAGGGTTAGATGTAAAAACACGAGAATTAATTGTTTTGAGTATCCTTGTGACAACAGGAAATACTGATACTTTGAAAAGTCATATAAAAGGAAATTTAAAAGTCGGAAATTCTGAAAAGGATATTACAGCCGTAATTATTCAATGTATGCCTTATACAGGATTTCCTAATGCCCTAAAAGCATTAAAAGCGTTAAAAGAGGTAATCTAAAATTTAAAAGGGAGAATTTATGAAAAAATTTTTTCTTAATGTATTACTGATTTCAATTTTAGCAATAGGAGGTGCTGCGATGGCAAAGGATATAGAACAACCTTTTAATAAAGGCGAAATAAATCCTTATAGTGAATTCTTTACAGGAAGAACTTATTTGAATATGTTATGCACAAATGATACAGTTTGGAATTCTTCAATCGGAAATGTAACATTTGAGCCTAAAGCAAGAACAAATTGGCACAAGCATTCAGGAGGTCAAATTTTATTAGTAACAGCAGGTGAAGGCAGATACAAAGAAAAGGGAAAGCCAATTCAAATCTTACACAAAGGTGATGTTGTAAAAATTGCTCCAAATGTTGAACACTGGCATGGCGCAGGACCTGATGGCATGTTTGCACATATTTCAATAGAGCCTAATCTTCCGAATAATAAGACTACTTGGCTTGAGCCTGTAAAAGATGAAGAATACAATAAATAAGAAAATTATATAAAGAAAATAAAAAATAAGCCGATAAAGGGACTTGAACCCTTGACCTACTCATTACGAATGAGTTGCTCTACCAACTGAGCTATATCGGCTTATTTTTTTTATTTATTATATCACGATTTGATTAATAAGTATATTGTACTTTAATGTTTAGAGCTACTCTCAAATAGAATTTTTATGCTAAAATTTATTTAGGAGGGTCTTTATATGTATACGATAAAAGAAGTAGCTGAGAAAATGGATGTGTCTGAACATACTTTGAGATTTTGGGCAAAAAGCGGTTTTTTCCCTTTTGTAAAAAGAGATCAGAATAATATAAGACAGTTTTCAGAAGACGATTTAGGCTGGGTAAAAATAGTAAAATGTTTACGTTCTGTAGGTACTGAAAATAAAGCTATTAAGAGATATATTGATCTGTGTATAATAGGAGATTCTACAATTCCGGAGCGTTATGGAATTATTCAAGCGACAAAGTTGAAGGCTGAAGAACAGATGAAAGAACTCCAAAAACAACTTGATTTATTGGATTATAAAGAAAAATTTTATCAAAATCTTATAAAAAATAATCTTAAAGATTCTTGGAATCCTATGAATAATACACAATTAGAAAAAGCATTATAATATTTGGTATATTCAAAAAAAGGCCTACGTTATATATAATGCAGGCTCTTTTTTTATAAATAATTAATGATTATGGTGGCATCCGCCATGATTATGACAATGATGATGTCCTTCGCCTCCACAAGAATTTTCACCTGTTGTCAGCTCTGAATTCATATATTGAGTTACAAGTTCTTTTATATCCATTTCAGGACAGCCGGTAATTACTTTTACTCCTTTTTGTGCAAAAGCATTTAAAGGACGCATTCCCATTCCGCCTGCAAGAACAACATTAGTGCCTAATTCTGCAATCCAGTCTGCTGCGGCGCAAGAAATACCTTCTTCAGGAATTTTATTTTCAATACTCAAAATTTCTTTGTTTTCTGGATTAATTTCGACGAATGTGAATGTATCACAGTGCCCGAAATGTGAACATAATTTGTTTTCACTGCTTGGAATTGCAATTTTCATGATTTTATCTCCTTTTGATTTGTAAATATTATTTTGTAATAATATTGAATTTTCTAGTGCTTCTGTTTCTGTCATATTATTTTCTAGAGCAAAATTTTTCAAAATATTTAAAATATTTTCATTTATTCTTCTCGTGTAAGAAATTTTTTTTGTACAAGTTTTTTTGCGACCTGCACAATTTCTTTTTCCGCCCCAATTATTTTTTTGACAATTTTTAATCATTATTTTGCTCCGATTTAATCATAAAACTTTAACTTGAATTTGTCAATACATAATCAAGTTAACATTTTGATAAATAGCAAAAATTTTTATGTTTATATTTTAAACAAGTATGAATATCAGATTATCTTTAAATGATTCAATGCTCCAAATTAACAGGGCCGAAACCTCCGGAAAAATAAAGGATGCAATTTCTTTAATTGAAACTAATTTAGAAAATTTAGAACCTGCCGAACGTAACATAGTTCAAAATGTAAAGGAATATTTGCAGCAAAAATTGCCCCGGACAGCATCAGAAGCTTCCGCGAGAGCTCAAGTAGAAATGTCATTGCAACAAAATAGGGTAAAAAATTTATTTTCAAGGATATCCAAAAAAACTATACTTTCAGATGTAAAAACGGATCCAGAAGATAGAGCAGATTGGTCAATGCTAAGACATAATTTGAATTCAAATTTGTCTAGTTTGCTTCATCCTAAAGGAAGAGAATTTTGGCTTTCAAAGTTTTTTAATGGAGATTTGGATGGTCTGACAGGTAAAGGTTTGGATCTTAGATTTATGGAAGGAGCTCAAAGATTAGTTGATTTAGGAATTATAGATCAATCTACTTTAGTAATAATAAATACCGGACATAATATCCCAATTGCTAGTAAATTAATGGAAAATTCTGATAAATTAGGTCAAGTAACAGGTGTTTTAGAATTTAGTAGAGATTCATTCCCTATTATGGGTGAAGATGTTGCAAAAATTATTGAGGATTTAGCTGGTGGAAAATCCGAAATAAAAGGTTTGCAGAAGGAAGATATAATATTTTTGAGCGAAAAAATTAAACCATTAAGAAATCAAATTCTGCATGGAGAAGCGCATAGAGAAAAGCTCATTCAAGATTATAAACGATTTATGGAAGAAAATACTTTAAGAATAAGTAGTCAAGCCTATACTTATCCTGGGACATTGAGCCAAAAAACAGAAGGTAAAGGAACGAAGTTTTTAGGAATTGATTTTCATAGATCAGGGCGAATTGATATCTCAAAACTTCCGACTACAAAAGAGATAAAGGATGCAGGAATTAAAAAAGTTGTATTTTTAGAGGAAGCTCCCCCTGTTTCTTCTTTTAATTCGCAAGCAGCTCAGAGATTATACGAGCCTTTGACTGAGGAAAAAGCAAATAATATTGCTTATTATTTTGATTCTTTTGTAAATAATTTTTATAAAAAAAATATAAGGGAAGGTCTTCAATATTTTGAAAAATTAGAAAAAATAGTTACTCCTCAAGATATTGATAAAAAAGTTGTATTCCCTACCTCGCAAGAAATTTTAGATGCAAAAACTCAAGTAGAAAATGGAACTTTTGGTTATAAAGTAAAACATGTAACAAGAGGGGATATAATACCTTATTTAGAAAAATTGCAAGAGGATATGCCTTTAATTGTAGAAGGTGTCGATGTAAATAAATTAGAACAAATTCCTCAATATATAATTCCAGATGCAATAGATGCTTTTGCTCAAAGAGAAAGGGCAAATTTCGAAAACTTTTTGTTGTTTACAGATATAATTGCAGATATAAATCGTAGCTTATTAAAATAATTATAATTTTATATCTGTCCAAAATTGTCATAATCCCTTCTTAGAATAAAGTAAAGAAAGGATTTATTGAAATGGCATATCGTATGTGATATGAAAAATAGTGAATTAAACAGTATTACTCTTTTTGAACAATAAAAATTAAATTTATTTAGTTTAATAAATAATAATTGAATTTTATCAATATCGGTTATAAATCCAATTTTTTATGTATAATGGCATTAATGAAAAAGATTTTAGCAATTGCGTTAATACTGACAACAGTGTCAATTATACCTGTATCTGCATCAGTTGAACATAAGGTAATTAAGGTTATTGATGGCGATACCGTATATGTTGATTTTAACGATAACGGCATTGCTGAACAAGATGAAAAAGTCCGTATCAATGGCATTGATACATTTGAAACCAAACTCAATGACGGACTAAATTGGCAGATGAAACTCTATAATCTTACTCAAGATGAAGCATTAGGACTTGGGTATTACGGAAAAGAATTCGCTAAAAAAGAACTGCTGAATAAACCTGTAAGAGCTGAATACACTTCAGAAGGAAAGTTTGACAAAAACAACAGGCACCTGATGTCTATATATTATGACTGTAATAGGCAAGGAAAATGTAAGAACTATGAGCAAGAGGTCTTAAAGGCAGGGCTAGCAACAATTTATACAAAATCTAACCTTGCAGATAAATTAAAGCCTTATGAGAATACAGATAGAATAAAACAAAATACTAAAAGAACACATAAATTAAATCTTGTTGTATTAAATTATAAAAACGGTAAATATCACAAAACTACTTGTGAATATGGTTGGATGTTTAGTCAACAAGAATTGATAGATAAACCTTTAATTAAATATACACCTGCAACTTGCTGCTATCCCAAAAAAATAAAAGATGAAAAGTATAAACCATATAAAAAAATTGTAAAACCCGATGCCAAAGATGTGAACATTGAATTATATTTTCTAAGTCCGTTAAAACAAAAACACCCAGAAAATTCTTGTAAAAGCTCAGCTTGTAAAGCCCTTTTGTACAATATTGATAATGCAAAAGAAAGTATTGACTTTGCAATATATGGAATTGCAGAACAAGACAAGATTTTTGAAGCATTAGTTAATGCTCAAAAAAGAGGAGTTAAAGTTCGTTGGGTAACTGATTTAACAGAAAATAAGGGAAATATTTATTTTGACACATACAAATTAATGGATAAAATTCCAACTTTTACAACTGATTATGAAAGTACTGAGTCGATAAATATACCAGATTATAAATATAAATTTGATTTTCAGGGCGCTTTAATGCATAATAAATTTTTTATTTTTGATAATCAAAAAGTTTTTACAGGTTCTACAAATATTTCATCAAGCTGCTTAACTGGTTACAATGCAAATATCGCTGTATTAATTGATTCAAAAGAGATTGCGAATTTATATGAAAAAGAATTTGAGCAAATGTATAATGGAAAGTTTCATAATATGAAAAATCCAGTTGGTAATAATGAAGATATTTTAGTAGATGAAAAATATGTATCTGTATATTTTTCTCCGACAAATCAAATTTCAACAACTCAAATTATACCTTTGATAAATCAAGCAAAAACTTCTATTTATATTCCTGCATTCTATTTAACACATAATGACATTATCAAAGCACTTATAAACGCTCACAAAAGGGGAGTTGAAGTTAAAATAATAGTTGATGAGACAAGTGTCAAAGGGAAATATGTAAATATTGATTATATAAAACAAAATGGTATTGATTTAAAAGTTGAAAATTGGGCTGGTAAGATGCATATGAAATCTATTATCATAGATAATGATATCCTTGTTATAGGTTCTATGAATTTTACAAAACAAGGGGAAAGAATGAATGATGAAAATTGCATAGTTATAAAAAATTCTCAAATATTAAATAGTGCGTATAAAAAAATGTTCTTAAAATTTTGGAATTCAATTAAATGAATCAAACAGTTTATTTTTAACTATAATTTTAGTTTTTTTATTTTTGTAAAACTCTCTGATTTTTTGCATATTTTTAGGTTTAATTATATCTCCTAAGGACATATCCATATTCCATCCTACTCTTTTAAAATTTCTGCTATTAGCATTATTTTTATCATCTTCATATTTTTTAGCTCTAAAAAATAAATCAGGGTGATGTTCATATAAATTTAACCAGCTATTTTTACTTTGAAAAGGACAAAAGTAACAACCGGAACGATTTGACCATTCATAATATTTAGGAATTCCGATACCTGATTTTGTTAGAATTTCCATAATATCTGAATAATTTAAGCCATAATCCACAAATGGATAAACTTCTTTTATTCTCTGATCATTATATTTATTATATTCTGCACGTTGTAATTCATCAGCTCTAATTCCAATAAAAAGATAAATTATTGAGTTATTTTTATTTAATTTGTCAGCAATAAATTTCTTAAAAGGTTTTGTTTTTAATTCTACTGTGCACCACCTTTTTATTGGAGAAGGGAAGTAATTATGTAAAAGCATTAGGTGTTCAAAACTTTTTTCAGGCTTTACCCAGTGGATTTTTTTATTTAGGAAGATTTCAATTTTATTCAAATAATCATAAGTCTCTGGTAATTCACATTCTGTATCACAAAAAACAAGTTCTAACTTTTCAAAGATTTCAGGCATATTCTCTTTCATAAAAAACGCAAGAGCAGTAGAATCTTTACCTCCAGATAGAGATAAAATATGATATTCTTTTTCCATTCGTTCTCCTTATAATAAGCTAC
>CAJMDF010000017.1 GCA_905212085.1 uncultured Clostridium sp.
TAATGAAATTTTTATATAACGGTTTTATTGAGTATGGGATTATTTTGAATATTAATTTTATATTAAATAAGTCTTTGATCCTTAAGTTATCAGCAAAAGCAAGAAATATATAGTATATAAACATTGCAACAAATACAAGAGCAATGACAATTAAAATTGGTAAAATTAAAGAATGTGTAAATATATATAGAATAATTGGTAATATTAGGAAAATTAAAGCATACAAAGCCCATACTATATTTAAGATAATAAGTCCTAAATAGATTCTCCAGGATGTATTTTTAAAGGTTGGTAATACGCTATTGTTAATATTATGTATAGCGTCGTGTAAAAATTTTATGCTATATCCCCCAATAATTATGTTAAATAATATGTCAATAGGGTTTTGTCTGTAATTGTCAATGTTTCCTGTTTTAATATCCCAAATTGTCGACATAAATGTCCATATTATTGATATTATGATAAGTCCAATATGAGCTTTTTTGTTTTCATAAACTTTTTTGTAACTCTCTATTAAATTAGCCATTGAAATCTCCTTACCAATAGTGATTATTATAGCAGTTTTTTTATCAATTGCAATATAAATTTTTTTTATATAAACTTTAAATTATGGAAGTGGAAATAAAACAGAAATTAAATGATTTAAAGTGCAGATTTGATAAAATAAAGGAGTGTCTTTGACTCTGCAAAATTAAAAAAAGAATTAGAAGATTTAGAAAAAGAAATGCAGACTCCTGAAATTTGGGGAAATCAAAAAAAAGCTTCAGAATTAGGTGCTAGAATTCGAGATATAAAAGACAATCTTGAATTTATGGATAGTTGTGTAAATACTATAGATGATTCTATTACAGCTTTGGAAATTGGAGATTCTGATTTAATAAACGAATGTTTTGAGAATTTAAAAGCGATGGAAAAATCTCTTGATAAGTTTGAAATTAAACAAATGCTAAGTGGAGAATATGATGAAGCTGATGCAATTTTAACGATAAATGCTGGGGCTGGGGGAACTGATGCTCAAGATTGGGCGAGTTTACTTTTGCGAATGTATACCCGTTGGGCAGAAAGTCATAATTGGAAAGTTGAATTACTTGATAAGTTAGATGGAGATGAAGCAGGTATAAAGTCTGCTACAATAAAAATTACTGGGAAATATGCGTTTGGGTATGCAAAAGCTGAAAAAGGTGTGCACAGGCTTGTAAGAATTTCGCCGTTTAATGCTAACGGCAAACGTCAGACAAGTTTTGCTTCTTTAGAAGTTTCTCCTATAATTGAAGATTTTGAAAAGACAATTATAATACCTCCTGAAGATTTAGAAATTGATACAATGCGTTCAGGTGGTGCTGGTGGGCAAAATGTAAATAAGGTGGAAACTGCTGTAAGAATTTTGCATAAACCTACGGGTATAGTTGTTAAATGTCAACAAGAGCGCTCTCAATTGCAAAATAAAGAAAATGCGATGCAAATATTAGCATCAAAATTGTTAGCAATAAGACAAGCGGAACATGAAAAAAAATTAGCAGAATTAAAAGGTGAAAATGTAGATATTAATTTTGGATCTCAAATTCGCTCTTATGTATTTCATCCTTATAAAATGGTAAAAGATCACAGAACTAATTTTGAAACTTCTAATGTGGATTCTGTAATGGATGGTGATATAGATAATTTTATAGAAGCTTATTTAAGATTAAAGAAATGATATCTTGAACAATACAATCATATATGGTATAATGATGTTGTGGTATTAAGAGCAATATGAGGATATTTATGGGAAAGATTGATTTATTCTTAAGACAGAGATTGCCAAAAAGAAATGATTTAAGTTTCTTATCTTTTGCCTATACATTGGCAGAAATTGTTATAGTAATGTTGATTATAGCTGTAATTGTTGCAGTGACTATAGGTATAACAAAAGCTAAATTAGATAATATTTTATCTTATACATATTATAATGCATATTCTTCATTACGGGATGTGACAATAGAAATGTTGCGAGACTGGGATGCCAAAGATCCCGATTATAAATTCTCTTTATTGAATGATAATTTATTTATACATACAGATAATGTTATACAATTCAAAGATTTTAAAATTTTAAAGAATAATTTCACTGCATTTTATAGAGATTTATGGACTCAACCAGCTTTGGCTGCTTGTACGATTGATAGGCGTACGGGATGTTATAATTGTGGAATTCCTACTTTGTATCCAGGTCCTACATGTAGTATTGGAACGTTGTGTAAAGATGGAATATGCTGGGATTGTGGCAACAGATCTTGTCCATCAGATACCTATTGTCCAGATGGATACATTGAACTTCAAGAAGGTTGTGGAAAAATTTGTGCTGATGGATCAGTAGCGAATACTCCAAGAGGCGAAAAATGCCCTGAAGAATTATGTGATCCTAATAAGAAAAATGATTGTATTTATGCTGGAGGAACATTTGATGCCTCTACTTGTACTTGTATTGTAGAACCTCCAGAAGTAACTTGTCCTGATGGAAGTACAGTCCCTGCAGGATCGGAATGCCCGACTTGTGAAGCACCATCACCAGCGCCTTGTGGTATGAGTTGGGATGAAACAACTTGTAGTTTTGTTGGAACAGAAAAAACTTGCCCGAGTGGACAAACTTTAAACAGTGCATGTGAATGTGTATCAAGTTGTCCTTCAGGTCTAAATGCTTGTAAAAAATGTGATCCTGAAACAGGAGTTATAACTTCAAATCCAGATGTAAATAGAACTTGTAGTGATGAGACATATGATTGGAGTGAGGATCAGTGCAAATGTGTTCAATCAGCACGTACCTTGCCTCGAAAAGGTATAAATTTCTGTAAAAAATATGAAAGTTATTCAAATATAATGGGTAATGCAGAAGTATGCGAAGGCTCCACTATATCAGATAGTACAACAGATTTTTCAGATAAAAAAGCTGATTTGACATTACGTAATGGAATTCGTTTGTATAATATGCATAGTGATCCTGCAGAGATCCCAGAGTTAGCAGGTAATACGCAAGGTGGAACATATGATGGAGTTCCAAATACAAATACATATGGTTATACTGTATATGCAGATATTGACGGCCTTAAAGGTGATTCAAAATTATGGGTTGATGTCTATAAGTTTTATATCACTGTCTCAGGGAAAGTCATTCCTGCATATGATAAATCAAATCCCGGCCTAAGTGGTGGAGATAGTAAACAACACTTGCAGGTAAGTGTAGAATATGAAGATTATTCTACCGGAAAACGCCAAATAAAATGGTTATCAAAGAGTGTTTCATTTAAGGATGGAGCTTGCCAAGGAGGTTATGTTGGTGATGCAACTCCTTATTGTAAAGAAAATACTCCGGTAGTCAAAGCAGGTACTTGCGGAACAGATGGTAATTCATTATGTTCAATAAAACAAATTCGCCCGATAAAGTTTTTCTTTTTCTAACTCAATAGTTCTAAATATCACAACTTTTGAGTAGAAAAGTAAGGTGTCAAATTAATTGGCACCTTTTCCCTTTTTTATTGTTTATTTTATTATTTTGTGATATTATTCAATCAGTGGTTAATGTATTTTGAACACTTATTATTAGTGTTCAAGGAAAAGGAGAGAAATATGGCAACAAAAGAATTCTTTACAGATTCTGAAGAATTAAAAAAACTTATGTCTGCAGCGCGTGCTACTATTACTGCACCATTTTTTGGGAACAATGTTGAAGAAGTTAAATCGGTTTCTGAAGCTTACAAATTAGCAAAAAATAGTCCTGGTACAATTGAATTAACCGGTATGCCTGTTTATAAACCGGAGAAAATAGGTCTTCCTCAAGGAGCTAATCAGTTATTATTTAATGATGGTACTGTTGTTGGTCGTTGTGCTGCTGCTAGAAAGATTGTGGGTGAACCAAATTGTGATTTAAAATATTTATTACCTATTATTCGTGAAGCAATCTATGGTACTCGTGATAAGTTAATGTATAGAACCGAAGCTATTGTTGGTCTTGATGAAGATTTTATGATTAAAGCTCATTTGATGATTCCTGAAGGTTTTGAAAATATCATGTATAGTTGGATGTTAAATTTCCAATACATAAATGAAGCTTATGCAAATATGTATTCAGAATCAAGAGAATTACCGGAAGGTGATATTTATGTATTCTCTGATCCTGATTGGTCACATCCAGATTTTCCATATGGTTTAACTTTCTTTGATCCTGAACATAACTGTGCAGCTATTTTGGGTATGAGATATTTTGGAGAACATAAAAAAGGTACATTGACATTAGCTTGGGGATGTGCTGCTCGTAACGGTTATGCTTCTTGCCATGGTGGTATGAAACGTTATAATCTTGATGGCGGAAAATCTTTCCAAGTAGCTGTATTTGGGTTGTCAGGTTCTGGTAAATCAACTATTACTCACGCAAAACATAATAATAAATACAATATAACTGTTTTACACGATGATGCATTTATTATTAATGTTCATGACAAATATTCTATTGCATTGGAACCTGCATATTTTGATAAAACAGCTGATTATCCAATCGGATGTGAAGATAATAAATATATATTGACTCAACAAAACGCAGGTGCTATTGCTTTAGCTGATGGTAAAGTAGTATCTGTGACTGAAGATATCAGAAATGGTAACGGTCGTGCTGTAAAATCAAAATTGTGGTCTCCAAACAGAGTAGACAGAATTAATGAACCTATTAATGCTATTTTCTGGTTAATGAAAGATCCTACAATTCCACCTGTATTAAAATTATCTGGAGCTTCTTTAGGTTCTGCTATGGGTGCAACTTTAGCTACTAAACGTTCATCCGCTGAAAGATTAGCTGCAGGTGTTGACCCTAATGCTTTAGTTGTTGAACCTTATGCAAACCCATTCAGAGTTTATCCATTAGCTATGGACTATACTAGATTTAAACAATTAATAGAAGATGGTGTAGATTGTTATATCTTGAATACAGGTGAATTTATGGGAACAAAAGTTAAACCGGCTCATACCCTAGGTATTATTGAAGCAATTGTTGAAGGTAGTGCTAATTTCCATAAATGGGAAAACTTCTCTGATATTCAAATAATGGATGTTGATGGATTTGATGCTTCATTCTCAAATAAAGAATATGCAAGTCAATTTGTTGCTCGTATGAATGATAGAATTGAATTCGTTAAATCAAGAGAAACAGAAAAGGCTGGTATTGATAAGTTGCCTGCTGATGCTTTAGAAGCATTAGAAGCAGTTGTTAAAGAAGCTTCTGTTTAAAAAATAAATTAATTTAATATTGATTTTATAAAGAGGTAGATTCATTTATTGAACCTATCTCTTTTATATGGTATAATATATTTAAATAGAGGAGTCTTTAATGGATAAAAAATATGCTATGTCAAATTTGGGTTATGCAATAATTTTAGTTATTATCATTGCTATTTTTATGATAATTAGTGCCCCTATGATTGTAAATAATACTCAAAATAATAAACATAATAATAATTTAAATGCTAACAATAATAATATAAATTCTTCTGTTGATGTAAAAAGTTATAATGCATCTGATTATAATAATTCAAGTAATGTTGATATAAAAGAAAATGAAATAAATAATAATAAAAACAATAATAATGGAGATCAATATTCAATATTTCGAGATATTGAACAACGTTTAAATTCTAGAATTGATAGAATTGAAAGCAAACAGAATGAATTAATTAATAATATTGAATCAAGAAAGAATACATCTGACCAATATTATTGTTCTATTGAAGGTCGTTTAGACCCTAATAATAATGTGATCCCTCTAGATTCTCAACAGCAGGCTTCTGATATTAAAACTCAAAAATTTGTTTTTGTTTGTCAGTATAAAGAATAAAAAAAATAAAAGCTTTGATAGAAAATCAAAGCTTTTATTTTTTTATCTTTGCGAATATATTTAATTATTCAACTTCGATTGCTGATACTGGGCAAGCATCTGCAGCTTCTTTAACACAATCCATGTTATCAGCTACTGCTGATTCATCAACTTGAGCAACACCATCTACTGAAAATACTGCATCACAAATTGATTCGCAAGCGCCGCATCCGATACAAGAGTCATTTACTTTTACTGTCATTTCTACTTTCTCCTTATGTTATATACATTGTGAATTTCTTCACAGATTGATTATAATATAAAAATTTTTAAATTTCAATTATACTTATTTATATTTTTAACCAATTTTTTACTGTTTCTGCTATATAGTCAAAACCTTTAATAAGTCCGAGATTTTTACTTTTAATCCCTTTTGCGTAGATTAATATCGGAACATATTCTCTTGTATGATCTGTTCCTTCAACAGTAGGATCACATCCGTGGTCGGCAGTTATTATTAATAAATCATTTTCTGTCATATTTGAAATAATATCATCTACGTATGTATCGATTTCTTCTATGGCTTTACCATAT
Organism: uncultured Clostridium sp.; assembly: GCA_905212085.1. Lineage (GTDB taxonomy): Bacteria > Cyanobacteriota > Vampirovibrionia > Gastranaerophilales > Gastranaerophilaceae > Stercorousia. The sequence goes on from CAJMDF010000017.1 coordinate 6,431, forward strand.
CCTTTTGCATCATTTCTGTGTCCATATAGCATATCCGTATCTACAAGATTTGTGAATATGAATTCTGCATCTTGAGTTATATTTATATCCTTATAAGCAATTTTTTCTAAATCAAGTTCATTTTTTACTGCTTTTAATGTTAGTTCTAGTCCTTCTTTATTTGAACCTGTGTGTATTGCATGAGTAATCCCTGATTTTGAAAAGATATCTTCGATTTTTCCTATTCCTATAACTTTAGCGCCGGCATTTTTTATATCGTTTAAAATAGTATGAGATGGCACCATTGAATAATCTCTTCTGTCTTTTGATATTCTTGTAGGTTTGCTGTCAATAACTTTGTATGGTCTTGCAATTACTCTTGATACATTCCAATTATCTTCATCAAGAATTTTTCTTGCAATTTCACACCATTTGTATAAAGTCTCAAGAGGGATTAAATCAGTATCTACTGCGATTTGAAAAACACTGTCTGCACTTGTGTATACTATCGGATATTTGGTTTTATGATGTTCATCATTTAATTCTGCAATGATTGCTGTTCCGCTGGCAGGAATATTTGCCAAAATTCCACCGCAGTTTGTTTCTTTAATGAATTTATCAATCAATTCTTTTGGAAATCCTTGTGGAAAAGTCGCAAAAGGTTTTTCAGAAATAAGTCCGGCCATTTCCCAGTGCCCTGTAGTTGTATCTTTACCTTTTGATTTTTCTTCCATTATTCCATATTGAGCTGTAGGATTTTCGACTTTTTTTATGCCTTTATAATCTTGTATGTTTCCTAAGCCCATTTTTTCCATATTAGGAACATTTAGACCGTTATTAAATTCGCATACGTTTTTTAGTGTATTACATTTTGGAGAGTCATTGAATTCTTTACAATCAGGCATCGCTCCTGTTCCCATTGAATCAATAACCATTACAATTGCTCTTCTTTTCATAATATTTACCCCTTTTTGCAAATATTATTTTAGCAAAATCTATTCAGCAATGTCAATTATTGAATATGCATTAAAATCAATTCCGCCATAAATAATTTGGACGTGATTTTCTCCGTGTGGTAATAGTTTTACAAAATTGATAGTTGGTTCGTTAAAATCATTATTTGTTTCTATTGCTGGAATTTTCGCAATAACATTGTGTGCTTGATATAGTTTTAGGTATGTATTATTGTTTTCTTTAACCCCTTCTACTTCGTAATGTCCTATTGGGATAATTGAATTGTTTGCAGTTTTAAGATTAAGTGGAATTAGTAAAATTTGAGGTTCTTTTGTTGAATTATTTATTTGTTCTGTTTCATTGCTCTGAGAAAAACTTTTTCCTTTAGGAATATTTTTATCTCTTTTTTTCTTTCCTTTTTTGCTTTCTAAAGCTTGTTCAAATTCTTTATCACTTACAGGAGTTTGCCCATATACATTTGAATCCCCGAAATTGTCCCATAAGTCATCTTCTGCAAACATAAGGTTACTTGTTGCAAATATTAGTATGTATAGTAGTGCAAAAATTTTTCTCATAGTTTTATATTAATGATTTTATAAAAAAAGTATACATCTGTTTATATGATTATATTTTGAAAAAAAAGATCATTATTATTAAATAATGATCTTTTTTAATTTTTTATAAAACACGATATTTAATAATATATGAACCTTCTTAGTCAATATAAGTTGAAAGGACTTCTTGACCCAACACGGAGAATCTCATTTTTTTCAAAGCTCTTAATTCTGTTTGACGGATACATTCTTTTGTTACTCCATAGATGTTGCCAATTTCTTCCAAAGTCATTTTTGTGTCGTTTTCAATACCGTAACGCATTTTGACAACTGCTTGTTCTCTATCTTTTAGGGTGGAAATAACATTTAGAATATCTGATTTTAAATGTTCGTATTCTACATCTTCTGTGGCAGATGCGTTTTTATCTTCAATAATATCTGCAATATTCATTTCTTTGCCGTTGTTATTTTCAATACCGCTTTCAATAGAAATTGTTTTAGTATAAGCATTTAAGAATGAATCTATTTTATTTGGAGAAATATTCATTCTTTTTGCAACATCTTCATTTTTTACCTGACAGTTGTTTTCTCGTTCCATTTCTCTTTTGATTTTTGAAAATCTTGAGAGTGTTTCTTGTATGTATACGGGAATTTTCATACAGTGAGATTGCTCTGAAATTGCTTTAAACATTGATTGCTTAATCCACCAACTTGCATATGTGGCAAATTTATATCCGAGTTTATAGTTGAATTTTTCAGCTGCAACCATAAGCCCTAGATTTCCTTCTTGAATTAAATCAATCATTGGTAAGTTTGACATATGGATTGCTTTTTTGGCTATAGTTACAACAAGTTTTAAATTAGCTTTGATTAATTTATTTTTTGCTTCTGAATCTCCGTTTTTTACTTTTTTAGCTAATTCTTTTTCTTCTGATGCAGATAATGGACGGTAATCTGATATTTCTCTTATGTAATTTGATAGAGTATTATCATTTGAACCGTCTAAAATTTCATTTTTGGCAGGGTTAGAAGATTGACTTGTTTTTTTCATTTTTACAAGTGCATTTTTTTTCATACCTCTTTAAACTCCTTCTTATTTTTTTAGTGACACAAGATACAACACTTTAGGGGTTAATATATAATAATAACTACTTAGTATATACTTAGTATATATCATGATATATAATTTTTCAAGTGTTATGTTAAGTTATATTTCAATAATAAAATATTTGTCAGAAAAAAGTTTTGTTGTATAATTTTGAATGGAGGATATTATGAAGAAAAAGATCTTAATAACATTAGGGATTATTATAGCTGTTGCAGTATCATCAGTTGTAGGTTTGGCTTATGCCGCAATAAATGCCCCAAAACATCCGTCTGATTACAAGATCGGAATTACATATCAAAAAGCTTTAGAGTCTGAAAAACCTATGGTGGCATTATTTTATGTTGATTGGTGCGGTTATTGTATGAGATTTATGCCTAAATTTAAAACTTTAAGCGGTAATTATAAAAATAAATTTAATTTTGTAATGATAAATGTTGAAGCTCCTGAAAATGCTGCTATAGTTGAGGATGTTGGTATTGCAGGTTTTCCTACAGTATATATTTTAGATCCTAAATATGATAACAGAGTTTTGATGTCAAACGGTTTATATCAAAATTTACCTAAGTTTAGGGTTGAATTAGACAGATATCTTAGAATTAGGGGGCTTTTAGATAAGGCTACTGCTCAAGATCAAAAATAGTTGTAATATTTCTTAATAAAACGACTTAAAAATAGCAATTTTTTTAAGAGAGAGTACTTTATATAAATATAAAGCTCTCTCTTCTTATTTAAACGGATAGGCCTTGAATACATTATCAAGGTCTTTTTTTTTGCTAATTAAGCTTTTTAATTTATTTTAGCATTTTCTTTTTATGATAAAATTAAATTATGAAAGATATTCAAAATTTAAAAGATAATAGAAATGTAGATATCCAAAAAGTTGGCATTAAGCATCTCGAATTACCTTTGATAATTCAGAGAAAAAACAGCTCGAATCAAGTTGTATGCGCTAAAGCTAGAGTAAATGTATCATTGCCTAGGGATTATAAAGGAACTCATATGTCAAGATTTGTCGAAGTTTTGACAGAATGGCAGCATAAGAACTTGCTTGGTGTTGATATAAAAGGATGTTTAGAAAAAATTATTAAAAATCTAGATGCCCAAAGCGGAGAACTAGAGTTTAAATTTACTTATTTTATAGATAAAAAATCTCCGGTAAAGGGTATGGTTGCTCCTATGAGTTATCATTGTTCTTTTGAGGGTAGGATTGAAGATGGTGATTATAAATTTATATTAGGTGTAGAAGTCCCAGTGACAACTCTTTGTCCTTGTTCAAAAGAAATTTCTGAAAATGGAGCTCATAATCAAAGAGCTTTTATAAAAGTTAGAGTATCTTATGATGAAAGTGAACAGGTGTGGATTGAGGATTTGATTGAATTGATAGAATCTTGCGCATCTTGTCCGGTGTATCCTCTTTTAAAAAGAGAAGATGAAAAATTTGTTACTGAAAAAGCTTGGGATAATCCCAAGTTTGTCGAAGATGTTTTGCGTGATGTTGTTGTAAAACTTAGAAATCACAATATTATAAAAGAATTTGAAGTTGAATGTGAAGCATTTGAAAGTATTCACAATCATTCTGCTTGGGCTTTTCAGCACGAAATTAAAGATTAGAATTTGTAAGATACAATTGCGTTAACACTCCAGTTTTTACCGCTGTTGTCTTTAATATCTTGCAGGTTATACCTTTGACCTTCAAGTGATATTGTAGTTTTATCATTAATTTTTTGTGAAACACCTGCAAATGCTCCGATACTGTTTGTCCATTTATCTTTTTTATAGTCATATTGACCTGAATAATGAGGGTTTACGTAAATGTTTGTATTTTTACTAACAGGTATATCAACTGATAATGGAGAGTATCTTATTTGAGTTGATTCAGTATTTTTACCCATTTTGTTTCTAATTCGTAAATTTTGATTAAATATTCCATTTTTATCGTAATTATATCCGCCTTTTAAATCTACCACGAACATCCCATCGTCTTTAAAGTTTGTTGCAGCTCCTATAAAAGCTGAGGCATACCCTTTTCCAAGTTTGTATTTGTTTTCAACTCCTGCAACTGTAAAGTTAGAGCCATCAAATGATTGATAAGTTGATGCAGAAATATTGCCAATTGTTTTTACCGGTTCTGTCATAATATCCCCTTTTATAAATATCCCTTGTATAAATAAACGTTTTTTGTTAAAAAAAATTGCTAAATTGTTAAAATTTTTTAATATTGAGAATTTTCCTAAGATGGTATATAATAATAAAAAAGAAAGGAGCTAGATATGAAAAGATTTGGAGTAGAGCATGCACAAAAATCTAGCAAATTTGCTAATAATTGTGTTGATTTGTCTACGCATGCAGTTTTCGGGGGGGGGGCAATTTAAAGCTTGCTCCACATGGCTTTCGATGGGTTAAAAAAGAAGTAAAAAAATTCTGTATTGGTGATATAAATTATTACTATAAAAATGCAAAAGGTTTTACCCTCGCAGAGGTTTTAATAACATTAGGGATAATCGGTGTTGTTGCCGCTTTGACATTACCGAGTTTAATTAATAAATATAGAATTAAGCAATTACATACTGCTTTTATACGTTCGAGTAGTTTGATTCAAAATGCTATGAACCAGACTGCCGTAGAATTTGGTTATAATAACTTTAAAGAGTTTAATTCTATATGTGATTCTTTTCCGGAATCCCAAACTGGTTCGTGTGTGACTTCTAATATGGATAATTTTGAAGTTATTAATAATGATTTTCTTTCAAGATTTAGTAAATTAACAGATATGAAAGCTGCAAATTTAAATAGTTTGAAAATAAATGTTTTAAATTATTCTGGTAAAAGTACTCAATCCTATGGTAATCTTTATGGAGTAACTAGTTTTAATACTCCTTATGCAAAATTGTATTATTTATCTGATGGAACCGTAATATCAAGTTTAACATTTTTCTATCATGGGAAAAATGATGGTATTTCTTTGACATTTGATACAAATGGTCCTAAAAAAGCTCCTAATAGACAGGGGTATGATATTTTTTTGTTTACTACCGGAGGTTGGAATAAATTATGTTCAAAGAATCAAGATGGTGGAACTTATAATGGCAGGGGATGTTATGATTATGCTTTAAAGGATGTTAATCCAGATGATAATACAAAGGGATATTGGGAGAGTTTATATTAAAAAAGGACAGATTTAATCTGCCCTTTTTTGTTTATAATTTTGTTTATTTTAATTTTATTCATTAAGCAATTTTTCTGCAAGTTCAGCTTCTGTTCTGCCGTTTAATGTTTTACTTATTTTTTGAAGTTTTTGAGCTATCAATTCCATATTTCCTGTCCATACAAAGTTATCAAGGACATATTTTTCAGCTTTATCAAAGTCATCTTCCATTTGGATTTTAATTATTTCTGAAAGCATTTCTTTTGCAATAGGTACGACTTTGTCTATATTGACATGAATTTTCCCATCAACAATATCATATGCTCCACGATCTGCGAAGTATTTATTTTGCATTACGGTACGTACTTTATGAGCTTGGCTAAGTGTTGGTTTTGATTTTAAGAAGTTGTCTGTAACAGTTGTGACAATTATTTGTTTTCTTTGATCTTCAGTGTACATACCAAGTTCTGTTAATAAATCAACAAATGCTAAAGATCCCATATCAGCTTTGTTTTCTTCTATGATATTTCTATATTTACCTAGTGACTCATTCGATTTTTTAGGTCCAAGAGAATGTGCATTTTCATGTCCGATTGTAAACCAGTGATCTGCTTCATCTAAATAATACTTATGTTGGTCTTTATCTAAAATTGCATCTAATCTTTCTTGAAGTTTATTCATATCACTAATGAAGCGTATTTGTCTGTGGTAAACATTACGTCTTCCACCGCCTATTGTAAGTGATAATTTGTCATCATTCGGTAAGTTCTCTGCAAGAGTAATACCACCACGATATGCACCAACATCACCAGTTACGGCTACTAAATCAACATCAACCATTGTTTGTTTTGCGTCACTGTTAGGGTTAATATTTTGTTCATATTCATCTGAGTATGGCATATTTTGAGCAAGTATCGGAAGATATTTTTTTATTGCCATAAGAGCATCTGTGCCTTTTTTATTTACAATACCGACTCTGCCTCCCAGAAAATCTTTTGGTATAGCTTTAATTCCGTGTTTTTCTAAAAGTTCTGAAAGTTCTTTGTTTTCGGCAATTGTACCAGTCATTTCATCTTCGTAGTTTTCTCTTGTGATTGTGAATTCAAGAGGTGTATCTTGTAATGTTGCCCATTTTTTATCAGCGTATGCATCAAGCATAGGATCAGCTTGTCTTAGAGCTTTTGCTTGAAGTTTTAAGTATTCGTTAAAATCTTCATTGGTAGAGGTTTCAGAAGCTTTTTCAATTTCGTCAGCCATTTTAGAAAAATCTTCTTTAAATTTATCGATATAGTCAATTCCTACTAATTCATTTCCAGCTCTTTCAACAACTGAACGTTGAGTTAATATTTTTTTGACTTCGTCAATTTTACCCTCATTAATCATTTTGGTTAAGATTGAATGGAATTCTTCTTTTGTCAAATCTTCAGGATAAACACCTTTGCCGGGGTATTCTTTATATCCTTTAGCCAGATTAATAGTATTTGACATAGAGTCAATTGCATTTATACCTTTTTGGGCGTCAAAAAGAATTTTTGTAAGCTCAGCTTGTTTGTTCCCTTTTGAAATCTCTTTATCAAGATATGCTTTAAATTCTAAGTTATGAGGATTATCTAGTTGCATGTTAATTTTTTCTAAGATATAAGCAGCTTTTACAAGATGTTTTAGAGCTTCTTTATCACCTTCGGCAAGTTCCAAATACTCAGGTGCGTCTGCTTTTAACATTTTTTTAGTAGTTAAATAATCTTTATTTGTTCGTTTTTCTAATTCTTCATTTGATAGGTTAAGTTCATAATTACCTTTGAAAGATATGTTATTTCTATTTGCCATATTATTAAACTCCATTAATAGTTTTTGGTTATGTTCTTCTTGTTTATTTGATGCAATTAATTTTTGTTGTTGTTTATTTGTTTGAATGTGTTTTGTTTGTATTTTGTTTGTTGTAATTTTATTTATTTCCATATATTTCTCCTTTAATAAAGAAAATTATATCAGTTTTTTTGCTTAAATCAAGTGCTTTATTTGTGGTAAGTCTCACCTTTAATAATTTTGAAAGCTCTATAGATTTGTTCTACAAGTATTAGTCTTGCAAATTGATGCAGAAAAGTCATTTTAGACATACTCATTTGTAAGTTTGCTCGTTCTGATACTATTGGTGAAATCCCACAGGAAGATCCGATTACAAATACAATTTCTGATGTGCCGTCATTTGTGAGTTCTTCTATTTTATGCGCAAATTCTTCTGATGAGAACATTTTTCCTTTTATTTCCATAGTAATTACATAGGATTGGGGCTTTATATGCGAGAGTATTTTTTGCCCTTCTTCTTCTAAGACTTTATCTGTTAAATTCTCATCTTTAATTTCTATTGCGGGAATTTCAATGATTTCTATTGATGCATAAGGGGTAAGACGTTTTAGAAATTCATCGATACCTGCTTTTAAAAATTTTTCTTTAATTTTCCCGAGTGCGATAATTTTAATTTTCATCTTTAGCCATGTAAACAGTTGTAGATGGAAAGGCAAATTCAATTCCTTCTGCTCTGAATTGTCTTATTGCTTCCAATATAACTTGTTCTTTTATTTTTAAGTAGTCTTTGTATATATTTGTTTTAGTATAAGCATTTACTTTTATATCAATTGAACTTGAAGATAGTGTTTCCAAATATACGATGTAATCATCATGAATATTTGGGTTATCTTTTAAGATATTTTCAAGGATCGAAATTGCTTTTTTTAGTTTTTCATCGGATGTATCATATGTGACTCCAAAGGTTTCAAAAATTCTTCTTTTTTCTCCGTTTGTAACGTTTTTAATTACAGTTCCAGCTACAACATCGTTAGGTAATATTATTAGAGAATTATCAAGAGCTCTGATTTTTGTAGAACGCATATTAATTTCTTCTACATTCCCTTCAAAGCCGTTGATTGAAACATAATCTCCAAGTTTGTATGAATGATCAGATAAAATTCCGAATGTTCCAAATACGTTTGCAATAGTGTGTTGTGCTGCAAAACCTACTGCCAAACCTGTGATTCCGAAACCTGCAATTAGTGATGACATTGAATAGCCATGACTTTGTAAGAAGGATGCGACTAAAAAGAATAGTACAATCCCTTTTAATATATTACTTAAAATAGGCACAAATCGTGTGAGTGGCGAATTTTTCCCGCCTGATAATTTTGATTTTAAATGAGCATCAAATATATCAATTAATTTAAAAGAAATTACTCCGATAATAAAAATTACGATAAGTTCAAATACAAATTTTATACGTAGAGCAATAAGAAGTTTTTCTAACTTATCAGAAAAATCAAAAATTTCATTAATCATATTTCCCACACCTCAAATAATTAAAAGAGATAGTAAAAGTACAAAAAAAGCGGAAGACGAGACTCGAACTCGCAACAGCCTGCTTGGAAGGCAGGTACTCTAGCCATTGAGTTACTTCCGCATATCTCTAATATAATATAAAAAAAATTTTTTGCAATAGTTTTATAAAAAATAAGAAAAACTAATCCTTTAGAGTTAATTAATTATCTTTATAAAATCTTTTAAAAAGTAATTCTTTAGAGTGGTGAAAAGTGTTGAAAAAAGGGTTATCATATATATGTAAGCTTGTTATATCCAGGCACTTTTTCGGGGTTGCGATAAGATTTTTTCTCTTTGCAGGTTTGGTTGAAAATATAACAAGCTTATTCCCAAGATTTACAGACTCTATGTTTGATATGCACTAACTTGTCCGAGATAATCGGACAAGTTTTTTAATTAGGGGGTAATTGAATAGAAAATTTTTTAATGGTATTATTTAAAAAGTAGAATACAAAACAGGAGTAAATAGTTATGTTAAGAGAAGTTCGAGCAAGTCATATATTAGTAAAAACAGAGGACGAGGCTAAAAAATTATTAGAAGAAATTAAGGGAGGTAAATCTTTTGCCGAAGCTGCAAAAGAAGTATCTCTTTGTCCATCCGGTCATGATGGCGGTGATTTAGGCTTTTTTAAAAAAGGTGTTATGGTAAAACCTTTTGAAGATGCTGCTTTTGCTTTAAAAGGAATCGGTCAAGTGTCTGACCCTGTTCAGACTCAATTTGGGTGGCACTTAATCCAATTGACAGGCATGATAGATGATTAGTGCGGTTGAAAAGGTTAGAGAATTTATGAAGGAGCAGGGAGTAAATTATCTGCTCGTAAATTCTACTAATAAATATTTGGAAGAATATACTCCTTTAGAAGAAAATTCAAGATATTTTCTAACGGATTTTTCAGGTTCTACAGGAGATGTTTTAGTAACTTTGGAAAATATTTATTTATTTGTTGACGGGAGATACCATATTCAGGCGGATTTAGAGGTTAATCCTGATATTGTATCTGTTGTTAAGTTGCAGACAGGTCAAACATTTTTAGATGAGTTAATTAAAAAGATTTCTCAAGATGAAATTTTAGGAATTTTTGCAAAGAAAAATTCTCAAACACGTGTTGAATATCTTGAAAAAAAAGGAATTAGGCTAAAGTATTTTAATAATGATCCTTTAGATAAACAGGTAGATTATGATAGCTCTAATATTATAAAAGTTGATGGGGTTCCAGTAGAAGAAAAAATAAAAAATCTTGATATTGATGGAGCTTTGTTAATTACTAATTTAGAAGAGGTCGCTTATTTATTTAACTTGAGAGATTTTTCAAAAAATTATTCTTCTAAAATAAGAGGCAAGGCTGTAATTTTAGCAGGTCGAGCTCGTTTGTTGGATGATATTGATGATTTTGTCGAAAGTTATAACGGTAAAATTTATGTTGATAAATCAACTATTAATGCTTATGATTATAAATTAATCGGGGAAAAAGTTGATGTATTATCTGACAGTCCGATAAAATTGATGAAATCAGTAAAGACAGATGACGAAATTAATCATTATATCGAAGCTTTTAAACGAACTGATTTGGCAGTTAAAGCAATTCGCGATTATATTGAAAATAATGATAATATTTCAGAACATGATATTGCAGAGCAGTTGGAAAAAGAATTTAAGCGTTTTGGTGCAAAGAGTTTGAGTTTTAAATCAATTGTTGCAAAGGATAAAAATTCTGCTTTAGCTCATTATTCAAAATGTTCAAAAGATGAAATTTTAAAAGATGGCAGCCTTGTGTTAATTGATTGCGGTGCATATTATGAGCAAGGTTTGGCAACTGATATTACGAGAGTTTTTGTCAAAGGTACTCCTTCTGAATTGCAAAAAAGAGTTTATACAACCGTTTTAAAAATGTTTTTGAATGCATATAATTCTGATTTAAAAGTCGGGTATGATATTGATGAGCTTGCACGAAAAATATATTCAAAAAATGAAATTGACGGTTTTGTGTTTAATCATGGTTTAGGACATGGAATCGGTGTAAGTGTGCATGAATATCCGCCAAATTTGAGCAAAAATGAAATGGCAAAAGTTGAAATTAAAAATAATATGTGTTTTACAATTGAACCCGGACTTTATAATGAAAATTATTTTGGTGTAAGACTTGAAAATTCTTGCTATATGAAAGATGGAAAAATAAAATCTTTTGTCCATATGAATTATGAAAAGAAATTAATAGATTTTTCAATTTTAACAGAGCAAGAAAAAGAATGGCTCAAAGAGTTTGAGGTATTATAACAATGCAGGAAATTACAAGTGTTAATAATGATTTGGTAAAACAAACCGTTAAATTACAGCAAAAAAAATATCGTGACGAAGAAAATAAATTCCTTCTTGAAGGTATGAAATGTATTGAAGAAGCATATCGAGCAGGTATTGGTATTGAATATGTTTTTGTCTTAAAAGAAAAAGTGGAATTGTATAAATATCTTGGAGAAAAAATAATTATTACGACCGAGCCTGTCTTAAAGAAAATCTCGACAACCGATAGTGCTCCTGATGCTGTAGGTGTAGCTTTCAAGAAAATTTATTCACCTGCGGATTTGAAAAATGCAAAAAAAGTTGTTCTTTTAGAAAATATAAAAGATTTAGGAAATTTAGGAACTATTCTAAGAACTTCAACCGCTTTTGGAGCAGATGCTGTTGTTTTATACGGTAGTGAATGTGCTGACTTATATAACCCCAAATGTGTTCGCTCATCTGTTGGTAATCTTTGGAAAATTCCTGTTGTATACATCAGTGAATTTTCTGAATTAAAAACACTTTTTGAAAAATTTGAACGTGTAGCTACATTACCTCGTGCAGCAGAATATTTGAAAAATACTAAAATAAATGAGCCAATGCTTATAATGTTTGGATCTGAAGCTGACGGCTTATCTCAAGAATTGATTGATTTTTCAACAAAAGAGGTTAAAATTGAGATGGCATCGAATGTTGAATCTTTAAATTTATCAGTTTCTTGCGCTGTTGTGTTATACAAATTATTTTTATAGTAAAATTATTATATGGATATTTTGGAAGTAAAAAATCTATGGAGTGATGTAAAAAATGAATTAAAAGAAAACGTTCCTGCCCCAGCGTTTCAAATGTGGATGGATGCATTAGAACCTGCTGATTTTGACGGGGATATATTCTTTCTTGCTACAGTTCATTCTCTTGCACCGCAGGTGATTAAGGCTAATTATAATACTCAGATTTTAGAGGCATTAAAAAAGGTAACAGGTCGAGATGTAACTTATCAAATTACATTTGATGCCGAATTAGCTGACAAGTATCAAAAAGAAAAGAAAAAAGAATTACAAAAAGCTAAAAGAGCTTTGCCCGAAACAGAAGAAAGCAAGATTATTGACAACCTGGCTCAAATGCAGTCTTCTGCTAATCTTAATTTAAAATATAAATTTTCAAATTTCGTAGTTGGCGAAAACAGCAGATTTGCCCATGCTGCAGCATTTACAGTTGCTCAAAATCCTGCAAAAAAATACAATCCGTTATTCATATACGGAGCATCTGGATTAGGAAAAACTCACTTAATGCAGGCAATTGGGCATTATATTATATTTAACAAACCAAAATTAAGAGTTAAATATATTAAAACAGAAGAATATGTAAATGAATTGATTAAAAATATCCAATGCGGAGGAAACGATAGAAACAGCCGTATGGATAAATTCCGTCAAAAATACAGAAATGTTGATGTACTTTTAATTGATGATATTCAATTTTTGGAAAGTAAAACATATACTATGGAAGAAATTTTCCATACATTTGACAGTTTGCATAACAAAAACAAGCAAATTGTAATCACATCTGACAGATTACCAAAAGATATTCCTACACTTCCTGACAGGTTAAGAACACGTTTTGAAATGGGACTTATGGTAGATATTACCCCTCCTGATTTTGAAACTCGTGTCGCAATTTTGAAAAATTTGGCTGATCAAGCTAATGTAAAAGCTGATTTTGATGTGTTTGAATATATTGCGAAAAATTTTGTTAATAACGTCAGAGAATTAGAAGGTGCTTTCAACAAAGTCAGTGCCTATGCAGATATTGAAAAGACTGATTTAACTCTTGAGTTTGCTAAAAAAGTTTTAAATTGTGAGAGTATGCACCAAGAAATTACAATTGAAAAAGTTGCACGTGCAGTCGGTGAATATTATGGAGTATCTTTGAGTGATTTTTTAAGTTCAGCAAGAAATCAAAGAGTATCATCTGCTCGTCATATCGCAGTTTATATGGCACGTGAAATTACTCAAAAAAGTTTTGAAAGTATTGCAGAATTCTTTAAAAAGAAACATACTACAATGCTCTATTCCTATGAAAAGATAAGAGATGATTTAAAAACTAATAAAAATTTGGAACAAGATATTGCAGTGATTAGAAGAACTTTGAGGGAGAATTAATGTACGATTATATAAAAGGGATTGTTGCAGGGAAAGTAAATTCAACTAAAGGAACTTTTGTTACTGTCGAAACTTCAGGTATTGGCTATCTTTTAGAAATTACTACACGTGATTATAATGAAATACCAGATGAAGACATTAAAATTTATACAGTGCTTTTGCATAGAGAAGATAAAATGAGCCTTTGCGGTTTTTTACATAAAGAGGATAGAGATATATTTAATATCTTAACTTCAGTGTCAGGTGTAGGATCTAAAATGGCTTTGACTTTGTTAGATGAATTTGAGTCATCTGAGCTTATCGGTTTTGTAATTGAAGGAAATTATAAGGAGATTACAAGAGCCAAAGGCGTAGGCCCGAAATTAGCACAAAAGATTATTTTGGAGTTAAAAGATAAGTTGATGAATTACCAGACTAAAGAGCCTATAAAAATTACATCTATTACTCCTGCAAAAGTTGATAATCAAGCTGTTGAAGATGCTCAAATGGTTCTTGTTTCGCTGGGTTATGAACGTGCAGAAATACAAGATGCGATATCAAAAGCTGTTGCAATATTGAATGACAAAGCGTCAGCTGAAGAAATTTTAAAAGAAGCACTCAAGATTTTGTCAGCTTAATTTCAAATTATTAGCTGGATTGCTTCGTGTCTGCGCGCAATGACAGTCATTTTGAAGGCTTTGCCTAAAAGACTAAGGTTTTTATTTTTTTCAATACCTTTGAATAATTCGTTTATGTCTATTTTAAGTGCTTTAGCGATAGAGTATACCATTATTGCAGATGGATTGTGTTCAGCTCGCTTAATTTTTCCAATAGAATTAATGGTGGTTTTATGGAAAATTTCAAATAAATGATTAACGAGGTAAATATGAAAATTTATGAAATATCTTCTCTCAATAAATGTGTATGTAATTCTATTTAATGTTATGTGAGTTTAAAGGAAGATTATTTACATTTACTTCCTATTTCTAAAATTTTTAGCAAAAGAATAGATAAGCTCACTAATTATTTTAGTGAGCTTGAATCTGTGATTTATAAAAGTTTTTTATTATGATTTTTATAAAATTAATGCAATGAATGCAGCTGCTACCATTGCCGGGCCGAATGGCATATATGTTCTGTTTTCAGGATGTTCTCTCAGTCCTTTGAATATTAATATACAAGAAATAATACCAAATATTATAAGAATTAATGCAAAAATAGTATATAATGCGATATTATCAACTGTTATTACTCTAAAATGTTGTAATGTGTAAAATGCTATTGCAAATAATGCAAATACAGTGAATGAAATTAAGGTCTTCCATTCTTTGTTTTTAACAAGTCCTTTAATAAAAATCGGTAAAAATATAATTACTTGAATTATTACAGATAGAGCAAGTACCATAAGTAGATGTCTCCAGCCCAAAATAGCACCTAGACCCGCTGCAATAAATGTATCACCTTCCCCGAATGCTCTTGTGCCTGCGAATAAATAGCCTGATCTTGCACAAATTTCAAGAATTAATGCTCCTGCAATCATTCCTAAAAGTGAGCTGGATATCGGGTTGTTTAATATTAAATATTTTGAAAATTCAAGGGGTGAACCTGCAACATGCATTTGATATACTGAAAGCCCTGTCACTATAATTGCATATAATAAGCTGATACCAATAAGTATATATGTATGTACGTCATATACAACTTTTTCTTTTATATCAGTTCCAGCTATAACAATTAGTATTGCAGAAATGATCCAAGCAAATAATGTGCTGATGCTTATCCCAAATTTCATAAATAATAAGGTATATATAATACCAGTTAATAATTCAATGATAGGGTATTGGATGCTGATATGTTCTTTGCAGAATGCACATTTACCTCTTAGGAATATGTATGAAAGAACCGGTATATTATGCCACCATTTTAGAGGGGTTTGGCATTTTGGACATTTAGATGCCGGAAAAACAATAGATTCTTCACTTAATGTCCTTAAAATTACTACATTTAAAAAACTACCAATACATAAGCCTATAATAAATACCAGTAGTAAAATTGCAATTAATGCTCCCATTTTTTATGTCTCCTTGATTTAATTATCGTCTTTTGATTTTATAATTTCATACATTTTACTTAAAGCTTTTTTAAGTCTTCTGGATACTTGCATTTGAGAAATATTAATTTTTTCGGAAATTTCTCTTTGATTTAAATCTTCATAATAACTCATTTCAACAATTTGTTGTAAGTCTTTTGGTAATTTTTTTATAGCAGCAGCTAACATTAGCTTGTTTTCATAAGAATTCATAAATTCCTGATAGTCGCCTGACGGAATTTTATCTATCAAAGTTAAATCGTCATCATCGACCGATGAAATTGCTTGATCTAATGACAATGTACTTTTACAAAGTTCTAATTCCATAACTTCATGAATTTTTTTTAGTGGAACTCCGACTTTTTCTGCAATTTGGTCTTCTGTAGGGTCTTCGAAACCATCTTCTTTTAATTGCTTTACGGCTGTACTTATTTTAAATACTAATTCTTGTAATTCTCTTGGAGCTTTTATTATTGAAGCTTTATCTCTAAGATAATGCTTAATTTCTCCTCTAATAAAATAAGATGCATAAGTTTTGAATTTGGTATTTTTATCAGGTTTAAAAAATTCAATAGCTTTAATAAGTCCGATAGAGCCTACTTGGACTAAGTCTTCATTGGAAATCCCAGATTGAGCGGAAATATTACCGGCAATCTTTTTTACAAGATGCATTCCGCTCTCAACGATATTTATATGGAGCATGCGTTTCTTCTTCTCATCTTTACAATCTTTGTAAGCGAGAATTTGCTCATCTAAATCTTCTGTCTTTTTTTCTTTACTCTCCAACAAAATTATCTCCACTATTACCAGTATTATAACATAACTTTTTTATTTTAGAAATCATTAAATTTATGTAATAATTTTTTGCATGAAAAATTTTTGTGTTACGATATTAAAATAATGGAGTAGAATTATGATTACGATAAAAGATGTAGAACACGTTGCAAAACTTGCAAGATTGGAATTAACAGAAGAAGAAAAAGAATTATATACAAAACAGTTAGGTGATGTATTAAAATATGTAGACCAAATGAATGAAGTTGATACATCGAACGTTAAACCTATGACTCAGGTGATAGATTTTTGTAATGTAATGAGAGAAGATAAAGTAGTTCAGGAAATTAGTAAAGAAGATTTGATGGCTAACGCTCCTGAAGAAGAAAACGGATTTTTTAAAGTTCCGAAAATTAATTAATTTCAATTAAAATCTACATAGATTTATTCTATGTAGATTTTATAATTAATATTTTTACATTGGGGTTAAGTGGTAAAAGAGAAATTTAATTTTTAGTTTCTCACAAGTATTATTTTTAAATTTTGAGGTGAAAATGACTAAGTATATTTTTATAACAGGCGGAGTTGTAAGTTCATTAGGAAAAGGGATTATTGCAGCTTCTTTAGGCCGATTATTAAGAGCAAGAGGTTTTTCTGTAATTAATCAAAAATTTGACCCTTATATTAATGTAGATCCAGGAACTATGAGTCCGTTTCAACATGGTGAAGTGTTTGTAACAGATGACGGAGCTGAAACTGATTTAGATTTAGGACATTATGAAAGATTTACTGATACATCCCTAGGAAAATTCAATAACGTAACATCAGGCAGTGTATACCAAACAGTTATTGAAAAAGAACGAAGAGGGGATTATTTGGGAGCAACAGTGCAGGTAATTCCTCATATTACAAATGAAATTAAGTCAAGAATTTTGGGGGCTACTAAACAATTTAAACCTGATTTTCAATTAATTGAAATTGGCGGAACAATCGGTGATATTGAAAGTTTACCTTTTATTGAAGCTATCAGACAGTTTAAAACAGAAGTGGGTATCGGAAACGCAGTATCAGTGCATACTACATTACTTCCGTATTTGCCTACATCAGGAGAATTAAAAACAAAACCATCTCAGCACAGTGTGCAGGTATTGAGAAGTTATGGTATTCAGCCTGAAATTTTGGTATGTCGTACAACAAAACCTATACCAAAAACTGAAAAAGAAAAATTAGCTCTTTTCTGTTCCGTTCCCAAAGAAGCTGTAATTGAATGTCGTGATATGAAAAGTATCTACGAAGTTCCGCTTGCATTGGAAGCTCAAAATATGGCAGGGGTAATACTTGGAATGTTGCGAATAGATGATAGACCTGCAGATTTATCTAATTGGGAAAAACTTGTAGAAAATATTAAAAATCCGCATGGAACTGTTAAAGTTGCAATTGCTGGGAAATATACAAAATTATCTGATGCTTATATTTCTGTTGTGGAATCTTTAAAACATGCCGGTTATGCAGATGATGTAAAAGTTGAAATAAAATGGATAAATTCCGAAGACTGTATTGATTATGCAGACTGCAAAGAATTGATGAAAGATGTTCAAGCAGTAGTTGTGCCTGGGGGCTTTGGAGTAAGAGGTATTGAAGGAAAGCTAAACGTAATCCGTTACGCAAGGGAACATAATGTACCGTTCTTAGGCCTTTGTCTTGGTATGCAATGTGCAGTAATTGAGTACGCAAGAAATGTTGTAGGTATTAAAGATGCAAATTCAAAAGAATTTGATGAAAATGCTCAAAATCCGGTTATTGACTTGATGTTGGAACAAAAAAATGTTCATGGCTATGGAGGTACAATGAGATTAGGAGCTTATGATTGTATTTTGAAAAAAGGCTCAAAAGCTCAAAAAGCATACGGAAAAGAAAAAATTTCAGAACGTCACAGACACAGATATGAAGTAAATAATGAATATTTACAACAAATTGCAGATGCAGGGTTGGTATTTTCAGGAATGTCTCCTGATGGAATGTTAGCAGAAGTTGTAGAATTGCCAAATCTTGATTGGTTTGTAGCTTGTCAGTTCCACCCTGAATTTAAGTCAAGACCGGAACATCCGCATCCACTGTTTAAAGGTTTGATAGATGCAGTTATAAATAAAAAATAAATTAAAAAAAGCTCTCAAATATTTGAGAGCTTTTTTTACCAAGGGTAATCTTTTTTTATTTCCCAACCGTCAAACTCAATTAGAGCTCCGCAGAGTTGAGCTCCACTTTTGTCTCCTTTGCAATATCTAAGTAAAGTATCTCTGTTATACCCACGACCTTTCATGTAAAAACCTTTAGAATTAAAGTTTGCGAAAAAAGTGTCTCTGCCTACTATATTAGGACCTTTTTGTCCATTCGTGTCTATACGTAAACCCATTGAATCTTTTTGCGAATAATTTGCGTTAAAATGGAGATATATTCCATTTGCAAGTGCAATGCTGTAATGTGTGTGTCCTCCAGCAGATACAAGTTGCCCATTTTCTTTATAATAATATTCATATGGCATACCTGATGTTGGCATTTTTATTGTTTTTACTGTTTTTACATATGGTGTTAGATATGTATTTACAAATTTTTTAGTTGCTTCTGTTTGTGTAGTTGCTTCAGTTGCTGTTGATTCATCTAGCCAATCTTCCATTGGTCCATTATCAATTTCAGACATTTTTACAGCTTCTGCAATAACAGAATAGGCATATTTTAATCTGGTTGCGGTTTCTTTTTTTTGATAATTTGTGATTAATGTCGGCATTGTCATAGCGGCAACAATGCCAATAATTCCTAAAGTTATTAAAACTTCAGCAAGAGTGAATCCCTTTGAATAATCTATGTTTCGCGGGGGGGGGGCACTCTCAAAGCTTCTTGTCTAAACATTTTTCAACCTCCATATTTTTCTATATTATTTATTATTTTTTATTGTTTGTCAAGTAATCTTACTTGACTATGACTTATGTTGCGTGTATTTTAGTATATACAGATAAGTATTTGGGGAGATATATCTACATGGAAGAGAATAACGTTTTAAAAAAATTTACTACTGCTCAATTTTTAAACTTTGCATTGGGCTTTTTCGGTTTGCAATTTGCTTGGCAAATGAGAATAATTTTATCAGGGCCTGTAACTGAAGGTCTTGGTGCATCGCCTTTTATCTACGGATTAATATGGCTTGCCGGTCCTTTTACAGGAATGGTTGTTCAGCCTTTAGTAGGTGCTTTAAGTGATAAAACTATTTCTCCTCTCGGTAGAAGAAGACCTTATTTATTAGGTGGTGCTCTGTTAGCATCGTTAGCTTTGTGGATTTTTCCAAATTCTTCGACAGTAGCAGATTTCTTGCACAATATTACAGGTATCAATTTGCCTCCATTGACAGCGCTTTTAATTGCAGCGATTATGATATGGATTATTGATGCTTGTGTAAATGTTGCTCAAGGCCCTTATAGAGCCTTAGTTCCGGATGTTGTGCCTGAGGAACAATATTCAATAGCAAATTCATATATCAGTCTTGCAATCGGACTAGGTTCAGTTGTTGCTGCAGGTACGGCGCCGTTTTTAAAGTGGGCTTTCGGATACCAAATGTCAATAAATGCTCAATTTATTATGGCTGCTCTTGCTTTTACTTTAGGGATGATTTGGACTTGCATAACTATCAAAGAGCATAATGTAAAAAAAGAAGTTATAAAAGATGTTGCGACTGCTGAAATTAAAGAGGATTCTTTTTGGGATTCTTTGAAAAATTTCTTTGCACTGTCTCCTGAAGTATCAAAAATTTGTACAATGCAATTTTTTACTTGGATTGGTACTATGTGTATGATGATATTCTTTACACAATATGCCGTTCACACAATTTATTGTGTTCCTGATTTAACTACGGTTTCTGAATCTACAAAAGAATTATATGCTCAGGCTACATTAAACGGTACAAATTTTTCATCGGTTTGTTTTGCAATATTTAATTTAATTTGTTTTTTAGTTGCAATTCCAATTGGTGTTTTATCAGCTAAGTATTCAAATAAAAAAGTTCATATTATATCTTTAATTACAATGATTTTGGCATATTTAGGAATGTTTTTTACAAAACAGCCGAAAGCCGTTGCAGCTTTAATGGGTGTTGCAGGTATTGGTTGGGCAAGTATTTGTGCATTACCTTTTGCAATGCTTTCTCAATTTATTAAAAAAGGTACAGAAGGTTCTGTAATGGGTATTTTCAATATATTTATCGCAGGTCCTCAAGTTTTTGTATGTACGCTTGTTGCTTGGTTCATTTCTAAATGTTCATTTGCAATGGGATCTGATTTTATAAATTATCATTGGGAATATGCATTTTTAGTTGGTGCAATATGTTTAGCAATTGCTACAATAATTACAAATACAGTTAAGGAAAAGATTTAATGAAAAAAAGAATTCTGTTAATTTATCCGCCATCACCCGTTTTGAATAGAGAGGATCGCTGTCAGCAACCGACAAAGGATCTTATTGTAATCCCACCATTACCGCCTACTGATTTAATGTATTTGGCAGCGGTGGCTGAAAAAGCGGGATTGGAGGCTAAGATTAATGATTATAGCCAAAATGGGGATTATGAGACTGATTTAAAGGAATTCAAACCTGATTATTTGGTTGTAAATATTGCAACTCCTACTTTAGAACATGATTTAGATGCTGTGAAAAAAGCAAAAGAAATTTGCCCTAATATAATCACAATTGCAAAAGGAGCTGCTTTTTTAACTCTTGCTGAAAGAATTATAAAAGAGCATAATGAATTAGATTTTGGTATTTTAGGTGAAGCTGAAGATACATTAAAAGAAATTTTGGAAGAAAATCAGAAATCTGAAATTTTAGGATTGTATTACAAAGAAAATGATGAAGTAAAATTTACCGGTAACAGACCATTTATTGAAGATTTGGATTCTTTACCATTTCCGGCAAGACATCTTGTTGATAATAATATTTACAGACGTCCTGATAATAACAAAGTCCAAGCGACTATTAAAGTATCTCGCGGTTGTCCTTTCCATTGCTTTTTTTGCCTTGCAACTCCTGTTTCAGGTTCTAAGGTAAGACGTCGCAGCCCAGAAAATATTGTCGCAGAAATTAAAGAGTGTGTAGAAAAGTACAATATAAAAAATTTCTTATTTTGGTCTGATATTTTTAATATTGATAAAGATTGGACAATGAAGTTGTGTCAAGCAATAATTGACAGCGGTTTGAAAATTACTTGGTCTGCAAATACAAGAGCTGATACTGCGGACTTAGAAATGGCAGAAATGATGTATAAGTCAGGTTGCCGTTTGGTAAGTATTGGTGTAGAGAGCGGATCTCAGTATATGTTAGAAAAGATGGGTAAAAAGATTACCTTAAATGATGTTCGACGTACAGTTAAAGTTTTCAAAAAAGCTAAAATTCGAATTTATAATTATTTTGTAATAGGTCTGCCTTGGGAGACAGAAGAAACTGTGGAAGAAACGATTAAATTTGCAATTGAATTAAACAGTGATTTTATAAGTTTTTATACAGCAACTCCTTTGCCTGGATCAAGATTTTATGATTATGCTTTGGAACATAATTTATTTGATAAAGATACATCTTTTGAGAATGCTTATTATTACCCTGCTGTAAATACTCATAATCTATCAAGAGAAAGAGTTTTTGAATTGCATAAATCGGCAATTAAAAGATTCTATTTACGACCATTGTATATTTTAAAGATGTTGTCAAGGATAAGATCATTTGCAGAAATAAAAAATTATTTTATAGCAGGAATGAATGTCCTTTTACGAAAATAAAATTAAAAAAAAATCCTCTGATTTTCAGAGGATTTTTCTTATAAGTGTGAATGATTATGACTGAATGTTTACTTAGTTTAATATAAAGCCGCCTTTATCGGCATTTTGAAGGTTTTCACCATCAATTTTAGCTCTTAAGTTTTTTATGTATTTATATACATAATCTCTTGGTAAATCAAGTAATGCTGCTAAATCTTTTGCATAAACTATTTTACCTCTGTTTTCTACAAAGTGATCGAAAACTTTTTGTTCTCTGTCTGTAAGAGCTTTTTTAAATACAATTCTTACTTCATCTCTTAATGTTTCAGTTTTTACAGCTTCTGCTTTTTTAGAAGATTTTGCAGTAGTTTTTTTAGCTGCTGTTTTCTTTTCTGTTTTTGTTTTTACGGATTTTTCTTCAACTGTTTCATCTTGAGTATGAATTTTGTGAATAGAAAATGGACTAGGAGCGATGTCTCTTTCAATATCATAACTTCTTTCAGCAATAGAACTTAAACGTTCAGCATGAGTTTGTTTCCATTCTCCTTCATTTGAAATAACCGGTTTCCCTTTTAATACTATGTCTATTAAATCATTTGTAGGCTTAGCCTCTTCTATTTTTTTCCCTAATCTGGCAGCGTATTCTTCTAATGTAATCTTTTCTAATGAGCTTCTCCATTGTTTGATCTCTTCTTTGCTCAAATATTCAGACATTAATAATCTCCTATAAACTATATATGTTTCTCTTTACATTTTCTAATTTAGCATAAACCATGCTTCGTGGAACAAAATGTTGCATAACGTAAATTTTTATTTATTTACGTAACAATTGTGTGTATATTTTTGATGTTTGATGTATTTACAAAAAAATAATATCAGATTTTTTTAAGCTTTTTCTGATATTATTTTTTGATCTATTGATAAATTTTTTAATACAAAACTCCTGAATCCAGTATTTTTTGAACTTCTTTATTCATTATTGAATGTATTTTTTCAACCGGCTTTGTTCCATCTATACTTTTAAAATTATATTCCGATTTCATTTTTTCATATTGTTCTAAGCATTTATTTTGATAGATTTCAAAACTTTTGTAGAAATCTGTTGAAAATCCAACATCTCTGCCGCTTTCATAATAGTTAAGTCCTGTAGTACCTATAATTCTTTTTAATAGGACATCAACAGGCATATCTAGATAGAATATCAAATCAGGTTCTGGAGCGTAGTCATACAGATTTTTAACCCATTCAATGTCCTGACCTCTTACAACATCTCTGGCTAATGCAGTGTAGTAATATCTATCTAAAAGAACTATAAATCCTGATTTTAGTGCAGGTATAATTTGGTTTTCTAATCTGTCAGCAAAGTCAGCTGCATATAAAAGGCTGTAAGTCGTTGCATTAAGCAGGTTTCTTTCTTTTGCATCGTCAATTACATTAGCAATGAGTCTAGACGTTTTCCATTCAGATACCATAACTCCATATGATTGAGCTTGGATTGATTTTTTTAATAATTCTAGTTGAGTTGATTTGCCTGATCCGTCGGTTCCTTCAATTACAATAAGCAAACCTTCATATCCGTGTTTTGTTTTAAATTGTGCCATTATAAGTTTACTCCTTTGCTTGTCAGAACTTCTTTTAACATTTTTCTTATTGTGACTTGCTTAGAATGAATTGAATCCATTGCATCAAGCCTTATTAGCCCGAATTCATCGACCATTTTTTGATATTCTTTGATAACTCTGCCTTGGAATATCATGTAACTTTCATAAGGGTCGTTACTTAGTTTTAAATCCATACCTGCTTCATAAAACTTTGGAGCTCGGTTTGCACAGATTCTTTCCATAGAATGTTTTGGATCGATATCAAAATATATTGCCAAATCAGGTTTTATTGCAAAACTGTATACATTTCTTACCCAATTGGGATCAACACCTCTTGCGACATCTCTTGCAAATGCTGTATATGCATATCTGTCAGCAAGAACAATAAATCCTGCTTTTAATGCTGGATCAATAACTTGTTTTAACCTGTCTGCAAAATCTACTGCGTGTAAAAGTGAGAATGTTCTAGGCGATAACATATTTTTTTTCTTAGCTAGTTTTGTAGTCTGACTAATCAATTCAGAAGAATTCCATTCCGTGAAAATTACATCTTGACCAATAGATTTTAACCAATCTCTCAAAAGTGCTAATTGAGTAGATTTACCTGATCCGTCAATCCCTTCTACACAAATAAGTGTTCCTTTATAATGATGTTTTTCCGTTAATTTAGACAATGTTATACTCCTTTTTCTTCCAAGAGGTGAACATTAATTTTTCCAAATTTTGCAGATAGATTATCTACAATGTGAATAAAATATAATTCAGGTTCCAAATCTTTTTGATCTAAATCTATGATTGCTCCCCAATCACTTCTTCCATGGTGTGCTGCAATCATTCTTGCAATTTCTTTAAAACCGTTATTCATACAGATTGAAAACCCGTATTGTGAATGTGTAAGCCATTCTTTTCTAAAGTTTTCATCATAATCAATAAGTCCTGTTTCTAAATCAATTGTATATTCAAAGATTTTCCCTATATCGTGCAAAATGCAAGCTGCAATAATATTATCACGATTAAATTTGTAATCTGATATATTCATATTAGTTTCGGCGAATTTAAGACATTCCAAAATATGTACCATAAGTCCGCCAATGTAGTTATGGTGCATTAGTTTAGCCGCTGGCATAATTTTTATTAAATTTTTGTGCTGAGTGAAATATGCCGCTACAAAACTATTTAATTTTTCATTTTGAATTTTATCAATATAAGAAATTATTTCAGAATATACTTTTTCTCTTTCTTGTTCATTTAGCCCCATTTTGGCTTCTTTTACTAAGGAAAGAGCAGATATTAGGCAATTATTGAATTTTTCATTAAAAGATGCAGATACAATTCTTACAATATTTCCTGTTCTGAAAATTTTGCTGTCAAAACGATTCAGAGCTTCTTCCCACAAAATGCAATTTAAAAGAGAATTATCTTCCAAATTTTTTAATTGGAGTTTTCCCATTTTGGTTCCTGCTTTTGTGTCACCTACTGAAAATATTACAACCTCATAATCTACATCTGTACTGAACATTTTATTTCCTTATTTTTTCTTCTATATTTTAATTTTTATTTCTGTCAATAATTTTGTTGTCATTTCCCCAAATAAATGAAGATCTGATTTCTTGGCCGACTTTTTCAATTAAATGGTCAGCGTTTTCTTTTCTTAATTCATTGAATTTTTTGCAGCCTGTTTGCATTTCATTTAAGAATTCATCAGCAAAAGCTCCACTTTGAATATCTTTCAACAAATCTTTCATAGCTTTTCTAGATTCTTCGCCAATAACTTTTGGACCTCTAGTCATATCGCCGTATTCAGCAGTATTTGATATTGAGTATCTCATATCAGCTAGTCCGCCTTGATTTATTAAGTCTACAAGAAGTTTCATTTCGTGTAAAACTTCAAAGTAGGCCATATATGGGGAATAGCCTGCATCTACAAGTACTTCGAAACCTGTTTTAATTAAAGCTGATACGCCACCGCAAATAACAGCTTGTTCTCCGAATAAATCTGTTTCTGTTTCTTCTTTAAAAGTTGTTTCAATAATACCTGCTCTTCCTGCACCTATTGCAGAAGCATAAGATAGAGCTATGTCTTTTGAATCACCTGTTGGATCTTGATATACAGCAATTAAAGAAGGAACTCCTCTGCCTATTTGGTATTCGCTTCTTACTGTATGACCAGGACCTTTTGGTGCTACCATAATTACATTTACACCTTCCGGTGCGACAATTTTTTTATAATGAATATTAAATCCGTGTGAGAACATTAAGTATTGTCCTTTTCTCATATACGGTTTAATTTGTTCTTCATAAACTTTTGCTTGAATTTCGTCAGGAATAAGAATTTGTACAATATCAGCGTATTTTACGGCATCTTCTATTGTCATAGTTTTAAAACCGTAATCACGAGCTTTAATATCAGATTTTCCTCCAAGACGAAGCCCTAAGACAACATCACATTCGCTATCTTTTAAATTCATTGATTGACCGTAACCTTGAGAGCCAAAACCAATAATTGCAATTTTTTTTGTTTTAATTAAATCTGTTTTAATATCTTTATCAAGATAAATTTTCAATTTATTCATATCCCGCCTCTTTTCTTTTAATTATTCTATCACAAAGAAAAATTTATCTTGTAAAGTTTTTAAAAATTTGTTAAAATAAAAATAACCGTTTAATAGTTATAAAAAAACTGTTATAGTAAAAATATGTTTTATCACAAGTAAATTGAGGATTTAATCTTGAAAAAAGGTTTTACATTAGCAGAGGTATTAATCACATTAGGTATAATCGGGGTTGTTGCTGCAATGACAATGCCGACTCTTATCGCAAATTATCAAAAAAAAGTTCTTGTTACTCAATTAAAAAAAGAAATAAACTATATTCAGAATAATATTCGTAAAATTTTAGCAGATCAAGAAGTTGATAGCTTAAAATATACAGATTATCTTGATGAATTTGGGCTTCATTTAGATAATGATAAATTTGTTAAATACTTAAATTTAGAAAAAGTTAATTTTAAATATGGTGGTGAGGATGCTGAAATGTATTCTAATTCTTCTGGTGCCTGTTTAAATGTATCAAATAATTATTCTAACTTATTCAGTACTATAGTATTAGATGTAAATTGTCTTCATGCTCCGAATAAACCTGGTAGAGATCAGTTTATGATATTTATAGATGAAAAAGGTTCTTTGATCGATAGTGGTGATGCAGTTGGTGCTCCTATTGATTTTTTGAATGAAACAATATGTAATGAAAGGCTTAGTGAAGCATTAGTGTATGGTAGCTTATGTGTTTATAAAATAATACACGATGGTTGGGAAATGAATTATTAAATATTGAAAATTTTTAAATAGCAATTTATAATAACAATATTATTATAAATTGTTTTTAAGAAAGGAGCTATATATGAAAAGATTTCAAGCATATCAGACACAAAAATCTTGTAAGAGCAATCAATCTAGTGTTGAAGTGTCTACCTGCGTAGCAGTCGGGGGGGGGGCAATTTAAAGCTCTCTACACAAGGTTTTAACAGGATTGCAAATGTCCTAAAAGAATGCCATATTAGTGATATTTTACATCCCTATAAAAATACAAAAGGATTTACGTTAGCAGAAGTATTAATCACATTAGGAATAATTGGTGTTGTTGTCGCAATGACAATGCCTGTTTTACTTTCTAAATACCGAGAAAAAGTTTATTTAACTCAATTAAAAAAGATGTCTGCAATAGTCGAAACTATGTTAGTTAATATTAATGCAGAAACGGGTTCTATTCCTGATACATTTAAAGAGTGTCATAATTTGATGGGTGGAACAAACTCAGAAGCGTATAAGTGTTTTGCAAATATGATAATTAAATATGCTCCATTAAATTCAGGTAGTGTCAAATATAAAGAGTATATTTATAACAGTGATAAAGCCATAGTTGGAAATGCTTTTTTCTGCCATCGTTTATATTTGCCGGATGGCTCTGTGATAGCATTACACTTAATAACTAATGGTTATGTTATGTTCGGATTTGATGTAAATGGTGATAAAGGCCCTAATAAACCTGGTATAGATCTCTTTCAGTCACATTATTATCCTTACGTAGGTAATGATACCGGCTTTAAATCATTGTTTAAGGCTTTAGTTTTTGAATCAAGTAGCAGAGCCTCTGTTATATCAAACTGTAAAGGCTCGGATACTCAAGAGGGACATCCGCAATCATGTATGCAACTTATTTATAACAATGGCTTTGAAAAACCTAGTGATTATCCTTTAAAATTCTAGATATTGCTATTTTCTAATTTGAAGCAAGTTCATTTTCGCCAAATAAAAAGACTTGAATTGCATTTTCTGTTTGTTTTATTGGTTTATAAAAATCTTTTATCAAAACACATTGAGTTTGAATGCAGTTTAAATTTCTCTCGTGCAGGTATTTTTCTAAAATATCTGCATTTTTTGTGTATTGACGATGTTTTAAGAATGCAAAAAATTTTGTTTTACGCCTTGAAATTTCTCCTAGAGCAAAATTTATAATTTTGTCATATGGAACATCATAACCGTCATTTAGTGACATATCAATAATAAAATTGTAATTGTCATTTGTGGTTATTGAAAGATATGCAATAATTCTATGATTTGATGGTTCTTCAAGTACATATCTATTTTTGTAGAAATTGGTCAGCCCTTCAAAAAATGGCTCTTTATATTCTTCTTTAGAGCGTTCCAGTGACGGTTTGTACAAGTTTTTTAATTCGTTATTGTATAATTTCGCAATTGCTTTGGCGTCAGAATTTTGGCAATATCTGAAATTAGCACATTTATCTGTTTGTGGAGTGAAATTTTCAAGTTTCCATAAATTTTCGTAGCTGCATTGTCTAAAACCGCAACCTTGTAAAAATAAATTTATTAATTCATCGTGGGATTGGTCTACGGAAACTAAAAATGATTTAGCTCCTTTTGCGCCATATCTTGATATTACAAATTCAACTAATTGCTTGCCAACTTCATATAAGTTTTGTTTAAAAATTAACCTTGTAATATTAATTTTATAGGGGTTACCGCTAGTTGGAACTATTGTAATCAGCCCCATAATTTCTTTATTATCAAGGAAAATATATGATTCAGGCAGAAATTTGTATTTTAGAGGCAGAATAGCATGGAGCATAATAAAAGCTTCAATATTTAAAGCTTTGGTGTACTTGTTTCCATCATCGCTTCCTAAATAAGAAATCATTTTTTTGATTTTGGGTGCATCAAAACAATTTAATCTTCTTATTACTGCCATACATTTATTATATAATTTATTGTTCTTATTTTCAAGTTTGTGATAAAATTTTTTGTGCGAGGCGGAGTATGAAAATAGCTGTAATTGATAATGAAAAAATTATTGTAAAAAATATTGAAGATATTAAATTAAATTCTCGAAAGGGTGCAATTGTAAAAGTTTTAGGTTGTGGACTTTGCGGGTCTGATATAGTTAAATTTGTTCATAAAATATCAAAAGACGGAACTGTATTAGGTCATGAAATTGTTGCAGAAATTGTAGATATAGATTCTGATACTGATTTTAAAATTGGGGATGAAATTGTGACATCTCATCATATTCCTTGTGGTGAATGTATATATTGCAAACACGGTAATGTCTCAATGTGTGAGCATTTCAAGTCGACTAATATTCGTCCCGGAGGTTTTTCTGAATATGTTTATTTGAGTGAGGAACATTTGAAAAATGTTGCCCATTTGAAACCTGAAAATTTATCAGATATAGAAGCATCTTTTTATGAACCTTTAGGTTGTATTGTTCGTGCTGTTAAACGTGCAAATTTATTAAAAGGTGATAAAGCTTTAGTTGTCGGATTAGGTTCAATTGGTATTTTAACAGCTCAAGCTTTAAAAGCATATGGTTACGATGTACTTGGCTGTGATCTTTTAAAAGAGAGAATTGAACTATTAAAATCTTTTGGAATTGATGCTTGCGATGTAAGAGATCTAGATGATGAATACAAGGCTGATGGAATATTTATGACATCAGGGGCAGACAAAGCTATTAATACTGCTTTAAAATATGTTCGTAACGGTGGTAAAATCCTTGTATTTTCAAGCACCCCATCGGATTTATCAGCTTATCAGAATAATGAAATTTATTATAGAGAATTGACTGTTATGGGTAGTTATTCTCCGGCTCCTGTTGATTTAAAAGATTCTTTAGCTTTGCTAAAAGATGGAAAAGTGAAAGTCAAAGGAATTTCTACAGTATATAATTTAGATGACATTCAAAAAGCATTTGATGATACAATGGCTAATAAAATAATGAAGGCATATATAAAGGTTACAAATTAAATATGAAAGCAATACAATATTACGGACCACAAAATATAAAATATGAAGAAGTTATGGTAAAACCGCCTGAAGAGGGTGAAGTTGTTGTAAAAGTTATTTCAGCTTTGACTTGTGGTACAGATGTGAAGACCTACAGACGCGGTCATCCTGTTTTAATAAAATCTGTTCCGTCAGGTTTTGGTCACGAATTTGCGGGAATTGTGGATAGAGTAGGAAAAGGTGTTACAAATGTGAAAGTTGGTGACAGAGTTGTAGCTGCAAATTCTGCACCTTGTGGAAAATGCTTTTATTGCAGGCATGAGGAATATAATCTTTGTGAAAATTTAGATTTGTTAAATGGTGCTTATGCTGAATATATCACTGTCCCTGCTCGTATTGTTGAGAAAAATATGTTGATTTTGCCTGACAATTTAAGTTTTGACAAAGCCGCTTTTTGTGAGCCTTTAGCAAATGTTGTCCATGGGGTAGAAAGAACCGAAATTAAACCCGGACAGACTGTAGGTATTATAGGAATTGGGCCTATTGGTTTGATGTTTGCAAGACTCGCAAAATTAAAAGGAGCGAGAGTAATTGTAGCAGGTCGTAATCCTATAAAATTAAAAGCTGCAGATGAATTTGCTCATGCTGATGAAATTGTGGATTTGACGAAATATCCAAATCCAGAAAAAATATTTAGAGAATATACAGAAGAACATAGAGGCTTAGATGTTGCAATTGAATGTGTTGGATTACCTGAAATTTGGGAAAGAATATTTTCTTGTGTTCGCCCTGGAGGTACAGTACATTTCTTTGGAGGTTGTAAATCCGGTTCTACTGTAACTTTTGATACTACAAAGATGCATTATGGTGACATAAGATTAATGAGTGTGTTTCACCACACTCCAAAATATTTTAGAATGGCTTTGGATTATATAGCATCAGGAGATGTAGAGGTTGAAAAATTGATTACGAATACCTTACCTTTAGAAAAAGTTGAATGGGCTATGCAGCAGCATATTGAAGGTAAAGCTATTAAGTTTTTAATTAAGCCTTGGAATTGAATAAATTAACTCAATCTGTTATAATAATATTCAGGAATATAAGAAAGGAGCTATATATGAAAAGATTTCAAGCATATCAGACACAAAAATCTTGTAAGAGCAATCAATCTAGTGTTGAAGTGTCTACCTGCGTAGCAGTCGGGGGGGGGGCAATTTAAAGCTCTCTACACAAGGTTTTAACAGGATTGCAAATGTCCTAAAAGAATGCCATATTAGTGATATTTTACATCCCTATAAAAATACAAAAGGATTTACGTTAGCAGAAGTATTAATCACATTAGGAATAATTGGTGTTGTTGCAGCTTTGACTATTCCGACTGTTATTTCTAAATACCGAGAAAAAGTTTATTTAACACAATTGAAAAAGATGGTGTCTGAAGTTGAGAGAATGCTTGAACGAATAAATGTGGAAACTGGGTCAATTGGTGATACTTTTAATAATTGTTATCAACTAGGTTCTTCGTCACAGACCGCAATGTGTTTTAATAATATTTTGTTTGAGTATGGAGATATTGATAAAAATTCGGTAACAACGAAATATATTCATCCAGCTCAATATCCATTGTATTTTAAAGATGGTAGTAGTTTAAGTATGATTACAGTCAATGCGACTGCTACATATACTGTATTTACATTTGATGTAAATGGAACTAAAGGTCCAAACAAGTCTGGGATAGATCAATTTGCAGTACATTATTATCCTATATCAGGAAATTGTAATGTTTCTTTTTGTTCGTTGATGTACCGTATGGGCTTTAAAGAAAATGAAAGATCATCTATTATATCAAATTGTAAAGGATCAGAAACGCAAAGTGGACATCCGCAATCTTGTATGCGGCTAATCTATAATAATGGATTTGAAAAGCCAAAAGATTATCCATTGAAATTCTAATAAAAATAGGTAAAAGGATGTATTCATATAGAATATAAAAAAAAAGACCGATTATAATCGGTCTTTTTAAATATAAACTCTCTAATCTTTTCTAAACAATAAGCACTACTTGACTGCTTTCAGTCCAGTTTGAATACCTGCATCTGAGTTAATCATTTTTGCAGATGCAATCGCCAAATTACGGCGTTTTCTCGCTCCTCTTAATATAAATTCCACACTGTCGCATACGTTACACGAAGGTGATACTATCTTTTTAAGCATATATTAAATCTCCATTATTATTCTGATTACATTGTTTATATCGGTTTAGAAGATAGAAAACTTTAGGAGATTATAATATTAATTTACAAATTGTAATAATATTTTTGATAATAAAAAAGAGCCTTTAATAGGCTCTTTCTCTATAAATTAGGTTCAATTTTGTCTCTATAAATTTGTACAAGACAATAATACCAAACTATTTGTACAATAAATCCCAGATATCCTCCAAGGATTGCTCCTATATATATTGCGGTCATTGCTTTTACCCCTAATATTCCAGCTAATATACCTACTATGAAGCTTGGAGTCATTGCAACTCCATATACTGGGATAAATAGAAGTCCAAGTAATACAAAGTCTGAAAATGAATATTTCATATATTTGAATGGTAATGTTATATTATATAATCCTTTAGAATCAAAATTTTTGAGGTATGCGATGTATACAAAATTAATAAATGCACATACAAATAATATGAATAGAAATAAGAATATTCCTAAAATTAGAAGTAGCGATTTGTTAGACATTAATGCAATGGAAAAGAATATTGCAATTAATACATATATAAACCATACAATCATTATTGGCAAGGTTTTGAAAAACACTTTGAACGGGATAAAATTTATATCAGGAAAAATATCTTTGTTTTCTTTATCAAAAGAGTTATGAGAAAATAGTAAATTGTACCCGCCAGTATAAATTCCTATTAAAATAGTTATGCCTAAATATATAAATAATTGAGATATATTTGTTAATTCTTTTGTTTTTTCGATAGTATCAGCTATGATTTGTACATTTACAGTTGAGATTGATAAAATGATAATTATAAAAAACATTAGACAATGTTTTAATAATACATTTTTCCCTGAATATACTCTTTTAAATCCGTCAATCATTATATCTATAACGTTCATTATTCCTCTTTCTCATGTGTTTTTAAAAGTTCATAATCCCAAGTAAGAATTCCTATTGATAGGATATATGTAAATAGGATACTTGCAATATAATTTGATAATTTTTCGATAGCTGTCTGTTGAGATGAAATTGTAAGACTTATTGTATTTAAATTACCATTATAATAAATCGCAATTATTATTCCAATTACAAAAAATATTACAAAAATTATAAAATATGTTGTAATATAGCTTAAAATAACTATCCATAATCTTTTAATAAGCAGAAGAAAATATTCTTTAACCCTAAATTCGTAGAATAAAAGCTTATATTCTTTGTTATCATAATTGTATGAAAATCCAGCTTGCATCATTGTAAGTGGTATTGCAATTATTATTTCAATACAAAAAGCAGTATATTGATATTTGGTAAATAAACTTACCAGTAATATTGGTATTCCTATTAAGAATATAATAAAAGGTACTTTTTTTAATGCCAATTTAAAAGAATTGCAGTCAATTTCCGGTATTTCTCTTGAATGCATAAATATTGTTTCATACCCAATAAAGAATAAGCCAAATATAATTAGTAAAATTGTAAAAATAATTTTTTGGATATTTGTAATTTCAATTATACCTTGAGTCGCCAAATTTAGGTATCCGCTTAAGATGCCTGCAATACCACAGATAGAAAACAATGAAAGCTGTCTTTCAAATGCTTTATTCCCAGAATATAATTTTTTTAGTCCGCTAAGCATTTGTGCCATTGTTTTCATCCTTTCTTAAAACAGGTTTAATAAATTCTCTGTACGAATCTATTAATGAATAAGGAAAAGCAAAATTCCAAGTTACCATTACGATATAACTTGCTATTATATTCATAATAA
Source organism: uncultured Clostridium sp. (assembly GCA_905212085.1). Taxonomy (GTDB): domain Bacteria; phylum Cyanobacteriota; class Vampirovibrionia; order Gastranaerophilales; family Gastranaerophilaceae; genus Stercorousia. The sequence goes on from CAJMDF010000017.1 coordinate 40,511, forward strand.
AATCAAATAAATATAAGTTGTTAGCAATATTAATATTTAAAATTATATCTAATTTAGAT
>CAJMDF010000018.1 GCA_905212085.1 uncultured Clostridium sp.
TTTTTTTATAATATCATATATATGATATAGAGTTTTTTTTGTACTATAATATGTATATGGAAAAGAGAAAAAAAGTATTAATTGTTGGTAATTCTGCAAAAGAATTTGCATTAGTAAAAAAGTTTAAAAATTATGATTGTGATTTATTTGTAGCTCCTGGAAATTCAGCAATAAAAGAAATAGCTGAATGTGTTGATATCAGAGAAGATAAAGTCCAAGAGCTATTAGAATTTGTATTAGAGAATGCAATTGATTTGACTATTGCAACTTCTGATATTGCAATAAAAAATGATATATCAGGTCTTTTTCAAGCGAATTCTCAATTAATATTTGCTCCTACTGCTCAAAGTTCAACTTTTTCAATTAGTCGTTCGATAGGAAAGAAGTTTTTATATAAATTACGCATTCCCACACCTCGCTTTGCAATTTTTGATAAGTTGCAGATGGCAGTTGATTATTTAAAAACTGCTTCAATGCCTCAAGTTATTAGATCTGATGAAGCGTCAGTTGCTGCTGATAGGTTGGTTTGTACAACATTTATTAATTCAAAGACTTTTGTTGAAGATTTATTCGTTCGAGATGAAAAAAAAGTTGTATTAGAGGATTATGTCTATGGTCATGAGTTTACATTTTATATTGTAACAGATGGGTATAGTGCACTTCATCTTGCAACTGTTGCAAATTATAAATTTATGGAAAATGGCGATGCCGGTATTTTAACATCAGGGATTGGTTCATATACTCCTGATTATAAAGTCTCCAAAGATGTTGAGATGAATATAATGCAAAATGTTGTAGCTCGTGTATTAGACTCCTTGCAAAAAAAGGAAACACCATATCTTGGAATTTTGGGCATTGATTGTGTTTTGACTACTGATAATCAGTTTGTAGTGTTAGATTTTAAACCTTTTTTATCAGATCATGATGCAGAAGCAGTGTTAAATCTTGTTGATGAAAATTTGTTAACCCTTTTTGAAGCTTGTGCTGTAGGTTCTTTTGCCGATGATTATGAGAAAATAAATGTATCAGACAGTTCATCTGTATCTTGTGTTATATCTTCTCGCTCGGAAGGAAAGGTCATCAAAGGGCTAGATTTGGTTGAATCTGATATTTCACATTTCGGAAATATAAAAAATAAATATTTAGAGTATGAAACTGTTAAAGGTAAAACTTTAGTTGTTACAAAAACTGCAAAAACTCTTTCAAGAGCTCGTAAATTTTTGTATGAAGATATTGAGCTAATTAATTTTGACGGTAAAAAATACCGTACTGATATTTGTGAGCAGGTTGAAAATTTTTAAAACTTCATTATATATGAAGATATGAAAAACTATTATTCAATTCTTGGAGTTACACCGGACAGTTCAGATGCTGAAATTAAATCAGCATACAGACGTTTGGCAAGAAAATTTCATCCTGATGTAAATCCTTATGGTACGGCTCAATTTAAAGATATAACTGAGGCATATGAAGTTTTATCAGATGCAAAAAAAAGAATGCAATATGATACTATAAACGGATTTTTCAAATCTGCTCCAAAACAAGAAAAACAACATACATCATCTCAAAAAGCTCAAAGTGAGTATAAAAAAAATTCCTCAGCAAAAACACATACAGATCCTAAAATGTCTAAGGATGAATTCTCTAAAAAAATCAATGATATTTTTGAAGAGTTTTCAAGACCTCGAGCTAAAAAAGAAAAAGTTTATCCAAAACGTGGTGAAGATTTATTTGAAGATATTTCTATTACAATTAAAGAAGCTGTGAGTGGTGCTGAACGTATAATTAATGTTATGCATTCTTCGGAATGCCCAAATTGTAAAGGTCGAAAATTTATTAATGGAACTTTATGTCATGTTTGTAAAGGTACAGGTGAAAAAATTGAGCATAAAAAAATTACCGTAAAAATCCCTAAAAATGTGAAAAATGGTACCAAATTAAGAATCTCACAAGAGGGAAAATGTGGTCAAAATGGAGGTCGTAACGGTGATTTATATTTGCAAATTAAAATTGAACCGAATAATAGAATTACATTTGACGGTAATAATGTTATTTATAATGTTCCTATTACTCCATTTGAAGCTGTTTTAGGTGGGAACATCTCAATTCCTGTCTTTGAAGGTTCTGTTAATTTAAAGATCCCCCCAAAGACTCATTCAGGTCAAAAATTTCGCCTATCTGGTCAGGGGCTTAACCAAAATGGAAAAGTAGGCGATATGATAGTTATTGTGCATATTGAAATTTCTTGTTCTTTGTCAGATGATGAAATCAGGCTTTATGAAAAGCTTAAAAAATTGTCATCACAAAATATACGAGAGAATTTGTTAAATGAATAATGTAAGAATAAAAGAAATTTTTCAATCAATTCAAGGTGAAGGTCCTTATGTTGGTTACAAACAGCTATTTGTCCGTTTTTGTAATTGTAATTTGAAGTGTAATTATTGTGACACGGAGTTTTCTTCGGAAAGTGATTACAGGGAATATAATCCTTGTGAATTAGCTGAGGTTGTAAACTCATATAAATCTGTCCATTCTGTTTCTTTGACAGGGGGAGAGCCTCTTTTAGCTGCTGATTTTTTGAAAGATTTTTTGCCTTTAGTAAATAAGAAAATTTATTTAGAGACAAATGCAACTTTGGCTGATAAATTTTTAATTGTAAAACCATTTATTGATATTGTATCTGCTGATATTAAGTTAGAGAGTGCTACAGGTATAAAAGATTCTTATAAATTCCATGATAAATTTTTTGAAAACTGTTGTGGAATTGAAACTTTTGCCAAAATTGTTTTCAATAAAAAAATTACAGATGATGAAATTCAAAATAGTTGTAATTTGGCGGAAAAATACGGTATTGAGCTTATTTTACAACCTGAAATGATAAAAGATAAGATGTCTGTATCTTCTGAATTTGCAGCTGCAATTCTTGATAAATTTTTGGACAGATATGAAAAAGTTCGATTAATACCTCAAGTTCATAAATTCTTAGATGTCAGATAAACTTTTTTATAGTATAGTATATTAAGAGGAAGTATTAGTAAAGAGGTTTAATATGTCTGTAAAAAGAGTTTTGCAATATGGTGAAAAAAGTTTAAGGGAGCCTTCAAAAGAGGTTCATAAGGTATCTAAAAAAATTCAAGATCTTGTTCAGGATTTGTTGGATACTATGTATGCAAAAAATGGTGTGGGGATGGCTGCACCTCAAATTGGTGTAAATTATAGAGTTTTTGTCGTAGATGTTTCGAAAAATGATGAGCCTTTAAATCCAATAGTATTTATAAATCCTAAGATTATAAAAAAATCAGGTGCTATCGTTGCGCAGGAAGGTTGTATAAGTTTCCCTGAAGCATATACTGATGTAAAACGTTATTCATATGTTATGGTAAAAGCACTCGACAGACATGGACGTCCGTTTGTAATGGAAGCAAAGGATGGTTGTCTTCTTGCTCGTGCAATTCAGCATGAAAATGATCATTTGGACGGTGTTTTATTTATTGACCATTGCGTAAATCGTTTTGAAACTGATAATATTTTAGCAAAACATAACCTCCCGCCTGTAGAAGCTGATAAATTGATTAGTGAACCTGAGATTGATAAGGAATTGGAAAGTAAGAAAAATGATTAATGTAGTTTTTTTCGGAACGCCTGCTATTGCGTTAAAATCTTTGGAATATCTTTATAATTCAGATAAAATTAATGTGTTGGCTGTTGTTACTCAGCCTGACAAACCAGCAGGAAGAGGGCATAAATTGTCTATGTCTCCGATAAAACAATTTGCTATAGAAAAAAACTTGCCTGTATTTCAGCCTAAATCTATACGAAAGGAACCTGATATTCAACTTGAATTAAAGAAGTTAAATCCTGATTTCTTTGTAACCTTTGCATTTGGGCAGATTTTATCTCAAGATGTTTTGGATATCCCTAAGTATGAAACAATAAATCTTCATGCTTCATTGCTCCCAAAATACAGAGGTGCAAATCCAATTCAAAGAGCTATAATTAATGGTGATAAAGAAACTGGTATTTGCACTATGATTACTGAATTAGGGCTTGATTGCGGGGATGTTTGCTTAAGAGAAGTAATTCAAATTCCTGATGATATGACTTGTGTTGATTTATTTGAACAAATAAGTAATAAGTCTCCTGTACTTATTGAAAAAACATTAATTGGGTTAGTTGATAAATCTATTACTCCTCAAAAACAATCAGAAGAGGGAGTTTGCATGGCAAATAAATTGACTAAAGAAGAAACTCTTATTGATTGGACTAAATCTGCTCAAGAAATTCATAATTTAGTCAGAGGTATTTGTAAATTTCCGTCTGCATATTTTATGCATAATGATAAAATTATTAAAGTTCTTGAAACTAAGGTTGTCAAAGCTTCAGGCGCTTGCGGAGAATTTGTGAAAATTTCAAAAGACGGTATTTTAGTTGGTTGCGGTAAAGATTGTATTTTACTTGTAAAAGTTAAGCCGGAAGGAAAAGGAGAAATGTTTGCCAGAGATTGGGCAAACGGGTTAAAAAAATGATTACAAAGGGAATTCGAGGAGCAATTACACTTGAAGAAAATTCTGAAGATGCAATAAAATTTGCGACTTTGGAACTTTTAAATGCTTTGATATTTGCAAATAGTATAGAAGAATCAATGATTTCTCATGTTATTTTTACTTTGACGAGTGATTTGAATGCTGCATTTCCTGCTAAATTTGCAAGAGTTGATTTAGGATGGAAAAATACTGCAATGATGTGTTTCCATGAGTTAGATGTCCCAAATTCTTTACCCAAATGTCTAAGAGTATTGGTCGTAATAAATTGTGATGAAAAATTTGTTCCACAATTTGTATATCTTAAAGGGGCTAAAGTTTTAAGATAATTTTTATTATTTATAATTATAATTAGTCAAGTTTGGTAATTTCACTCATAGCAGGATCTAAAAGTCTTCTGCCAATATTTGGAAATTCTATTGAGCAAAGCATTTTATTACCATATTTTATCATTCTTTCAACAATACCTTCACCATATTTTGGGGTAGATACTTTATCTCCGGGTTCAAGTGTTTGATTTATATTAGGTTCCAAATCATCTGTTTCGTAAATTGGAACAACAGGTGTTTGTTGACTGTTTTCAGAATCTTGAAAATCCTCAAGTTGTATATTATTATCATCTACAGATAAATCATCTATTAAATTCAGATCATCTTCAGTGAGTTCATCTGTTTCTGGATTATCATTATCCGGTAATTCATAATTTTCATCCGGTAGTTTTTCATAGAAAACTTTATCTACGTCTTTTGCAACTTGTTCAACTAATTCGTCATTAGGTTCGATTATTTGCGGTTCTCCAAAGTTTTCCTCAATATCTGTATCTTCTACAGAATAATCAATTTCCGGCTCTTGGATATCTATTTGAGGTTCAATTTCTTCTTCATTAATATTTTCTATATCATTTTCTTGATTGAAAAATTCTATTGAATTTTCTTCTTGATTATTTGTAGAATCATTTGATGATTTTTCCGGAGTTTCTATTATTAGGTTATCAGAATTCACATCTTCTATAATATTGGGTTCTTCAACGATTTCTTGTGTCTCCAGAACGTTATCTACAGGAGGAAGAGTGTTATCAATATGAATACTTTCATCTATTGCAACAATTTCTGTATTATCTGTTGATGTATCGTTTTGTTCGACAGGAGTTTCATTAATAGTAATATCTGGGTATTCTACTTCTGGAATTTGGTTAATATTGATTTTGTTATTTGTGTCAATATTTTCTGCTGAATTATTTTCAATTACCTCTGTATTGGATTCCTGTTCGTTATTTTCAGTATCTTCTTCCTGAATTTGAGGCATTGGGATTATATTACTGTCGTTTTTTATAATTTCTTCATTGGTATTAGTATTTTCTTCATCTGTAGATATTTCATTTTCAGAAAGATCTATTTCATTAAGTTCAACTATTAAAGGAATATTTTGTGTATGTGCGCCATAGACAATGAATTCATCTTGGTTTAATTTATTCAAAAATGTATTGTAACTTGCAAAATCGTGCTGCAAAGTAAGTGGAGCAAAAAGAATTAAATTTTGAGCAGCTTCTTTTATTTCCTGCAGATACTTATAATCGTGGGAACAAATAAGAGTTGTGTATATATTACTGCGTCCCAAGAATTTTTTTAATAATTTTTTATCTGTATTATTATTATCAATTTTTACAAAAGAATAGATATCTGATTTTATAGAGTACATAATATCATATGTGTATGTCATAATTTCTTTTTGTAATAAATATGGCATATCAGAAATATCTATAACTGCTATGTCTGATTTTTCGATTGCAATGCTTAGATTTAAGACATCTTTTAATGTTTCTGCAAAAACTTGTAAATCCCTATATTTTAATAATTTATTCTTTAATAGTACAAGTTCGGTAATTTTTGTTTCTTTATATTGTTGATCAACTACGTTCAGGAAGGTTTCAAACGGAAGATAACCTTCAGGAAGTGTTTTTGTATATTCTTGTACTTCTATGAATATATCTTGAATAATTGCTTTGCTAGTTGCATCAACATCTTCAAGTTCAGTGTCATAGATGAAATTTATTGTATCGTAATTTAACGGTAATTTGAAATCTTTTCCAAAGTATAGTTTGTTTTCCCAATCAAATTGACCATCTGTATCAAATATAACAACCTTATTTTTAAATTGTTTAATAATATTATTAAGCAGTGTTGATGTATTTTCTAAATTATTAGAACATATTAATAAGTTATTATCAAATATAGTTTTATCAACTTTTAATTGAATATTTTGTTGAGCCAATTCGCCTAAAATTATTGGGTCTTCTATAGGAATAATGTCAAGTAACTCATTTGATGGAAGTATAGAAACTCTAGCTTTTGTAGATGGAATTGTTCCATTATAATTTTTTAGGATTCCATCTTCATTAAATGTAAATAATAATTTTACAATTGCAAAATTTTTAGTGGCATCCGCTTTAATATTAACAACTTGAGCTACATAAGGAGTGTTTGTATCCTCAATGATTACAAAATTAGAGAGTGCAAGATTATCTTTTACATCATACTCTATTTTTACTAAATTGTTCTTAATTTCCAATACTTTCATCTAGACTTCCTCACCTTGAAAAATATTTTACCATGAACATGCTAGTTTTGTAATAAATCTTGAAGTTTATTATAGATTTCAATTGTTAAAAGGCATATTTTCAAGTCTCTTTTTACAAGGCTTTTTATTGTTTCTTTATAACATTTCAAAAGAGCTTTGTTTATTCCATTCGGCTCATCTAACAGTTTTACTATTTTTTCGGAATATTCTTTATCTCTAGTATTAGGCTCAATTTTATCAGCTAAAAATACAATTTTTTCAAAATCAGTCATATCAAGTCTGCCAAGTGTATGCCATCTGATAGCTGATAAAATTTCTTTATCGTTTATTTTAAATTCTTTTTCTGCAATGTAAGCACTCACAGGTGCATGTAAAGTTTTATAATTAAGCATTTCACATTCTTCGACATTTAAATGCTTGTGTATAATATTTAGCAATTTTTCATTAGAAAAACATTTTGCACAATCATGCAAAAGCCCTGCAAGATAAGCTTTTTCACTATCTAAATTGAATTTAATTGCAAGTTCTTTTGCACATTCGGCTGTGCCTAGTGTATGAAAATATCTTTCTTCATTAAGATTGTTTTTTAACCAACTAAGTATTTCTGTATAATCCATTTTTATTTATGTAATCCTCTACTTCTTTTGATACTATATCTTTTATTGGTAATCCTTTAGAAATTCTATTTCTTAATTCTGTTGATGAAATATCTATAAAAGGCATTTGGGCAATTGTGTAGTTATAGCCCATATTTTTAAGATGAGTTAAATCTACTTTTTCATTTTCTCTTATAAATACAATAAAATCAACAAGCTTTTTGAATTTATCAGTTTCATACCAGCTTTCAATTTTTTCAAAAGCGTCTGTTCCTATAATAAAATTAATTTTTCCGTCTATTTTATACTGTTTATATAGTTCTAGTGCCGTGAGATATGAATATGATTTACCTTCATTTTTATATTCGATATCTGAGATTTCAAAATGCGGATTATCTTTAATGGCAATTTTTACCATATTATAACGATGTTGGCACATTCCCTGTGAATAATTTTTATGTGGCGGTTTGTAGGCAGGTATGAAAATGATTTTGTCAAAACCAAAATGTTCTAATACATATTCTGCCATTTTTATGTGAGCTTTGTGAATAGGGTTGAAAGTCCCTGAAAAAATGCACAATTTCATAATTAAATTATAGTATAAATATTTAAATATGATAAAAAAAACCTGATTTCAATTGAAACCAGGTACAAAATTTGTAGGGGAAAAATTAATTGGAGTTAAATTGTGTTAAATTAAATGTAAAGCTTGTTTGTTTGCCATTGCGATGAAATTCATCTGTGCAAATAATAAATCTGATCTATCTTCAAATGGTTGGTTATTGTTAACAGTAACTTGATTTTCGTAGATGTTTTTTAATTTATCATCAATTTTTTTCAAATTTGCAACTGCCATTTTATGCCTCTCATTCTCTTATTTATCGCTTGTGTATATATAAAGTATATGCAAATATCAAAATTTCAAAAAAGATAGAACTTGTTACATTTCGTAATATTTTATTTTAAATAGCAATAATTGCTAAAAATCTGTTTTTATATTTATATAGGGAAAATAGGGAAAATTATGCTTGATAATAATGTTAATAACAGACAGCAGTTACTCCAATTTAAAGGAATTTCACCACAACAGGCAGTTCAGCAGCAAGTGCCAATGCAGGCTGTAAATCCTGAATTATTAAAAGAAAATGTTCAGGATAGTTATGTTGCAAACAGAATTGGAGAAACAACAGAAGATCCAAAAGGTATGATGTATACTGCTGCATTAACTGTCCCTACTTGGTTTGCGATTTCAAAGGGTATGGATGTATATGCAAAAAAATCAAGAGGAGATTTTGAAAATACAGTCCATCATAAAGTCGGTCAATTTGGTGATGATGTAACTAATTATGTTAAAAATAGTTCATTTGGCAAATCAAGTTTTGCAACTTCTATAAATAATGGTTTTAAAAGTTTTAAGGGATTTTTAAAGAAAAATTTTGTAGACAGATTTAAAATTACAAGAGCAATGGCATATACTCCTTCTCGTCCTGAATTAGATATGGTAAAAGGTCAGGCAAATAGTATGTGGGGTATGCAATTATTTGATTATCCTCAACATGGGGAACAATTTGTAAAACCGCTTCAATATGTTGAAGATTTGGATTGTTATGGTGCTTCTAAAACAGATATTGCGAAATGGAAAGGTGTATTAGATAAAGCATCAACACCTCAGGCAAGAGCTGAAATAATGCAGCGTGCAGAATTAGAGACAATTTTGCAAAATTCCAGATTAAAGAGGACTCCATCTCAAATTGCTAAAGAAATCTCTGATTTTAAAGTATTAACTCCTGAAGCTAAAATTGCAAAATTAAAGGATTTAAAAGCTTTTGAATGGGGTTATAAAGATTTTGCTGAAATGGAAGCAGTGGCAAAAAATATTCAAGAAAAAATGCCTAGAGTTCTTGAAGCTTCTCATAATGCTAACCCTAAGATGTTTGCAAGAATTTGGGGCTCAAATCACAGTGCTTTGGGACGTTTTAAAACTTGGTTAATAGGTCGTGAGGTTTATGCTTCAGAAACAGCAAATAAAATAGCAGGTTCTTTAGGAAATGTAAATTTAGCTGAAAATAAAGAATTGGCTAATGTTTTACAAAAAACTGGTTTAGATAAGAAAATTCCAAAATCAATACTAGGAAAATTCTTGGCAAAATATAACAACTTGGTATTAGAAGGTGCAACAAACAGAGTCGCAGGTGGAAAATTCGTTGCATTAATGCAGGCTGCGTACTTAGCTGATGTATTATATAAAACTGCTAAAGTTGATGGAGCAAGTGAAAAAGTTAAAACTTTTGCTGAACGTTTTACAGAGATGATTGCATTTTTCGTCGCAATGCCACTTGCAATTCAGTTAATGCATCGAGTTGGTGGTTTACAATATGCTGGAATGACTAAAGAGCAAGTTGAAAAATACAGACAGCATTTAAAAATTCATAATGATAAAGCAATGGCTGGCGGATTTGCAGATAAATCTGCATGGAAAGCAAGCAAAGATGCTTTAAAAACAGAATTGAATGCGGGTGTAAAAAATCCTATTACAAAATTATTCAAACGTATAGGACGTATTGTGACAGTAGGTCTAGAGCAAATCAGACCTTATGATAAGAAAGCTGTTACAAGAAATGGCATAGGCGATAAAATAAAAGATTTATTCAGACATCCTAAGTTTGGTCTAAAACAAATGGCAGGTTATCCAATGAGAATTATATTAGGTATGATGGTAATTTTACCGTTCTTAAGTAAAATTGCAGTTAAAGGATCTCACCTATTATTTGGAAAACCTAAAAATTCTGTATTGGATGAAGGTAAAGAAGATAAAAAACAAGCTCAAGCAATTAATCAACAATTACAATTACCACCTCAATTGCAGCAGCCGCTAAATCAACCTCAACAAACTGATACTCAAACAAAAACTACAACAACAACTACTAGTTCAAATCAAGGGTTAAGTCAAAGTCCTTCTAATTTGTTAAATCAATATAGGAATGGAACTAAGACGACAACTACGACAACTACTACAAAAACTGCACAAGCTCCTGAAAATAAAACTCAAGAGCCCGTAAGGACATATATTCCATCTCCTGTTGGAGTCCAAATTCAGAATAAGGAAGACTTAACAGCTGCAGATGCAGCTATGCGCAGGGCTGATTTAGCAGAACAACAAGCATTGCAGACTCTAAAAATGAATTAGTTTTATATATTGCCCAATCAAGAATAGCATGATATAATTTTTTCGGAGGGTTTTATGGTTGCAACATTTGATTATAAAGGTTTTGCTAAAAATTTAACTAAAGAAGCTGAAAAAAGTATACCTGAAGATATTGCTTTGAAGCATAAAAAAGAGTTTTTGGATAAAATTTATAACTTTACGTTTATTGCTGGGGAAGCTTTTTCAAGTGACGATACTATTGAAAATTCTGATACTGCAAAAACTTTAACTCAATTAATTTCAGAATGGACTTTCCATAAATATATTGACTTGTTACGTTCTGATATTCCAGAAATGTATCATGAAAGTATTTTACAAAAGTTGGCTTATGTAGCTTTTGAAATGGGTAAAGAATCTTTATTCAGTAATTTGTCCCAAGAACAAATGTTGACTTTGGTGGAAGTTCAAGTAAAGAAAGCTTTTAATAAAGCGTGTAAGCAACTTTTAGACAGTGGCAAAATATCTCAAGAAGCTTTTGATAAGGTTTGTAATTTGTCGAATATTGATGAATATTCTAGTAAACTTTGTCATAATGTAAAAGTCGCTCCAAAAAATAAAAGTACTTTTAAATACACTGTTTCAGTTTTAATAATCGGATTATTGGCATTGACAATTAGTATGTTTTTTCAAAATTCTCCGTATTTCGCAATTATAAGTCCGATTATTTTAGTTATTTTATCTATGTATATTGGTTTTTACATCGGTGTCAATCATTTTGTAAAATAATAAAAAACTAATATGTTGTAATAGATATTTAAGTATGTTATAATAAAATTAGCTCTATACAGGTGCTCATTTTGTTCCTACATTTATTTTAAAAGGGAGAATTAGCTCTGTCTGGATGTGAAGTATACCCGCCGATTTAAAATCGCCAGCGGGAAACGGATAATCCGAGGCGTTCACCCACCTGCGAGACCACGCAGGCAACAAAATCACATCTGTGTAGGGCTTTTTAATTTGCTTCTTTTTTGAAAATATGTTACAATTCTTGTATGAAACAAGCTATTCAAACAATTGTAATTACAGAACAGATACATACTGCAGAACTTTTAAAACGTTATATTGAAGGTTGTGAAAAGTTCTCTTTTTTAGCAGAAACTTCTGATTTTTCAAAGGCTTATAATGCAATAAAGGAGTTAGCTAAAGCTCTTGTAATTGTTGATGTTTCTGAATATCAGGAACAAGCTTTGAATTTTGTATCTAAAATTACATCAGAGTTTAAGGATTGCAAAGTTATTGTATTATCTGACAGGCCTGTTGTTGATTTAGTTATTAGAGCGATGAGAATTGGTGCCTCTGATTTTCTTTCACTACCTTTAATTAAGGATGAGTTTTTGGAGGTTTTGGATAAAACTTACAATGATATGGTTGGTGAAAAACCTAAAAAATCTAAATGTAGGGTAATTACGGTATATTCTAATAAAGGTGGGGTTGGAAAAACTTCTATCGCATCTAATTTAGCTCTTGAACTTGCTAAAATTACTAAGGAAAATGTTGCTCTTATTGATTTGAATTTTCAATTAGGTGATGTGACTACTTTTTTAGATTTGAAGCCTTCTTTTAACATTTCATATATGTTACAAAATTTAGACAAGATTAATGAAGCATTTTTACTGTCAACTTTAGAAAAGTATAAAGATACCTCTCTTTATGTTTTAGCAGATCCTCCTTATTTTAAGCAAGTTGATGATGTTTCTTCCAGTGATATTACTAAATTATTTGATATATTAAGAGAAACTTTTTCATATGTTGTAGTTGACACATCCGGAGGATTTGATAATACAGCAATGACGGCATTGTCAAATTCTGATTTAATATTCCTTGTCACAATTGTAAATTTACCTGCTATAAGGAATTGTCAAAGATGTCTTGAGTTATTTGAAAAATTAGGATTTGAAGAAGATAAAGTTCAGGTGTTAATAAATAGATATATGGAAAATGATGAAATTAACGCCGAGGATGTAGAAGAAGTCCTTGGAAAGAATTTGTATTGGAAAATACCTAATAATTATTTTACGATGATGTCTGCCATTAATAAAGGAGTCCCTGTTTCTGATATAAATCCTGAATCAAATGTGGCAGTAAGTTACAAAAACTTAGCATTAATGGTATCAGATAGTGTTTATCGTCAGAAATTGAATAAAAAGCTTGGAAGGATATAGAAGTGTTACAAAATAGTAAATTGAGTAATAGATTTAAAAATAATCAAAGTGACGATATAATTAAAGATAAACCTAAAAAATTTGTGTTTACTAAGGCACAACTAAATTCATCTAATAATGATGATGAAAATTCCCAAGAAAATCTTATTGCTGAAGATTCATTAGTGAAAAAAAACTTAGATATTGACATTGAGGCAGAGTTAAAAAAATTATTGTTAGAAAAAATTGATACTATACCTGTATGGTTTGAGTACACTTCTGATAAGCAAAAAGAACTGATTAAGAGTTTTGTAGAGAATAGGTTATTAATTGAATCAATAAAACTTAATGATGATGAAAAAGAAGATTTAATTGAAAAACTTTTTACTTCTATTATGGGTTTTGGTCCTTTAGATTATTTGATTGTACAAGAAAATGTTGATGCTATTTATGTAAATGGTGTAAATAGTGTTCATATTGAAATTAACGGTAAAATATTAAATACAGAAATGAAATTAAATAGTAAACAAATTAATTTTATATTGAGTAATATTTCATCTATGTCTGGTATAAAGTTTGATACTTCAAAAAATATTTGGAATTGTAAAGTTAATAATTTGTGTATAACAATAATTATGCCTAATATTTCTCAATCAGGTTATAATATTACAATTAGAAAAGGCTATGAGTATACTGTAGACAAGTTGATAGAAAATAATTTGTTATCAAAAGAAATGTTTGATTTTATTCTTTTAATGATTAATGCCAAAAAAAATATTGTTATATCTGGAGATATAAATTCAGGGAAATCTGTATTGTTAGATGTTTTGATTAAATCAGCTCTTGATAGTAAAAGATCTGTTTTATTGGAAACATCTCCTGCAATTTCTACTAATTTTAATACTTTGATGAAGTTTTTGTTAGACAAACATGCAGATGATTATTATTTATTTTTGTCAAATATTTTAAAGATGTCTCCTGAGTATATTTTATCAGATTTAAATTTTGTAATCCCTGAATTTTCTGAAGTAAAAGGGAATATTTCTACTTTAAGGGCTTCATCTGCAGAGAATGCAATTTCAAAACTTATTTCATCTGTTGTCGCAACGGATAATATTTCGGAAAAACTGGCAAAGACAAAAGTTTTTACCAATTATGATTACTTAATCCAAATTAATAGGATGAGTGATGGGATTAGACGTGTAACATCTATTGTAGAGCTCACTCCTGCAAGAACTGCAGCATTGTCTGTAAAAGTAATCGCAAAGTATGATGGTGAAAATTTTGTTACTGAGATCCCTCAACCTTTGACATCGATACGGGCTGAGTCTTTACTTTCTGAAGCAGGTTCGATGACTTCGCGTTTTTATCATTCGAATTAGTAATTTTATCTTTCATATCGTTAAAGATATATTTCATTTTTGATTCATTCACAAAGCTGTGTGATATTTGATCAATTCCTGGGCTTATGTATTTTTTCATAATCTGTTTATCAACAAATGTGTTAATTGGGGTTGCAAGTAAAAATAATGTACCAAGACCTCCTATTGTTTTTAATAATTTATTTTTAAATATTAATGAGTTTTGATATTCTTTTAGAGCATTTCTTGTAGCTTGATAAGCATAATCACCATCTTTATACATTTCTTTTATAACAGGTAGAATCGCGTTATATTTGTTATAAACTTTGCTTGGAATTTTCGCTTTTTCTCCGTGTTTTAGAGCATTTTTTATATTAAAAGTATCAAGAGCATTTTTTTGTGCAAATTTTATGATTTTATCTTTGTCAGAACTGAGTAAGTCATATCTGTCTGTAAAATATTTATTATAAAAGCGCTTGAAAGGATGAATTGTTTTTTTCTCATTATTGCGTACTTTTATTTTATTTTCCAATGTTTCGGTTATAATTCTGTTGAAATTTTCAAAATTTGAAAGAGCACTCCCATGTGCTTGATCTATAACATTTTTTATGTGTTTATATACAGCATCTTTAGCATTTCCGCTTATTCCGGATTTCCCCAGTTTCCCTAGCGGGGACGTTATAAATTGACCTGCTATAATTACAGCAGGAAGTGCAACAATTGATGTCAATCCTTGATAAATAGCTCTTTTGAGTGCTCTTTTGCCACTTGGATTATAACTAGTTTTATCATTTTTATATTTGTCATATATGTCTGCTCCCAAGTACATAAAAGTAGGAGCCCATAGTGCCGTCCCAAGTTTAGGTGCAATTTCAGAAATTGCAGTACCAACTTCATTTGAGTAGGACATCATAACCGCTACTTTTTTACTTAACGGATCCTTATATTTATCTTGTTGACTTTTTTGCGTATTAGTATTTAAGATTGACTTAATCAATTTTAAGGGGCCCTTAATTTTTAGAATATTCTCATTTTACTATAAACTTGTGAAAAAATTTTTTTGCTACTTTTTTTTATTTTAGTATAATTTTAATATGAATCGAAAATTTAAAATATCTTCTAAGTATAAGCCTGCAGGAGATCAGCCAAAAGCAATTGAAGAGTTGGTAGATGGTATTAATTCTGGAGATGATGCTCAAACATTGCTAGGTATTACAGGTTCAGGAAAGACATTTACAATTGCAAATGTTATTGAAAGAATACAAAGACCTACTCTAATTATTGCGCATAACAAAACTCTTGCAGCTCAGTTATATAATGAATTTAAAGAACTGTTCCCTGATAATGCTGTTGAATATTTTATCAGCTATTATGATTATTATCAGCCAGAGGCTTATATTCCGAGAACTGATACATTTATAGAGAAATCTGCTTCTATAAATGAGGAAATTGATAGATTAAGACATAATGCGACAAGATGTTTATATGAACGTAATGATGTCATTATTGTTGCTTCTGTAAGTTGTATTTATGGTTTAGGACTTCCTGAAAATTATTTTAAAGGTTCAGTAGAATTAAATGTTGGAGATGAAATAAATCGAGATGATTTATTGAAACATTTGGTTAGTGTTCAATATTCAAGAAATGATCTTGTCCTAGAACGTTCTACTTTTAGAGCAAGAGGTGATATTGTTGAAATCATGCCTGCTTATGAAAAAATAATTACAAGAATTTATTTTTTCGGTGATGAAATTGAAAAAATTGTAAGAATTGATAATGTGACCGGAGAAATAATTGAAACACCTCAAAAGGTTGTGATTTATCCGGCTGTGCATTATTTATCTTATGATGAGAATATTGATGAAACTATTAAATTGATAAAAGAGGAGCTGCAGCATCGTTTAATAGAGTTGCAGAATGAAAACAAACTGGTAGAAGCTCAAAGATTAGAGCAAAGAGTAAAATATGATATTGAAATGATTAAAGAAATGGGATATTGCTCTGGAATTGAAAATTATTCAAGGATTATTGAACGACGCCCTAAAGGCTCTGCTCCTGCGACTCTTTTAGATTATTTCAGAGGTGACTTTTTAACTGTTATAGATGAATCACATGTTACTCTTCCACAGTTAAAAGGTATGTATCATGGTGATGCTTCAAGAAAAAATACCCTAATTGAGTATGGTTTTAGATTGCCGTGCGCTAGGGATAATAGGCCATTAAAAAGTGAAGAATTTTTTAAGAAAGTTCATCAGAAAATTTATATCTCAGCAACTCCGGGAGAATTTGAACGACAGACTTCTGCTCAGTTAGTTGAACAAATTATCAGACCTACAGGTCTTGTTGACCCTAAAATATCAGTTAGACCTATTGAATCACAAATAAATGATTTAAAAGCAGAAATAAAGAAGCGAACAGAAAAGGATGAAAGAGTTTTAATTACAACTTTAACTAAGCGTATGGCGGAGGATTTAACTGATTTCTTTATTCAAGAGGGTATAAAGGTTAGGTATTTGCATAGTGAAATCCAATCGTTAGAGCGTGTCGAAATATTGAGGGACCTACGATTAGGGGAATTTGATGTCCTAATTGGAGTTAATCTCTTGCGAGAAGGTCTTGATATTCCTGAAGTTTCACTTGTAGCGA
This sequence comes from uncultured Clostridium sp., assembly GCA_905212085.1. Taxonomy (GTDB): domain Bacteria; phylum Cyanobacteriota; class Vampirovibrionia; order Gastranaerophilales; family Gastranaerophilaceae; genus Stercorousia. The sequence continues at coordinate 17,068 of CAJMDF010000018.1, forward strand.
TTATGGATGCTGATAAAGAAGGTTTTTTAAGATCTGAAACAAGCTTAATTCAAACTATTGGTCGTGCTGCTCGTAATGCATGCGGTGAAGTTATTATGTATGCCGATAGGATGACTGAATCTATGGAAAAAGCTATATCTGAAACTGAACGTAGACGGAAAATACAACTTGAATATAATAAAAAGTATGGAATTATTCCTCAAACTATTAAAAAGCCTATTGAAAACAATTTATTATCACTAGTTGCAAGTTATCGTGATTTAGAAGACATTGTAGCAGAAGAGATGGTTGATATGGGTATAGATAAAAAAGATCTGCCTAAACTTATCGACAAACTTGAAAAAGATATGCATAAAGCTGCAAAAATTCTGGACTTTGAAAGGGCAGCAGAAATTAGAGATAAGTTAAAGAAACTTAGAGAAATGTTAGGTTAAAAATACCTACAAAATAAGATATTTTTATATAATTTTATCTTCATTTTCTTTGGTTTCAATTGCTTCATAGTCAATTTGTGCTAAATAGTGTCCGCACATTGCAAGGTTAAATATAAGTATCATACACCAATAAAATGTCGCAATAGGATGTGGAATTCCAAAAAATACCCAAATAACATATGTAACAGGAACGATAAGTATTGCATTTGCAATTACAATTTGTGGAATCATAAATAAAACCGCTATAAGTATGTCACAACAAGATTCAGATATTACTTTAAGGTTATATGCATCTATGATTTTGAATGTTTTTGCGTAGCAAAGGTAACCTGTGAGTATTATTGAACCAAATAAACCCCATATTATGATTTGGAAAATTAATAATGTATTAGGCTCTGGTATATAATTTGCTACTAATCCTGTTAGTAGTGATGCTAAAAAACAGTTTATAGCAATTGATGGACCAAGTGCTATGGAACCTTTTATCCCAGACCAAAATAGGGCAAAAATATTGAAAGATGGTAATACGTGGTCTTTTCCGTTTCTTACATTGGTTGTACATTTTATTAAAAAACCAAAAAGTAAAAGATAGGTTACACCGAACATCCACCAAAAACCTGTTAAATCGCCTTTAGTTGCATTTGAGTATAGGTATACACAATAATATACAGGAATTGCAAATAAAATATATTTTATTATTGCATTATTATCTTGAAAGGACTCTTCAAAAGCGTCTTTTATAGATGCCATATTCCCAAACTCCTCTATTCTTTCTTTACTTTTTAATTATAACATATTTTTAATAAAAAAACAAGCCCATATTATGTTTTTGGCAAGATAATTGTGAATTTTGAGCCTTTTCCAATAGCACTTTTGAGCAAAATTTTGCCTTTGTGCATTTTTATTAATTCTTTTGTTATTGAAAGTCCTAGTCCTGTTGAATTTGGTTGTATATTGCCTATTTGTTCAAACTTTTTAAATACTTTTCTTTGATTTTTTTGAGCTATACCAATCCCATTATCTTCTATTTCAATAATAGCGTTATCATCTTTTTGATGTGCATTAATTTTTATTGTTCCATTTTCATGTGTATATTTAATTGCGTTGCTAAGTAAATTGAATAATATTTGTTCTATTTTTTGGAAATCTGCTTTTATTGTGAAATTTTGTACCTTGGTGTCTAATTTTTGCTTTTTTTTAATTAGGAGAGGTTTAATTATATTTATTACTTCATATATTGCTTGACTTATTTCAAATTCTTGTATTGTTAAATTTGCAGCACCTGCATCAATTTTTGACATATCAAGAATTTCATTTATCATACCTAATAAATTTAAACTAGAAATTTTTATATCATTAATGTATTCTTTTTGTTTTTTATTAAGTTTTCCTATGTATTCGTTTTCAAGCAGATTTGAAAAACCAATTATAGAATTAAGTGGAGTGCGTAATTCATGTGATATATTTGAAAGGAATTCTGTTTTAATTTTATCTGATTTTATAATTTTTTTATTGCTTTTTTGAATTTTTTCATATCCTTCTTGCAGGGCTTTAATTTGCATTTTTATAATTTTTGAAATTTCTTTATCTTTTGTTATGTTAGAAATGATAGAAGCGCAGGTTTTAAAAATTTTTTTATCACTGTCAGAAAAATTATTTCCAGTAATAATAATTCTGCCGAAAACCATATTTTTGATTTTTAAGTCTTCTGCAAGGTAATTTTCTCGTATTTTATTAATATCATTGGTTTTAGGGTTGTATGAATATTCAAGTTTTGTTGGATTTGTATAAAAAATGTATCCTGAATTAAAATTTATAATTTTTTTTAGAATTTTAAAAATTTCATCAGAAAAATTCTCAGATTGTTTTATATTAAAAAATTCATTTATTAATTCAATAGATTTTTCATATTCAGCCAATTTTTACTCCAAATCTGATTTTTCAACATATCCAATATATCTTAAATTTCTGTAGTAACCATCATAATCAAGTCCGTAACCGATTAAAAATTTATCATCAACTTCAAAACCATAATAATCTGCATCTACGTCTGCAATTCTGGTTATTTTTTTATCTAGAAGTGAGCAGAATTTTGTAGATTTGGTATGGAAGTTGCAGTTTAGAAAATCAAGCAGGAATTTGGCAGTAAGTCCTGTATCTACAATATCTTCAATGATTAAAACATTTTTACCATTGAGATCTGGTAATGATATATCTACAGCATTAACTTTACCAGAGGTACTTGTACCTCCGTTGTAGCTTGATAATCTAATAAATTCTATTTTTAAAGGCATATTAAGGTGTTTTACCAAATCTACAGCAAACATCACAGCACCTTTTAATACACATATTGCGTAAACTTCTTCATTCCCGTAAAATTTATTCATTTCATCAGCTAGTTCTTTTATTCTGGATTGAATTTGTTCTTCTGTGAAAAGAATTTTTAATTTATTTATATCCATAACCTACCTCTTTTCTAATTTTAGCATATGTGTTGGCTTTTGGGCAACTTTAATTTTTTCACTAAGTCCAATACCTGCGGCCCATAAGATTTCATTATCCTTACATAAAAAGATTAGTTTGTCTTTTTCATGCTGGGGAATTTTCTTTTCATTTAAGTATTTTTTCAATTTTTGAGAGCCTAATGAGCCTAGTGGTTGAATTTTATCTCCTTCTTTCCTGTGTCTTAGGGTAAAATTTATTTCATCAACAGATATATAGGCTTTAAATTCTGTGTCATTAGGAAATTTTGTAATGTCTTTATTATATTTTTCAACTGAAAATATATAATCTTCAAATTCGTATTTCCCGCATTTAGATATATTAATTTCTTTAGTATTTTTTTCTGTTTTACTTATAACTTCTGTTGTTTTATTGCTGACAAATAGCCATAGATTATCTGTTAAAGAGATTTTTTTCCCAGATTTTGAATTTTTATTTTCTTGTATAAATTTTTGAATATTTTCAATTTTTTCTTTATCGTAATCTATATTATTTTCGTTGAGTATTTTGTATATTAATCTTTTTTGTTCAATTTCGGATGCCTGAAGGAGATTTTTAGGCAGGTAGGTATCAATTAGTTGATTATCTTCATATGCAATTTTTGAAAGCGAATTTAGAGCTTCTGTGACATTTGGATTAATTTCTTTAAGTAACGGAATAATTTTATGTCTTAAGAAGTTTCTTTTGTATTTTGTATTTGAATTTGAACTGTCATTATTAGGATTAAGATTATTATCTTTGCAATATTTTTCAATTTCAGCTCGTGTTGTTTTTAAAAGCGGTCTGTAAAAGATATCCCTTTTTTCAGCAATACCTTGAAGTCCTATTGTGCCTGTACCTCTTATAATTCTATAAAGGACAGTTTCCGCGTTATCATCAAAATTGTGAGCTGTAAATACAATGTTTGAATTAAAATTTTTTGCACATCTTCTGAAAAAATCATATCTTGCATCACGAGCTGCAGTTTCAGTTTTCTCGATACTATCGGGTAGAACTTCTGAATAATATTGAATACCTCTGGATTTTGCAAATTTTTTACAGTTTTCAGCCTCTTTTAGACTTTCTTCACCTCGCCAATTATGGTTTAGGTGTGCAGCAATAACATTTTCGCCAAGTTTTGTAAGAATATCTAAAAGACACATTGAATCATAACCACCGGAAAATGCTACAATAATCGGACCTGTCAGATTATGCTTTTTTATAAAATTTTTAACATTCTCCTTAATCAATTAAGCCTCTTGAAATTTTTTTATTCCTTCTTTAATTTCAACAGCATCAACTCCTAAAATCTCAAGAGCCTTCATTGCTAAAGAATCAGGTTCTGTTGTAAGAGCTAGTAACATGTGAGCTGATTCAATTTTTTGTTTATGATCTTTTTTTGCTAATTCCCATGCTGTTTCTAGGACTCGTTTCGCACGTTCAGTAAATATAATTTCTTTATCATAGTATTCATTGCCAAACCCGATTAAGTTTTCAACAACTGTTCTTGCATCTTTAATATTGATTTCTAATTCAGAAAGTACTAGAGCCCCAATTCCTGTTGCTTCTCCAATTATTCCAAGAAGAAACATTTCGGTACCTACAATATTTCTTCCTAATCTTCTTGCTTCTTCTTTTGCAAGACGCAATATTGTAAGAGTTTCAGGCATTTGTTTTTCAATCGGTTTTATTATGCTGTGTGCCAAATCGTTTTCAGGAATTTTTAATTCTTTTAATATGTCATATGCAATTCCGCGTTTTGTTTTGAGTAATCCTAAAATTATATGTTCAGGCAATACCACTGAGGAGCCTAATTCTTTTGCCGTTTCTAATGCCATATTCATTGTTTTGAAAGCATTTGGAGTAAATATTATTTGTCTTCCTTCGTATTCGGATTGTCTTGTTTGAATTTTTTGAAGTTTTTCTTCAAAGTTTTCGCTTGTAACTCCATATTGTGCAAGTATTTTTGTTAATTCAGAGTCTTTATCCTCTAATATAGATGACAAAATCTGTTCAGTACCGAGGATTTCATAATTTGATGTGGATAATTTTGATACTGCACGTTCAAAAACTTTTGCAGATTCTTCGCTGTCAAATATATTATCAGTTTCTTCTGCTTTGTTTTCTTTAGCTTCTTTATGTTCATCAATTTCTGGATGGTATAGACGTTTTATTTTTTTTTGGACAAGTTTTTCAAGTAAATTTCTTGATTTGTATATGTCAAATCCAAGATCTTCTAAGATTTTAATGTTATTTGATTTTTTATCAGAAATTGCGGAAAGGAATAAATGTTCATATAATATTGTCGGATTACCTGATTTGTTTGCTAAATCAAGTGATTTTTTTAATATTTCTTTGTATTCATCATCAAAAGGTAGAGGTTGAGATGATGTTGACGGATTTGTTGAAACTGTTACATATTGTTTTAATTCATCAACTAATTTTTCTCTTGTTATATCATAGGATTTGAAAATCTTTAAAGATATCCCTTTTGCTTCGTCAAAAAGAGCCAGTAAAAGAAGTTCAGGACTTACTTTTTTTAATCCTAATTTCTTAGCTGATTCTTGTGATGAACTTACTACATTTATTGCCTTTTCCGTAAATTTCTCAAACAAAACTTATTCCTCGTCTTCGTCTTCCATGCTTTCTACATAAGCTGCTACTTTTTCAAATTCTTCGTCATCGTCGATTGTTTCGAATAAGTATTCTTCACCATCTTTTGATAGTCTCATTAATACAACTTCTGTAGATTCTTCTTCTTCATCTACTGGTAAAAGTAATGCATATTCTTGTTCATCAACTTCAACTATGTCGAATAATTCAAATTTAATCACATTGCCGTTTTCGTCAATAGTTTCAATGATTTGATCTTCATCTGCCATAATTTTATTTTCCTTTCTTAATTATTCTATTTTACTTGTTTTTGTATTTTAACATCTTGATAGATACTGTTCAAGTATAATACAAGCACTTTCTATATCAACCAGTCCTTTATCTTTTCTAAAGTCTATTTTTTTCGCTCTTAAATTTTCTTCAGCAGTATCAGAAGTGAGTCTTTCATCTTCATAGAAGATATCGTATCCTGTAATTTTTGATGCGAAATCTTTACAATCTTGCGCTTGAGAACCTTGTGTTCCGTCCATATTATAGGGGACGCCTATTACTATTTTTTTTACATTGTTATCTTTTGCAATTTTTAAAATCTCTGCTATCGCTTTGTCTTCTGGTTGTCTTTGAATGTATGAATGACCGTTTGCAAGCATTAAAAGATAATCGCTTAGAGCGATACCTATTCTTTTTGTCCCTATATCAAGTGCCATTACTTTATACATTATTTTACCCACATTTTTTCGATTGCTTTTACTTTTGCTTTGTCTTGTTTGGCGAAATAGTATTCATAAATACTTTTTCTGATTATGTTCTTGAACAGTTCTCGTATGAGTTCTTTATCATTATACAAAGAATATAAATTTTGAGCAGTTTTTTCGTCATTTGCAAGTTTTTTTAGTAATGCTGTATTTAATATTCTTTGTGACCATACTTGATATTCTTCTTTATAGAATATTTTATCAAGATTTTCATTAATAATTTTTTCATAATTTTCTGGTTGTGTATTATTAAGTATGTTTATGAAATCCTCAAATTCATCACTATATGTGCTGTTAAGGAACCAGTAATCTGTAAAATCACTTTGTAAAATATCCTCAAATTCTTTGTTTGTAAGTTTTTTAATTTTGTAATCTAATTTTAATGCAATAGGCTCTATGTCAGCTAATAAATTTTTCCAACAAACATATTCATATGGTATTTTATGATTAGATAATTTTTCAGCTTTTATAAGTATTGATTTTAAAATACCTGGTTTAACTTCAAGGGCTCTTTGTCCTCTGTAAAATCTTTCTATAATTGTGTTGCATTCGAATTTTGAAATTTCATTAAACCCAAAACAATCGCGAATACCCTTGTAATCATCAATTACAATCGCTACAAATTGCACTTTCCCTTGTTTGTTTATTCTTGAAACAATAACTGCTTGATTCCCGTGACCGTCTGGGTAGGTTATGCAGAATTTGTAAGGTTTTGAATTTTCTAAGAGTTTTTTATAAAATTCAATTGATTTATCTTCTCTTATTCCTGCAATTTTTAATACTGATAAATTTTTTATAATTGCAGGTTTTAAATCTTCATCAACTGTATCAAGAACAGAATTAAGAGCGTGGTATGCTAATTGAGATTGGGAGTTTCCTAAAATATTAAGGGCTGTTTTGCCTACTTCACTGTATGGCGTTGATAAAAATACTGGAATTAGCATATTGGCAAGTTCATCTTTTGAATAATCATCTCCTAACGAATTTAGAAGAATTATTTTGTCATTATCAGGCAATGAATTTAAAAAATCTAAAAAATCAATTTGAACTTCCGGATTAATAATTGCATTATCAAGAATTTTCTTAGTATCTGCATCCACAAGTTCATTTGGATTATCAATATATTTATCGCATTCATCATAAGTCCAGTTTGTATCGATATCTCTTAGCAGGTCTAATGCAAATATTTTAGATTGATTTGATGTTAGATTATTTTTTATTATATTCCATAGCTTTTCAATAAGTTCGTCTTTGGGGCAATACCGAAGTAAGAGGTATTTTATTAAATCTTGATTTGTATCAGCTGTATTGATTTCTTTGAATAAAAGTTTTGTAATTATACTCTTATCAGATTGTTGATCAAGAGTTTTGTAATGAATTTCATAATTTTCAAAATCTTTTACTCCTTTTAATTTTTCTAAAATTTTTACAATTTCAGCTTTCAGCTCAAAAGGATTAAGTTCAAATTTATCAATCATTAACGAGCTTTCCCCCAAAAAGCGTCAAGTATTTGTTGTGCTTCAGCTGATGGCATTCTGTCATTTAAAATAAGGTATTGGACTGCTATCATTGCACATTCTGAACAGATATTAACTCCAGGACCTTGTACCATTTTTAAAACTTGCGTATTAGGTCTTCCGCAAAAACTGCAATATACTAAATCATCTTCTTTATTATTTTTTTCAGATGTTTTTTCTCTTTTTGCGCCTAATTTTATTACTTTATCTTCAGACATATAAAATCCTCTCAATTTGGTTATTTGTAACTTTTATTTATAAAATTTGCATTAAATGTATAGTTTATTTTATAATAAAAATTACAAATAATTTTATGAGGTTGATTATAGCATGAAAAAAGCTTTTTTACTAGCTACAATTTTGTTTATTTCTGTAATTTCTACAGCATGTATAAATAATTTTGCTGTACAGGAGTTAAATAATAAAGCTCAGGATTTTATGGAAAAGGGTGATTATGCATCTGCTATTGAAAGATTAAAATCCAGTGTTGATTTAGATGGCAGTATATTTGAAACTCAATATAATTTAGCTGTGGCTTATACAAAGGCTGAAGACTACGCTAATGCTATTAAATCCTATAATGATGCTATCAAATTAAATCCTGATTTCCCTGACGCTTATTATTCTTTAGCTGTATGTGAAGAAAATTTAGCAAAGGATATTTTGGCAGGAAATGTAAAAGTTAATGATGATGATTCTATCGAAAAAGTTGAAAAATCTGATAACGATACAGAAATAAAATATGTAAAATTGTCTGATAATGCTTCTAAAATGCTTACTACTCTTTTAAATAATTCTATTTCTGATTATCAAATTTATTTAGATAAAGACAGTTCTGTCGATGACAGAAGTTATGTTGAAGATAAAATAAAGGAACTTCAAATGCTCCTTGCAAAAAATATAGTGAAGTAAAATGTTCCAATCCCCTGCAGAAGTCGCGTTTAATATATTTGGTTTTCCTGTTTATTATTATGGGATTATTCTTGCTTCTGCAATTTTTGTAGGAGTTTATACTGCATATTTTTTATATAAAAAGTTTTATGGACACGATAAAGCTTCCTGTATAATGGATTTTTCCCCATATTTAATAATTATAGGAATTATTGGGGCAAGATTATACTATTGCCTTGTGAATTATTCTTATTATATTGAAAACCCAATTGAAATTTTTTATATAAGGCAAGGTGGGCTTTCGATTCATGGGGTTATAATTATCGGGATATTGACATTATTTGCTTTTTCTAAAATTTATAAGATGTCTTTTTTAAAGCTTATTGATGTGTTTTTATGCGGAACTGCATTAGGACAATGTATTGGTAGATGGGGAAACTTCTTTAATTCAGAGGCTTTTGGAACTCCAACAAATCTCCCTTGGAAATTATATATCCCACTTTCTCAAAGACCGGCTCAATATGTTAAATTTGAATATTTTCATCCTACTTTTTTATATGAAAGTATATTGGATTTAATAATATTTTTCGTACTTTTGCTAATTTTTAAAAGATTTTCTAAACATCCTGGAATGATTGCTTGTACTTATTTGATATTGTATTCTTTTGTCCGAATTTTTGTTGAACATTTTAGAATTGACAGTGTCTTAAATATTTACGGTTATCCTGTTGCTCAGTTGGTTTCTCTTTTAATAATTTTATTTGCTGCTATATTTATGGTTTTGTTGATATATAAAGATAACGCAAAGTAAGATTGATTTTTTTTATTCTTTGTCATTAAATTAAGGTATGGAAAATAATTTACCCCAAAACAAAAAAGCTCTTTTTTGGTTAAGTGGAGCTCATTTTATAAATGATATTTATACAGGTGTATTAAATCCAATTATGCCTTTTATTGCTGCTAAAATCGGAATTTCAATGGCTATTGCAACAATAATATTGACTATATCTCATATATTTTCATCACTATTGCAGCCGTTATTTGGATTTTTTGCTGATAATATTGTAAAACGTTCTTTTATATTTTGGGGGTTAATTTTATCTTCAATATTTATCCCGTTGTCAGCTATGGCTCATAATCCGATTATTTTAGTATTATTTATTATATTCGGTAGTATAGGCTCCAGTCTTTTTCACCCACAAGCTCTTGGTTTTGCTTCTCGTTTTGCGCAAAAGGATTCTGCCGGAAAATCTATGGCGGTCTTTGTTGCAATGGGAACTTTAGGTTATTCAATGGGACCTGTTGTTTCATCTGCAATTACTCAATTTTTAGGAATGCCTAAAATGCCTTTGATGACTATTTTGGGTGTTATATGGGCATTAATTATGTTTTATTTTGTCCCAAAACTTTCATTATCAGAAACTGTTACTGATAAAATTAATTTCAAAACAGCTTTTAAACGTATTTTAACTAATAGAAAATTGAATATTTTAAATGTTATCGCAATGCTAAAGACAATGATTATGTCTGCTTGTTTTATTTTATTGCCTTTTTTGTGGAAGAACATGGGCTACAAACCTTTTTACATCGGCATGGCATTATTTATGTTTATTTTTGCTGGGGGAATTGGGTCATTAATTAGCGGTTATATTGAAAAGAATATAGGTGCTGCAAATGTGTTTTATATTTCGATGATTTCAACATTGCCATTAATGATTTTATTTATTTTGACTTGTTCATCTCATCCGACAATATCTCTTGTAATATTTATTATTATGGGATTTGTCACTATGATGGCAACTCCAGTAACTATGGTTATGGCGCAAAATGTTATCCCTGAATATAAAAGCATAATTTCAGGATTTATTAATGGTTTTTCTTGGGGAATTGTTGCTATAGTAATGTCTTTGTTAGGATTTGTTGCAGAAAAATTTGGAATTACAAATGTATTAATTTTTGTCGCAATAATACCTGCGATATGTTCAATGTTGGTAAAAGAATTATTCAAAGAAAATAATTAAGCTAAAACATTTAAAGATTTTTTGATTTCATTGCTTTGATGTTTAGCTGCCATTTTTTCTTGAAGATATGCAACATTATATAACAATTTATTAGTTAATAAGTCAAGACTGTTCTTTTTATCCATTTTATTAAGCATACTTAAATCATGCTCACCGCCAAATGTATGAGTATTATTAAGACCATTTATCATAGAGTTTGATGCTTGCATTGATGCAAATGCTGCATTATTCATTGTATTACTTGCATTGAATCTAGCGATGGAAGAAACTAACATTCCTAACTCCTATATCCTATATATCTCCTACAAAACTTAGTATAAAACAATGATAATATAAAATCAAGTATTAATTTTTGTAACAAATTGGGTAATCTTTGAAATTAGATATTGCTTATATACTTTATATATATACACGATGATATTAAGAGAGATCGTTTAAATAAAGAGAGACTATAAAATTCCTATTCCTACCTTCCTAAAAGAAAATTTTACCTCCTTATTAGTTTTAAGGAGGCTTTTTTTTGAGAAAAAATAACAGTCATAAATTATTATGACTGTTATTTTTATATACAAATACATAATGTATATATTGGTTATAAATTAAGCATTTTCTTGTCTTTTTAATTTACCGATTTCATGAATTTTAATGAAGTTTGTACCACCTACCAAAAGTTCAGGAACAGAACCTGTAACTAATACTAAATCTCCATCGTTAAGTTTCATTGATTTCATTAAGAATTCATCCATTTGTTTTAAAGATTCTTTGTCAATAGAAGCATCGAAATCTACAACGAATGGGAATACACCTCTGTATAATTTAATATCACGACAAGTGTTTTTGCAAGGACAGCAAGCAAAAATAGGAATATTAAGTTTCCCTTCAGCTAACATTGATGCTGTAAATCCGCTACCTGTAAGAGCAATTACTGCTTTTACATTCATTTTTCTTGCCATATCTGCAATAGACATACCAATTGCCATAGCTTGAGAATCTTTTTCTTCTTCAATCATTTTACGAGGGAATTTATTTTTTCTCATAAATGGAGATTCTTCAACGTTATCAGCAATTTTTTTCATCATCGCAACTGCTTCTGCAGGATAAGCTCCAGCTGCAGTTTCCCCTGATAACATGATAGCATCTGTACCATCTAATATTGCATTCGCAACGTCAGAAGTTTCTGCACGTGTCGGAATTGGATTTTCAATCATGCTATCTAACATTTGAGTTGCAACAATTACAACTTTTCTTTTAGTATTTGCTTTTCTGATAATAGTTTTTTGAACGATAGGTACTTTTTCGTTAGAAATTTCAATACCTAAGTCACCTCTAGCAACCATGATACCGTCTGATACTTCAATAATTGCATCAATATTATTAACAGCTTGAGGTTTTTCAATTTTAGAAATAATTCTTGCAGTTGTGTTTCCATGACTGTGTAATAATTCTCTTAATTTAACAACGTCAGATGCTTCTCTAACGAATGACAGACCAAGATAATCAATATCATTGTGAGCAGCAAATTCAACGAATTTAATATCTCTTTCTGTTAATACATCAAGGCTTCCTTGAGATCCTGGGATATTAATACCTTTTCTTTGTTTTAATAGCCCGTCAGTTAGAACTTCTGCGAAAATAACTCTATCTTCAACTTTTTTTACTTCAAGTTGAATTTTACCATCATCGATCATAATCATTTCGCCAGGAGTAACGTCATCAGCCATGCCTTTGTAATCTACAGGTAAAATATCTCCAGTAATTTCAGGTTGATGGCGGAATTTTAAAATTTGACCTTTTTTAATTTCGATTGATTCCGGTAAATTCCCAATTCTAATTTTTGGACCTTGTAAGTCAAGTAATACAGGAATTAAAGTGTTTTCTTCTTTTTCAATTTCTCTAATGTAAGATAAATTAGTTTTGTGCATTTCAACGTCGCCATGTGAAGAATTCAATCTGAACATGGTAACTCCATTTTTAAAAAGTTCTCTGATTTTTTCTTTTGTAGATGTTGCAGGTCCTAGTGTTGCAACAATTTTCGTCATAGTGTAATTGTCCATATTTTTCCTTTCTATATTGGGTAAATTTATATAATTATAACAATCATGTTTACAAATATAAAAATGTACGTTATAATTTTACACAAAAAAGGTTTACTAGTAAACATGAGGAAGTAAGAAAATGAAAAAATTTGTTTCTGGGGTAATGGCATTATGTTTATTAGCATTTAATGCTATACCTGCATTAGCTGCATCAATTGCAGATGTTAGCCAAAATTACTGGGCTAGCAAAGAGATTAATATTGTTGTGGATAACAATATTATGACTTTATCAGGAAATCGTTTTAATCCTGAAGGTAACATGACACGTGTAGAATTTGTAAATGCTTTATTGAAAGTATTATCAGATGAAAATTTGAATGTTACAATTTCTAACAAATTTAAAGATGTTCAAGCATCAAATCCGAATTATGACAATATATTACGCTCTCAACAATTAGGTCTTGTATATGGTTATCCGGACGGAACATTTAAACCAAACAATGCTGTTTTAAGATCAGAAGCTCAATCTGTAATTAGTCATATTACAAAAGACATGGATGCAGATACATCAGTATTAAATCAATTCAAGGATGCATCAGCAATTCCTGCTTGGGCTAAAAAAGTTTATGCTAAAACAATTAATTACGGTATCTATGTAAATTATCCTGATTCTCGTGAATTAAGACCAAATGATAATTTATCAAGAGCTGAAGCAGCAGTTTTATTAGCTAGATTAAAAGAAAAATTAGATTTAGTAAAACAAGAATACATCGGGACAACAAGAATTGAACACTTAGATGTTACTAAAAAAGCTCCTACTAATGAAGTTGCTATTAATAATATCCAAAGTACAATTAATCAAGGTAACGTATTAGTAGTTGCATTTGAAGATAAATTTAAATCTGAAGATCATAAAGTTGGAGATATCGTTACATTTGTTGCAGACAAAGATATTTGTACAGAAGAAGGAACTCTTATAATTCCTGCTGGTACAAAATTTGTTGCACAAATTAATGAAATTCAACCTCCGAAAAAATTCAATAAAAATGCAAGAGTTTATCCTCAATTAACAAAAATTATTTTACCTAACGGCAAAGAAATGGCATTCAACGCTAAACCTTTTACAAAAGACTATTCTTTAAAAGAAGGTCCTTGGATGACTACAGGTAAATTGTTATTATGTACAGCAGCTGGAGCTGCAGTTGGTACTGGTGCAGGTGTTGGTTTTGCATTTATTCCAAGTCCAGCTAATATTGGAACAGGTGTTGCAATTGGTACTCCTGTTGGTGCTGCAGTTGGCTTAATTACAGGTTTAGTAACTCCTGGACTTGAATATCATGCAAAAGCAGGAGAAAATATCTATGTAATATTATTGGATAATGCTGTAATTTCAAAATAATTTATTAAATTAAATAAATTATATAGTTAAAAGAAGGTTTGAGTAATCTCAATCCTTCTTTTTTAATAATTGTATTTAGCCATATCTTCTGATATTACCTGCTAAGTTGGGTATAGGAAAATTTTTCATAAAGTTTAAAATGAATATGTAAAATTAATTTTTACGGATATTAGAATTAAATGGGAGTATTTTATGAAAAATTTATGTATTTCGTTAGCTTTTGTAGGAGCTTTAGTTTTATCAACACAAGGTGCTTTTGCCGCTTGGGAAGGAATGCAGACATTAAATCCGATGCCATATGTTGGATATTTGAATCCTATCACATATGTTGATGAAGCAGAAAATGATTACAATTTTAGCTTAAACCCTTTTACAGGATTTAGAAATTGTAATAAATGTAAAATGGAAAAAGTAAAAAAATGCGATGAATGTGCACCTGCACAAATAAATAGATGCCCGACTTGCAAAAAGGCATTTGCAGAACCTATTTGTAACACTTGTGAAAATTTATATATTGCACCAATACAGCCAAGATGCACGTCTTGCGGTCATTAGCTAACTAAAAAAGCCCTTTTTATAAGGGCTTTTTTGTTAATCACAACTTGGATGTGACCAAGTAAATTTTTTATAATCTTTGCATTTTACGTAATTCATATTTTCGTTTTGCAATACCCAACCCGTAAAACAAGATGCTTCTCCACTGTGCATACCGACCCCCCAAGTATCATCATCTGGGTATACTTGAGCACCACATGGTACAATTCCTCTTTCTGTTGTTAAATAGAATGTAAAATAGTCTTTCCCTGCTATATTAGGTCCTTTTGCATTATTTAAGTCAACATGAATAGTTCCTACAGGCCAATATCCATTTAATGATGATGGAAATCTTAACCAATTTATATATCCGGATATCGCAATTCCATCTGGTAAAAGTATTTTATTAAAATCTTGATAATCTAGAGCATTATAAATGCTTTCCCCCTTAAGATTATAATATTTATCAGAAAAGCATTTTGAACCTCGAGAGCTGCAATCTTTTTTATTTGTAATGTATTTTGATAAAATATTCCAAGCAGCTATGTTGTTTTCTTTTGTTTCATCTGTTGTTTCTGTCCAATATCTTGGTTTTCCATATTCTGCTTCTGCTGCAGTATAAGCATTTTGTAAAATTGAATATACTTTTTTGAGTTTGCTTATTGTTACCTTTTCTTGATATTTTGAAATTAATGGTGGTATTGTCATTGCGATGGCAACACCAATAATTCCTAATGTAATTAGAACTTCCGCTAATGTAAATGCTTTTTTAGGGTGACAATAATAAGTTTCAAGTTTGTTCCCCCTAAAGTGTAGAACCCTTACTATTAAACTGTTTTTCGGGGGGGGGGCACTCTCAAAGCTTCTTGTTTATTCATTTTAGCCTCCTTTTAATATTCTACAATATTTTTAAGCGTATTAAATATTTTATCAGTAATTTCTTGAATATATTCTTGAGATACCATACCATTTATGACTGCATCAGAGATTTGATAAGCAGGTCTAATGTATTTTTGAGCTGTTCTATTTACATCTTGAAATTGTAAATCAGCAGCAGCTCCGGTTTTACCTCTTAGGGCAGCTCTTTTATACCATCTGTCTTTTATAACTTCAAGTGGTGTAAATACATAAACTTTTACGTCCATAATATCTCTAACGCCTTCATTTAGTACGTACAATCCTTCTGTTAAGACAACTTTAGCAGGTTTTTTTACATCTCCGTTAGGATCTGATACACAAGTTACGAAGTCATATTTTGGTGAGGTAATTTGTACTCCTGATTTTAGTTTCATTAGATGTTTTTTCATTAACTCCAAGTCAATTACATCAGGGGTATCAAAACTAAATCCTGTTTTGAACAGCGCTTCATAACTGCCTGCTTCTTGTAATTCTTTTGAGGTATCCTTATAATAATCATCACATCGAATAACTGTGTATATTCCTTCTTTTTTTTCTTTCACACATGCTTTAATTGTATTATCAACGAACACAGTTTTACCGGATGCACTTTCTCCTGTAATGCCAATTAAAAAAGTTTTCTTTTTTTCTTGAACAACTTTTCTTGCTATATTTAGAATAAGATTTTCAGATGTTTTTAAAAATAGTGGTTGTTGTTGTAATTTATCTTCTTCTAAAATCTTTTTTAGAGACTCAACTATATTTGATATGATTTCCATATCACGTCTGCTTGAATAATAATCATAACTTGTTAGAAAATCAGTAGCCATTCTATTCCCTCTATGTATTTTAATATTTTACCCTAAAGTAAATTTATTTTGTAAGAATAATAAATTTTGTAACAATATTATAAAATTTATTAAAGAATGTTCCAAAAAGTTCCGATATGGGAATATGTGAAGTAGCCTTTGCGGTAATACAAGAATATTACTTGTTGAAGTCTACAAAGGTATTAATGAAAAAATAGGAGATGTGTCATGTATCATGATGAAATTTTTGAAAACGCCCTTAAAGATATAAGGGAGGAGAGTTACAAAGCATTGAAAGAAGAAATTTCTTCAATGGAATCAACTATTGAACGTTTTATTAAAAATATTTTAGAATGTACGTCAAGCAGATCAGAACGTGATTTTAACGTACAATCATTCTAATTATAAAAAAAGGCCGTTTTATAAGCGGTCTTTTTTTATGCAATCATTCCAAATCCATTAATGTTATATGGATTATAAGTATTGAACGTATTCCATCCGAACATATTCGGCATTGAGAATTGAGAATTTGAATTATTATATATTGAATTTGTAAATATATTGTTGTTGTAATTACTTGATGCTAGCATATTTAATTGATTTATAATATCTGAATAATCCTCTTTTTGTATATTACTAGATTTATTTGAATTTTTTGATGTTGAATTTGTATTATTTTCTTCTGCAATCATTTCTTCTTTATCATTAGTTAGTTTTTCATAAGCAGCAATTACTTCTTCATCAGTGCAGCCTCCTTCTGCTTTTGACTTCTGTTCAACCATAGATAATAATTTTTCTTTGTCTTCTTGGGATTTCATAGCATCTTTTGAGAGTTTTCTAGCTTGTTGTTCTTTTTGTTTTTCAAGTTCAGATTTTCCAACAATTGCTTTAGCACCTTTGCCTGCTGCCCAGCTGCATAAAATACCTGTACCAACACCAATTAATGCTCCGACAGCACCACCTATAGCTGTTCCAATAGGACCGCCTATACAAGTCCCAATTGATGCTCCGACTTTTGCGCCTGCAATTGCTCCAACTTTTGCTCCAACTGCGTAGCCTAAGCCTTCAGCTGCAACAACTGTTGTTGTTTTAGCAAGTTGTTTAGTTCCTTTTCCTGCTCCGCATTTTTTATATGTTTCTATAATTTCTGGTGTTTCAATTGCAAGTCCAATAGCTGCAGTTGCAAGTCCCCCGTTTTTAGCACCTTTTGCAAGTGATTTTACAACTTTATTTGAGCTTGTTGCCCCTTTTTTTAATGCTCCATTTACAGCATCATAGCCTGTATATTTTTTTACACCTGCCCAAGCTTTTCCTCTTAAAGTCGCAGGTTTGATTTCTCCTGAAGTAATAGCTTTATGTACAGCTAAATCTGCTTTAGCAATTGCTTCATCTACTTTTTTTAGTTGTGCTTTTAATTCTGCTCCTGTTAATTTTTTGCTTTTAGCTTCTTCTATTAGTTTTCTAGCTTCATCATAATATCTTGCTTTTCTTCCTTTATTTATGAATTTTTTTCTTGCAGCTTCTGTTTTTAATGTTGACCAAGTTCTGTAATCAGGAGCTGTCTTCAAGTTCTTTTCAAGTTCCAATAATGAATTATAGTTACTTCTGTTATTTATAGTTTCTAAAATATTATTGCCTTTTAGATAACTAATAGCATCTTTTGAAGCTTTATTTTTTGCCATTAATTCTTGCCAAGCAGATGTATAGTTTCCAAAGTTTTTGTATGCCCATTGAGGTGCTGTCCATAAAGCTGCTTTACCTGCCTTAAACGCAATTGGAAGTGCCATTGTGCCGCCTGCAAAAAGTAATTGTGATTGCAATTCTTGTATCCCAAATGGATTGTGGTTAATTTGTGCACCTGTTGCATAGCTTGCTAATCTATAATAATCTTTATTTACCGGACCTGTCATAAATCCGTTTGTCTCCTATAAATTAATCCCCGTATTATATATAAAAATTTTTTTATTTAAAAATTGCTTTTTTATTAAGTATTATTAAAGCGGTGATTATTAAATCATCGCTTTAATTTTTTATCCTAAATAATTTAATCTGTTCATACCTGATGTCATAGCCATAAAATCTTGATCCATAGGATTTGCCATACTGTTATTGTATAACATTTGTTTCATTGCCATCAACTGTTGAGGATTCATTGTTGGCTGAGGAATATTAACTTGAGGTTGTACTGCTGCAGAATTTGTATTTGTACTAGCATTAGTTCCGAATGGATTTGTATTGTATTGTTGCATCATAGCTTGCTGTTGTGCAATTTGTTGTTTTTGAGCTTCTTCTAATTCTGCTTTCTTTTCAGAATGACTTTTACCTGTGAATTTGCTCATTAACCAATCACCGGCCATGTAACCTACGATTCCGCCTAAAATTGGAATTGGGATTAATGCTTGGCCAATTGCTGCTGTTGTCATACCTGCTCCTAATCTAAGAGCTGTTTTCCCTGTTTCTGTAATTCCGCCGACTAATCCTTTGTCTTTAAAAGCTGAAAATAGGTTTGGAAGTTCAGGTAATACAACCATTAATGAGAATATTAACGGCATTCTTTTCCCTATGCCGGTTAGAGAACCTTTAAATTGTGACCAAGTTTTTGATAGTCCAGTTTTACCTGCACGATCAGCTAGTTTCCCACCAACTCTCCAACCTTGAGCAATTTTCTTAGGAGTTGTTTTTAGTGCGTGCCATGTGCTTTTCCAAAAACCACCTTGTTGTTTATTTAAAATATTATTATGTCTTTCTGCTGCTCTGGCACCATCTTTAATACCAGACCATACAGACTGCATGTATGTTTGACCATTTGCTGCTCTATTTTTAATTGTGCTTCTCATAACCTGAGTAAAGGCTTCATTCCCTGTTCCCATTACGAAATCAGGATAAATTCTGCCTGCACGTTGAATATAATTCCATCCTTTTGATGCAATAGATCCGATGTTCATTTTAACCTACTTAACTTTTTATAACCTACCTTAATTACATAAAAAATTTTTATCGTTTTATATTGCTCTTTTTTTTGTTTTTATTAAGTTATGTTAACATTTGATAATATTTTCATTAGTTGTATAATCTTTCTATAAGTTTTTAACAGAATATTTTGAGGGTATAATGAGAAGAATTACTTTAATTAACGGAGATGGAATAGGCCCAGAGATTGCAGATGCTGTCGTAAAAATTATTGAAGCATCAGGATTAAAAATTGATTGGGATATACAAACAGCCGGAGCTGATGTGATAGAAAAAGAAGGTACTCCTTTGCCTGAGAGAGTTTTAAATTCGATAAAAGAAAATAAAATTGCACTAAAAGCTCCTGTGACAACTCCTATTGGAAAAGGCTTCAGATCTGTTAATGTTCAATTACGTAAGGCTTTGGATTTGTATGCAAATTTGAGACCTTGTAAAAATTTACCTAATGTAAAAACTAAATTTGATGATGTTGATATTGTAGTAGTAAGAGAAAATACTGAAGATTTGTATGCCGGTATTGAAAGACAGGTTAATTCTGATACTGCAGAAAGTATAAAAGTTATTACAAGAAAAGCTTCAGAAAGAATTTGCAAATTTGCATTTGATTATGCAATAAAAAATAATCGAAAAGAGGTCTGTGTTGTAACAAAGGCAAATATTATGAAACTTTCTGACGGATTATTTTTAGAATCATATAGAAAGATTGCCGAAAATTATCCTCAAATAAATAAGCGCGAAATATTAGTTGATAATTTATGTATGCAATTGGTTCAAAATCCTTCACAATTTGATGTTTTAGTATTACCAAATTTATATGGTGATATAGTATCAGATTTATGTGCTGGATTAATTGGAGGCTTGGGGGTTGCTCAGGGTGCAAATATTGGTCTAGATTATGCTGTATTTGAACCTGTACATGGCTCTGCTCCGGATATAAAAGGGCAAAATAAAGCTAACCCTACTGCATTATTACTTTCTTCAATAGAAATGCTCAAATATATTGGAGAATTTTCATATGCTGAAAAAATAGAAAAAGCTTTATTTAAAACCCTAAAAAATGGTGTATTTACAGCTGATTTAGGTGGAAACGCTTCTACTTTAGATTTTACGAATGCTATTATTCAAAATCTATAAGGATAATCTTTTTTTATTTCCCATCCATCATATTCAATAAGTGCACTACAGGTATTGCCATCAATAAATGGATTTTTGCAGTGCTCTAGTAGGTAGTCTCTGTCCATCCTATTGGACAGTTTCCCATTGCATGTCGTATTAAAACCGCCTTCTTTACCTCCGCCATAGTAGTTTTTATTACTAGCATTACATATTCTGAAACTAAAATAATCTTTTCCTGCTGTCCTTTTATCACTAGTTTTAAAACTCTTTGTTTGGTCTAGATAGAATTCTATGTCAGCACAAGATCCATTATATATTCTAAATGCAGTTCCGTCAGATAAGTATATTGTAACATCGCTACTGCCAGCTGCTACTTTTTGTGTCCCGAGAGATGATAAGTATTTTGCTAAATATGTATTATAAAATATAATTGAATCTTTATTATTGTCGTAATTAGTAGTCCATTCAGATGAAGGTCCATTGTCTATTTCAGACATCAAAACCGCTTGAGACATTGTAGTATAAAATTTTTTTAATTTATTTTCAACAATTTTTTTTCTGTGATTAGCCATCAATGTCGGGATTGTTAATGCTGCAACAATTCCAATTATACCTATAGTAATCAAAACTTCTGCTAATGTAAATGCTTTTTTATAATGTTGTATTATATTGCTATAATTATTAAATTTAAATATTCTGTCAAGTCTAAAGCTTAAAATACTTTCAGCATGCTTGTTTCGCGGGGGGGGGCACTCTCAAAGCTTCTTGTTTAAACATT
>CAJMDF010000019.1 GCA_905212085.1 uncultured Clostridium sp.
TTATTATTTATATTTATTATTTATACAATGGTGCTAGTTTTGCTGATTGTTGAGGAATTACACCTTCTTCAATTGTTTGATAAACTCTGTAATCTATTACAGGGAAGCAGTTATCAATACTTTCGATTTCTTTTAGTGCATTTTCATCAATATTTCCATTTTCAATCATGTCTGCTATTTTTTCAAATCTATCAACATGTTCTCTGAATCTGTCTGTTGCATAATCTTTTGCCTGCCATGTTGTAATCAAGAATGGCCAGTCAGAACTTTGTAATAATAGATTTTCTCTTGCTAATTGATTTAGTGCTCTATGCAATAACTTATCCTCTGGAATTTCTGGATATTTATCTGCAATTGCACAAATTCTTTTTTCACAAGCATGAATAATTGGCCACATCCATTCTGTTAAATGGTTATTCCATACATAGAAGTGTCCCCCTTGTCCCCAAGAGCTTTCAGGAATTTGGATTGCTTCTTTTGGTGGATATTTGTGGATATATTCACCAGCTGTCATTCTTTCTACTTCAGGTAAATATGTTGCGAATTTTTTGATTACTTGTTTAATAAATTCAACGCCTTCAAACCACCAGTGACCGAACAATTCTGTATCAAATGATACCATTACAAGTCCTTCTTTACCATGTGCTTTTTTATAATCGTTTAACATATGGTAAATGAGTGTTGTATAGTGATCAGAGTTTTCGTTTACCTTGTTAAGTGCTAATACAGGATCATATAACATTTTGTCGCCTAAATCTGTAGTAGGTGATGTAATTCTCCAGTAATGCATACCTGATTTATCATCTTTTTTGTGGAATTCTCTGAAGACTCCATCCCCTGGATAGCCATCTGCTGCTGACCATACTTGATAACCAGCTCTGTCATTTCTACCCATTACTGCTACTTGTGCGTCAGGTAACCAGTATGCTGAATATGTATCATACCCTGTAGCAGGACGTTCCGGTAACGGAATATATTCAATATTCCCGTAAACTCCAATTACACGTCTGTTTCCGATAGAGTTTCCACCTTCGATTACATGAGATTCTGTGAAGAAATATTCAATGTCATTATTTTGTAAAGTTACTTCAATAGCAGGACGCCAATGTTTTTTGCCATCTTTTCCTACATATTCATAACCCTGTCTGTATGCACATTCAGGAAGCCAGCATCCGCAAGCTTTTTTACCAAATAATCTTTTAGTCGTATCTGAACCGATTTTAAATTGTGCGTTCAAATTGCTGTCTGTTGCTAACAATGGTGAAAAACCGTGAGTTGCTCCTGATGTTGTTATTTCAATACAGCCTAAATCTTGGAATTTTTTGAATTGTGCAATTAGATCCATTCCGTATTTATTTACAAATGCATCTTTGATGTTTGAAAACCAGTCAAAATAGTATTTAGCAAGGTATTTCAAATGTTGTGAATGCGCAACTTTAGGATCAGGATATCTGTCCAAATCTTTTGAAACTTGAGCAATTCTGGAATCCAAGTATTTAACGAAGCCATGTTTTAAATGTTCATCGTTAAGCTGCTCTGCTAAAATTGGGGTAATCCCTACTGTTAACTTTGCCTTAATACCTTCATCATATAGTTCGGAGATTGCATTTAATAATGGAACGTATGTTTCTGCCATACATTCATATAAATTTTCTTCCCCGAAAGGCCACATGCCGGCTTTTCTATAATAGGGTAGGTGGCTGTGTAACATAAATACGAATTGTCCTACTGACATTTTTGCCTCCATATCTCATTTAAACGAATTATTATATAAATATAATTCCTACTTATATATTATTTATACCACAAATGGCTAAAAAATATAATCCTTAAGAACTAATTCTAATGTATAATTGTTACAAATTTTAACAGTAAAATTTGTATTCAAGTTATAGCTTTAATCTATCAATTTTATATAAAATTTTTGTTTAATTTCGTTTTATTATACATTTATTTACATATGTATTGCATTTTTTATTTTTTTTAATTAATATGAGTTTGCTCACATCCTCAAATGTGTCCGAAGTCATTAATCGGACGTAAGAGTAAAAGAAAGGCAAAATAAAATGGCAAATATTAAATCTGCTAAAAAAAGAGTACTTATAGCTGAAAGAAACAGACAAAGAAACGTAGCTTTCAAAACTTCAATTAAAACAGCTGCAAAGAAAGTTTTAGAACTTGCTAAATCTGAAGACAAAGAAGCTTTAAACGCTGCAATTTCAAAAGCATATCAGTTATGTGATAAAGCTGTTTCAAAAGGTGTTTTACATAAAAATACTGCAGCTAGAAAAAAATCAAGATTAACAAAAGCTGTAAATAAATTACAAGCAAAATAATTGATTTTAATATTCTTTCAAGATCGGTTATTCAAGAAATTGAATAACCGATTTTTTAATAAATATTCATAAATAATGATTATATTAGTTGCAAAGAGTATAAAAAAGTGGTAAAATATATATATGGTTTTCGCAGCTCTTTTATTATTTTTATTAGTATTGTTGTTTTCGTTTATTATATATCTTTTCTGCAAAAGAGTAATATATAAGCTAAATAAACGTGTACTTGCAAGAAATATTGCGATTTTAAAAAATAGTAAAGAGTTAGCTTCTTTTGATAAATTGTCAGAGGAAGAAATTCGAGATCGGTTAATTATTCCATTTTTCTTAATTCTTGGATATAACACTTTTGATATGAGAGAATTTGTAAGGACTCAAAGAAGAGCATCTGTTGAACCAGATTATATTACTAAAAAATGGGATAACAGTAAATTATGTAAAAGATCTTTGTATATCAAATATGAAAAGTTTGCAGATGATGCAGTCGATTTGAAGAATAAAGTTTATATTGACAATAAAATGCAGGGTGTAAACATTGATGAGTTGATGAATAAACTTTATTTTAACGGTGAATATTATGTATTAACTAATGGATATTTGTATTTATTTTTTAATAAAAATTATGTTGTCGGAAACAAAAATTTTGAGTTTTGTTTTAATCTGAAAAGCTTTACCAAATCAGATATTGCACGTCTTGCATATTTTACAAAACAGTATATGTTTTTGCAAATTTCAGATGTTTATCGTGCATAATTTTTCTGATTAATATTATGTAAAGATTGTGGTATTTAATTATTTATAGAGTATAATTATCTCATTACGGTATTATTTTTAGTAAGAAAGATTATTATGCAGGATAGTTTAGAAAAAAAATCAATAAAAAATATAGATTTTAACATAGATTTAGCTCAAAGTTTTGGAATTTACAAAAATAACACAGAGTATGATTTTTTAGATTATGCAAGTTCTGTTAATATTTCTTGTGGTTTCCATGCAGGTGATCCATTAACAATAAAAAACGCCTTGTTAAAAGCTAAAGAAAAAAATGTAGTTGTTGGAGCACATATCGGTTTTGATGATATTCAAGGATTTGGTTATCGTGATATGGATTTAACAGAAGATGAGATAGAAGCAATTGTTATTTATCAGGTTGGTGCATTGATGTCTTTTGCAAAAAGTTTTCATTTGGAAATTGAACATGTAAGACCACATGGTGCTATGTATAAAAGATGTGCTACTGATTTTTCTTTTGCATGTGCTGTTGCAAAAGCTATTCAAAAATGTTCTAAATGGCTTATATATTATGGTGCATCAGGAGAAATTACTGAAAAAACAGGAGAGCTTATAAATATTCCTGTTGCACAAGAAATTTGTCTGGAAAAAATGTATAATGTTGATGGAACTGTCAATACGGTTGCGAGAGATAACGAAAATACAGAAATGGAAATATCTCGTTTAAAACAATTATTGGCAACATCTCAAGTTTCTAATGTTGAGGGAGGAAAAACTGTTGTAAAAGCCGATACAATTCATTTTACAAACAGATTATCAAATTCATTAGAATTGATAAGACAAGCTCATGAAATAATAAAACCTGTTCCAGTCAATTATAAAAATGCTTGTATGTCAGGTTGGGTAGAATAAGTAAAGAAGGATAATTTATAAGGTGATGAAAGATTTTAGAAAAAATGTAAAGATGCCGGATGATGTAAAATGGTTAATGCCAGGGTTGCAAGTAAAAAGATGGTTTGCTCTAATTTTCCTTGGTGCAGTATTAATGACTTTAGGTGTATTAATTTTATTTGATATAAAGCCTGTATTTTACACTATGGAATTTATAAGAAAAATTGCGATGAATATTTCTACAGAATGGATTGCATTTGCAATAGTTATGTTCGGAGCAGGAATGTTTTTCAAAGGTTGGCAAAAAACAAATCTTTCTATGCTAGATGGAACAGATAAGCAAACTTTACTTGAAAATTTATACAGAAGAAGAAAATTAAACAGAGGTCCAAGAATCGTTGCAGTAGGTGGCGGAACTGGGCTTTCAATGTTGTTGAGAGGTATTAAAAATATTACCAATAATGTAACTGCTGTCGTAACTGTCGGAGATGACGGCGGTAGCTCAGGAAGATTAAGAGAAGAAATGGGTGTATTACCTCCTGGTGATATAAGAAATTGTATTGCAGCATTAGCTGATGATGAGGATTTAGTTACAAAATTATTCCAATATAGATTTAAGTCAGGAGAAGGCTTGGAAGGTCATAGTTTTGGAAATTTATTCTTAACAGCTCTTTGTTCAATTACTGGGGATATGGTAAGAGCCGTAAAAGAGTCTTCAAATGTTTTATCAATACGCGGTAGAGTTTTGCCATCTACTTTAGATGATATGAAACTTGTTGCAGAGATGGAAGATGGAAGGATTATTCACGGGGAATCAAATATTCCTGAGGCTCATGGAAAAATTAAACGATTATTTACAGATCCACAACATTGTAGGGCTTTAGCGGATGTAATTTCTGCGATAAGAGATGCGGAATTAATCATTTTAGGACCTGGAAGTTTATATACTAGTGTTATTCCTAATTTATTGATTGAAGAAATTTCTCATGAAATTGCAAAATCTAACGCTAAAAAAATATATGTATGTAATATTATGACACAGCCTGGTGAAACAGATGGATATAGTGTTTGTGATCATATTAATGCAATAATAAAACATGCAGGTAGTAAAAAAGTTATTGATGCTGTATTAGTCAATGATTTTATGCCTTCAAATTTAGCTAAGAAATATCAAATGGCAGGTTCTTATCCTGTTAAACTTGATTTTGATAATTTAAAAAAACTTGGAGTAAAATTAGTTACAAGAAAACTTATTGAAGATAGTAAAGAAGGTCTTGTAAGACACAGCTCAAATCGTGTTGCAAGAGCAATTTATTATTGGTTTAGAAAAGAACATAAAAATGAAAAAGGGCTTTTTAATTCTTCAAGTAAATCAACTGAAAAACAAGGTTGTAATGTGTAATGGTTAAAAAAATTACTGTTAGTACAATTCAAAAATATAAAGATAACAATGAAAAATTCTCAGTATTAACTGCGTATGATTATTCAACTGCTAAATATTTGGATGAGGCTGGTATTGACGTAATATTAATCGGTGATAGCCTTGCAATGGTTGCTTTAGGATATGAGACTACACATGCTATTGGTATTGATGAGATGTCTATTTTTACAGGAGCTGTAGCAAGAGGAGTATCTCATGCAATGGTTGTAACGGATATGCCATTTTTAAGTTATCATTGTGATATAGCAGATGCAGTATTGAATTGCGGTAAGATGATAAAACTTGGCGCAAATGCTGTAAAAATTGAAGGTTATAGTGATTACATATTGAGTGTAATAAAAAGACTTGTAGAAACAGGTATACCTGTAATGGGACATTTAGGTTTTACTCCTCAATTTTTAAATACTTTAGGTGGATATAAAATTCAAGGAAAAACTCAAGAAGCAGCTGAAGAAATTTTACAACAAGCAAAAGAGTTGGAAAAAGCCGGAGTGTTTTCAATAGTATTAGAAATGGTGCCTCAAGAGAGTGCTAAATATATTACAGATAATTTAACAGTTCCTACAATATCTTGTGGTGCCGGAAAATATTGTGATGCCCAAGTACTTGTATCAGATGACGTGTTTGGCAAATTTTCTGATTTCAAACCTAAGTTTGCAAGAAAATATGGTGATATGAAATCCTTAATATATGATTGTGCTAAAAAATTCGATGAGGATGTGAAAAGAGGAAATTTCCCATCTGAAGATGAAATATTCTAAGTAATTTTTTGTGCTATAATTTTTTCGAAAAAGATAGAAAAGAGAGTGATATTATGTTAGTTCATACAATAGCTGAAGTAAGAGAACAAGTTAAACAGTGGAAAAAAGAAGGATTGACAGTTGGTCTTGTGCCTACAATGGGTGCTCTGCATAATGGACATTTAAGTTTAATTAAAAAAAGTGTATCAAAGTGTGATAGAACAGTTGTTTCTGTTTTTGTAAATCCTATACAGTTTTGTCCCGGAGAAGATTTAGATAAATATCCAAGAACTTTAGATGCGGATGAAAAGTTATGTTCCGATGCAGGTGTTGATATTGTATTTGCTCCATCTCCTAAAGAAATGTACGGAGAAGGACATATTATGTCAAATGATTTTTTGACTTATGTAATTCCTCCATTTTTCTATGTGAATAAGTTATGTGGAAAATCAAGAGTAGGTCATTTTGATGGAGTATGTACTGTTGTAAATAAATTGTTTAATATAGTACAGCCTGATTTTGCATTTTTTGGGGAAAAAGATAGGCAGCAGTTAATAATATTGAAGAAAATGGTTAAGGATTTGAATATTCCTGTTGAAATTATTCCTTGTCCAATAGTTAGAGAAGAAAGCGGTTTGGCGTTGTCTTCCCGTAATAAATATTTGTCAGAAGAAGATAAGAAAAATGCATTAGCGTTAAGTAAAATTTTGTTTAATATCAAAGCATGTTATAATAAAGGTATAACTGATGTTAAAGCATTGACAGAAACTGCTTATTCTTATTTAAACAGCAGCCATTCTTTAGAATATTTAGAATTCAGAGATGCGGATGATTTAGAGGAAAAGAGTGTAGCTGATAGTAATACTATAGTATTTATAGCTTTGAAAATTGGTGATGTAAGGTTAATTGATAATATTTCTTTAGCGTGAGGAATTTATGCTTCTAATATATAAGTTTTTTTCAAAAATTTTACAGATTTTACTAAATATTTTATTTGTTTTTCAAATAACTTTAATGATTTTAGTTTTTTTGACAGCTACTTATTGGTTTTTAAACTTATTAAATATAACTGCGTTTGATTTTGTAGCACCTATAGCTGTTGTTATTTCGAATTATGTAAGACTTTTTTATCATCAGGATGTAGAAATCGGAGGAGTATATATTGATGGTTCATTACTCCTGTTTGATTTGCTTGCTGTAATTTTAGTTTTTATGATAACTAAATCAAAATATTATTTTAATAAAGGTTTAGATTTTTTAAATAGCAGCATAAAAGGTTGTGAAGAAAGAATCGAAGCTAGGTTTAATAAATCTCTGCAAAAAGAAGTAGAACGAAACATAAAAAGATGTAATAATGTCGCAGTTTTAGTTCAATTTAAAGCAAAGAATATGTTTGTAGATTCTTGTTGGGGCGGAAATGCTGATGAAGGTGTAAAAGAAAAAGAGGAAGAGGCTTTCAAGACATTTTATGCTTCAATAAAAAATATTACTGGTTGTAAGTTTGCAAAAACCGGTGATAAAATGCTAATTTTATTAGATGATTTTAATAGCGTGGATAATCTTCTTAATTATATCGATTTATCAGTAAATCGAATACGTGTTAATATGAAGAGAAAAAGATGGCTGTTAATTAGTTATATTGCAGTTGATGTATTTGATAATCAAACTGATTTTAAAAATGATGTATATCCATTGTTAGAAAAATTGCTGACTTTGAGAATTCAAAATGAAGCAGTGTGTTTGGGTAACTTTTGTATGCGTTATGAACTATATCCGGAACCAATGTTTACTCCTTTTTTGAGGGGAGCATATAATTTGGATGGAGAATGTGACGTATGGTCATTAGTTAAGAAAGTTTAACAAGCCTATTGATTTTTTTATATTTTTCTTTTAATATATTTTTACAACCGCAGACAGTTAGCGGGAGTGGAGCGAAAATAGCTCATTAAGTTAAAAACGTGATACTCCCTTAATATTCCAGCTAACCGAGGTAATACAGTCGAAATATAATAAAATAGATTTGTTAACCTATGAGATTTTGCGGTCATATATAAAAGATGCAAAATCTTTTGTATTTTAGAAGGTCGATAAAATTAATTTGTAAAACAAAGGAGCTAAACATGGCAACAAAAGCTTTTAAATCTGAAAAAATAGATGCTATAAAAGCAAAAGCAGAAAAAGCCCAAGTAGCTATTTTAACTGAATATAAAGGTTACTCTGTAGAAGAAATTACAAATTTAAGACGCAGCATTCAAAAAGAAGGCGGCGATTACATGGTAACAAAAAATACTTTAGCTAAAATCGCTTTGAAGGGTACTGATTTTGAAGTACTTGCAGAATCATTAACAGGACCTGTTGCAATTGCATTTGGTTTTGAAGATCAAGTAAGTCCTGCAAAAGCAGTTGCAAAATTTATTAAAGATACTAAAAAAGGTGCAATCCTTGGTGGAGCATTAGATGGTAAATTGTTATCAGCTAAAGAAGCAGAAGCATTATCAAAAATGCCTTCAAAAGAAGAACTTCTTGCAAAAATTCTTGGTTCTATCAACTCACCTGCTTCAGGTATCGTTGGATCTATCAATGCAGTTATGTCACAACTTACAAGAACTATGGCTGCTGTTAGAGACCAAAAGACTGCATAGTCAAAAATATGTACAAAACTAAAAAAATTTAAAGGAGAAAAATAATGAGTAATGTAGAAACTATTTTAGAATCAATTGAAAAATTAACTTTATTAGAAGCAGCTGAATTAGTAAAAGCTATGGAAGAAAAATTCGGCGTATCTGCAGCAGCTCCTGTAGCTGTAGCAGCAGCTCCTGCAGCAGCTGGTGAAGCAGCAGCTGAAGAAGCATCAGAAGTATCTGTAGTATTAGCTTCTGCTGGTGCTAACAAAATCGCTGTATTAAAAGAAGTAAGAGCTATCACAGGTCTTGGCTTAAAAGAAGCTAAAGATTTAGTTGATGGTGCTCCAAAAGCTATCAAAGAAGGTATCAAAAAAGAAGATGCTGAAGCTATTAAAAAACAACTTGAAGCTGCTGGCGCAACTGTTGAAATCAAATAGTCAATTGATTATAAATGATTTAAAAAGCTCCTCTTTTCTAAGAGGGGCTTTTTTATTGAAAAAAGACTTACAATTTGTTATAATTAATATTGTTAAGTTATATTGAAAAGGAGCTTGAAATGAAAAGATTTAATACAGAACAGGCACAAAAGACTTATAAGTTACACCAATCATGTGTCGAAGAGTCTCCCTGTGTAGTAGTCGGGGGGGGGGCGATTTAGAGCTCATCTCACAATGTTTTTGTGATGTATGTCATTCAGATGGTGAATACCCGAAAGAATTCAGCCAATTATTAAAAATAAAAGCAGGATTGCTTAGACAAAATTTTCGCAATGATAGATTTGGCTTTACATTAGCAGAGGTCTTGATAACTTTAGGGATAATAGGAATTGTTGCTGCATTAACAATTCCGACTTTAATAGCTCGACATCAAGAGAAAGTTTGGTTGACATCATTTTTTAGAGTTTATTCTATATTGAATAATGCTTATGAACGAGTTCAGGAAGAATTTGGAACATTTGATAATTGGTCAGGAGCAACTTTAGGAGAAGATACTTTAGGTAGACCTTCAGCTACATTATCTGACCCTCAAAAAATTTATGAATATATGATTAAGCCTTATGTTGAAGTTAGTCAATCATTTTTGCCAAGTGATGATAATTGGACACATATAAATGGGAATAATTGTTTTTCAGAGCAGGCATATTATTTGAATAAATCAACATTTCCTAATATGTATATTAGAAATTATCCTGCAGTAAGTTTAAAATCAGGAGAATGTATAGTTTTAGGTTATAGCTCATATGGTGATTTTGTTGTTGATACAAATTCCAAAAGAGGCCCAAATACTTTAGGGAAAGATATTTTTATATTTTCATTTGATCCTAGTAGAAAAGAATATATTAAAACGGGTAGTACTGGTATTTGGGGGTCTAATGATGCAGTTTTTTGTGACTTAACTAATGATAATTGGATACCAGGTTTTTCTTGCGGATATTGGATATTAAGACATCGTAATATGGATTATTTGCATTTAAGTCATGATGAATTTATTAAACGTTGGTAACTTTTACATACAAATTTTTTTATATTCACAAAAATCACATATTTTTGAATGCTCAATTTCTTCTTGGAATTGAGTATTTATAATTTTGTTACAAATATCAGTTATTCTTTTTTCATATTCTTGTGCTTTTGCTGAATTAAAATCAATTATTGAATTTTGATTATTTTTCAAATCAATGTAGATAAATTTGACATTATTTCCGTATATTTTTGATGCACATAAAAGATATGTTATTGTTTGGTAGTCATATTCCGGATTTTTAGGGATTGAACCTGTTTTATAGTCAAGAATGTAGTAGTTTTTCTCATCTTTCATTAGAGCATCTAATCGTCCGCCAATCCAGTAATTCCCAACTTTGCAAGACAAATTATATTCTGAATTTACATAGGTTTTGTTAAAAAATTCATTCTGTTTTAGAATTTCCCATATTTTTAATTCTTCACTATTAAGAGCTTTTTCCATTTTAGAAATGTTATCTCCGCGTAAGTAATAATTGGCAAGGGCATGAACTTTTTTACCTTTTTCAAACAAAGAACTTTTTTGTGGTACGGAAATTTTTTCTATGTATTTAAAATAGTATTTTTGGGGGCAGGTTTCAAAAGTTTTTAGCATATTAGGTGAAAAACTATTCATGATATTCCTCCGTACAATCTAAAATTTCAGAAAAAATAATGCTTGGCTCTTGTTCTATAATTTTTTCAAATGATTTTATTTTTCTGCTGGTTGTAAAATATAAATATTTTTTAGCTCTTGTGATTGCTACATAGAGTAATCTTAAATTTTCAGATACCAACTCTTGTTTCATATCAAATTCTGTTTTTGCCTTGTAGTTTGGATTTAAGCGTTTCAAGTTTTCAGTAAAGTCAGAATTTTTTAATTTTATTTGTTCAAAGTCAAGTGTAAGATTTTTTTCTGACATTTCAGGGATAAAGACGTAATCAAATTCATCTCCTTTAGATTTATGGAGTGTCATTATTTGAACTTTTCCTGCGAGGAATTCTTTATCACTTTCATCTTCTTCAGAGAAGAATTTGAAACCGCTCAATGAAGGTTTTTTAGCAAGTTCTCCTAATCTTTCAATAAGTGTTGAAAAATCTTTGTAATTTAAGCTCAATCGTTTTATCAGAGTTGAAATAAGATACACGTTGGATTTTTCTATTTCTGATGTAAAGTAGTGCAGTCCTATTTTAATAGCGAGTTCCTCAGGCGCGAGATGTGGAAATGATAACCAATAGGTTAAATCCCAATAAAATTGTCCGAGATTAATATTGTCTATGTAATCAGGATTTATTTGGATAAAAGGATTTTCATATTTTCTTATTTCAAGTCCGAGTCTTTGTTTATAGAATCCCATTTCAGCTAGAATTTCGTAGTTATCAGCTATTACATTATTATCAAATGGGTGAAGTATCATTTGCATTATGGCAAAAATTGTTCTGAAAATTGATTTTTGTTCAAGGCTTTCACTTCTTGTTATACTTTTTAATCCGCTGTTATTAATGAAGTTTATCCATTGAGCTACTTGATAATTACTTCTTAAAAGAATGCCTATTGTGCATTTAGGGTCTTTTTTTAGAGCGGATTTGATTTCTCTTAAGATATAGTTTCTTTCTTCAAGCGGTTTTTCAAAAATGACAGAATGAAGTGCATTTTCAGAAATTGGGTTTCGCCCTTCTACAGGTTGCATAAATATTTCAAAGAATGCATTTTTTGTTTCATTTTGAGTATCTGCCCATTTAACTAAATTATTAGCAAGGGTCCATACATCTTTTGTGCAGCGTTGGGAACAATTCATGCTGACATTGTTGCTATTTTTTATAAATTTTCTGAAACCTTCCACATCCGCGTTTGAAAAAGTTGTTGTAATAGCTTGGTTTATGTCACCGCATCTGATTAAATTATTATGTTTTGCGCTTAAAAGATTGATAAGTCTTTGTTGAATTGAAGAAGAATCTTGAGCTTCATCTTCAATTATATATTCACAGATATTTTGGTAATATTCTCTTATATCGGGGTTATCTTCAAGTAGTTTGACAGAAGATATAAGCATATCGTCATAGTCGATTAAGTTTGCTTCTTTTAAAATTCTTTGATATTCGTCAAAAAAAGTTTTAAACTTTTCAAGTTTTTTATCCATTGAATTGTTAAATTCACAGCAGCCAATTTTAAATACGGAAATCCCTCTGTCAAATTCATCTGTTTCTGTTTTTTTTAGTTTTAATTTTGTTGAAATTTCTCTTACAATTCTTGATCTTTGGGTATCGTCGCAAATTTCAAAATCAGAGGATAGACCAAGTCTTTCAAAGTTTCCGTTTTCTTTTAATATTCTCAATGCAAGACCATGGATTGTGCTGATATTTGGAAGTTGAGAAGAATTTTGTCTGATATTTTTAATTCTGTCCCTAAAATTTCTTGCAGCACTCTCCATATATGTCATAACGAAAATGTTTTCAGGATTAACACCTTTATCAAGCAGCTTAATTATCAGAGCCAGTAAAATTGTAGTTTTACCGGCACCAGGGACTGCAGATATTGCCATTTGTCCGTTTTCATAATCAAGTACTGGCTTTTGATCATCTCGAGGAATTATTGTGAATGTTTTTTTTGTTTGGTCTTCATCTTTTGATGTTTGTTCTTGTATTTTAATATATTCTTCTATACCGCCAAAATTTTCAATGCCATTCCCGTCAAACAAACTTGAATATGTGTAAATATGCTCTGTTGTACATAGGGTTAGTTTTCTTAAAATTCTTGCAGTTTTTTCTTTTGATAACTCTATATTGTCATCGATTGTGAATTCATCTTTTGCCCAGCCTCTTTGAAATACCCAAGCGTTGTATAATGGACCTGTATCACTTTTTATCCATTCATCACTTGAAATGTCAAGCCATAATTGATATTTTGTTTTGATTTGATTGTCTATAATTTTTTGCGGGGTTGAAATTATAAGATCGTTTGGCGAAATTTCTAATGTAGAATATGGATTTTCTGCAATTATTGAATTTTCAATTTGATTTATAATTTCATTTTGTCTGTTTTGGAAATCTTTCCCGAATATATTTTCAAAGTCTTGCAGTTGTTTTATGAAGAAGTTGAATTTATTTAATTCAATAGGTTTTATATTTTGTAATTGTGCAAGTTCAAAATAAATATCGTAAACCTTTTCTGATAATTTTTCATTGTTGTTTTCTGTTAAATTTTTGATGATTTCAAGAAATTTTTTGTATTTATTTGAGTATTCTTCTAAGTTAAATTCATGTTCAATTAGTATTCCGTTATTTTCAAAGTTTTCAAGAATATCTCTGCAATATTTTACGGGGATTCCTAAAAATTCTGAAAGGACTACACGCAAATCAAATTCACTTAGTTTAATACCATTTACTATTTTTAAAATAGTAAGCACTGATTTTACAAGTCGATTTTGTATAAGTTTTTCACTCCCTGAAAGAAACATTAGATTTGTATGAATATTTTCTTTCAGAGAAAATTTTAACATATCGTCAATCACAGGGGTGATTATAGAAATTTCTGATGGAAGAATGTTTTTGCTAAGTAGCTCTTTGATATTTTTGATTGCAGAATCTATCATCGAAGCTCTTTTTGATGGAGATTGAAGAGAAAAATTCTCAAGAGGAGTAATTTCTCCTTTTGTAATATTAGAAAATAACGTTTCAGCATCTTTACTCATAATATTTTCGGATATAAGTTTTTGAGCTTTTTCATTAAATAATTCTTCAAATTTCCAAACAGCAGTTCTGTCAGCACTTAAATATCCGGCACGGCTTGCTCCCTTTTCATCAAAAGCGATAAAAACTTCTTTCAGTTGAGGTGCAAGATGTGAAATAAAGTCGAAACAAACAGGGGTGATTTCATCTCCGTCATCTAAAATTAAGTATTTAATATTCTTAAAATAATCAGAATTTTTATAAACATAATTAAATACAAGAGTTTGACGAAGATAGTCAAAATCTCTCAGCGCAAGAGTCTTTGATAGTAATTTTTTTAAAGCCTTTTTAGCATCTTCTGAAAAACTTTCTCCAAGAATTCTTGAACGCCATTCAACTTCTTCATCTGTCAAATTGTTTTGAACAATTAAAGAGTATCTTCTAAATATTTGGTGAAGAAGTGATTTTTTTGAATTGTAACCTTTGAATGGGATTTCTTTTAAAATATCTTTTAATATAAATTGAGAAACTTCAAGTCCTGCTAAGT
Source organism: uncultured Clostridium sp. (assembly GCA_905212085.1). GTDB lineage: Bacteria > Cyanobacteriota > Vampirovibrionia > Gastranaerophilales > Gastranaerophilaceae > Stercorousia. The sequence goes on from CAJMDF010000019.1 coordinate 14,480, forward strand.
TTGGTAAAATTTTCGGATTATCAAAAGGATTGATATTTTCTAAAAATGCCCAATTATCATTAATTGTGTTATACACAAGTGAAAAAAATGAATGAACTTGCAATTTTTCAGTAGCATCAATTTCAAGTTTTTCAAAAGTTTTATTTATGAAGTTTTGTTTAAGGTTTGAATTTTGGACAAGCACCAAAATTTCAGAAGATTTAATCCCTGAATTTAATAATTTGGCATAAGCATTTACCAGAAAATCCGTTTTATTAGTGGATAAATCACCTGAAATTAACATTCATACTCCTTTAAAAATAATTGTACCATGAACAATAAAAAAATAATTTTGTCCTCATCCTTCTGAACTATTGCTTTTTTTTGTGCATTAGTCTATTATATAACCATAAACGGAGAGAAGGTATTACAACAAACGCATGGAGGTTAGTTATGCAAGAATTACAAGAAAAAATCGGACAATCTGCAGGTCAAATTTACAATTATTTGAACAACAACGGAGAATCTACATTTTCTAAAATGAAAAAAGAATTAGATCTTAAAGGTAACTTTGCAGATTTAGGTCTTGGTTGGTTAGCTAGAGAAGACAAAGTTGAAATTTCTAAAAAAGGTGCTTCAGTTAGCGTAAGACTTAAATAGTTTATTAAAATAAGAAATTAAAAAAGCCACCTGGATTAAGGTGGCTTTTTTGTTGTTAATAAAATTAATAATTAAATTTATTTTTAGCAATTATTTTAATCAAAAATTTTTATTAAAAATATAGGGGATTTATAAAAGAGGAATTTATAATGGGGATTGAAAAGCTAACAAAAGTTTTGCCTAAATTTACCAAAATGAAAGAATTGGAGTTATCTGGATTAAGTAAAAATAAATTAATAAAAATTTTTGATCCAGAAAAGTCTATATCGAAACCTGCTAAAGCTCGAAATAAACCAAAGATATCTGCTACTAAGACTCTGTCACCGCAGGAACAAATTAATATGATGGTAAATTCTCAAGTAAAGCGAACAAAAGGTTTATTAGTTGAAGATTTTGTTGCTAAAAAACAGAAGCTTATTAATGAATTATCAAAGGTTTGTGATAAAAGTGTTATTGCAAGAATTGAAAAGGCTGATAATCCTGAGCAGCTTGCAAAAATTCTTGCAGAACAAGAGTATATGCCTATTGGTAAATATGCTAAATATATTATTGACGGTAAGTTTGTTAAAAAATCAAATCCAGACCAGGTTGTAAAACCTCTTTCTCTTGAAATGGAACAAATTCAATATCAGCAAAGAATAATCAAAGGAAATTTTACACTTGCAAGGGAAAAGGCAATGCATGTACCCTCCAAAAATCCTAAAGTTATTGCGATAGAAAATATTCTAAAAGAGCAATATGGCTGTAAGTTTGTTTCATTAAAAGACAATGAAGAACTTGCAAGAAAAGTTTTAAAAGCCTATGAGATTGCTACAAAAAATGGGGTAAAAACGCCTAAAAATGTTATTGCCTCTGATTTTATGGTCGCAGAAGGAGAAAACTTTTTTAATGGCACAATATTATTAAATAGAAATCAACATACTTTATGTGAAGGTTTTATGTCAACAAGTAGTGATTTTCATGTCCCTTTACATGAAATATTGCATAATACGCATCCAAAGCTTGTTTCTTTTTCTTGGAAGAAAATCCCGTCCGAGTTAATGGGGGTAAAAAATGAGTTGTCTATATATTCTAAAAATGCCCAAACACATGAAACATTTACGGAATTAAATACCAAAAGATTAATTGAAGGTTTAAACCCACAAGAACAGGCATTGTTTGATTATTTGAATATATTTGCATAGTAAATGAAATATATGTGTAAAATCTTTTATAAATAAAAAGAGCTTCTAAATATTTTAGAAGCTTTCGAAATCTGTTATGATTCCTCGTGTAAAAGGTTAGTAGGTAGAAAGTGTAGTAGGTAGTAGTGTAAAATTTATTAATTCGCTTATTGCGTTATTTATTTCTTACATATTAATAAAGTATTTAAAAAGTATATAATTGCGCTATATTAAAATTATCTTTACAAAAGTTTACATTCTAAACTTTATCTTTAATTTATACTGAATATTGATAACGAAATGGAGTAATCAGATGAAAATAGCGATTTATCCTGGTAGTTTTGATCCTATAACAAAAGGTCATTTGGATATTTTACATACGGCAGCTGAGATTTTTGATAAAGTTATTATTGCAGTTGCACGAAATCCGGAAAAACAAGGTTTTTTACCGGTAGATGTAAGAGTTAAGTTAATAAAAGAAAGCGTAAAAGATTTACCAAATGTAGAAGTTGATTTTTTTGAAGGGCTAACAATAAATTACGCTCGTCAAAAAGGTGCTACAGTTTTGATAAGAGGTTTGCGTGCTGTATCTGATTTTGAATATGAAATGCAGTTATCACAAGCAAACAGTGCATTAGCGTGTGAGGTAAAGACCGTCTTTTTGACTACAAAACCCAAATATAACTTTATTTCATCAAGTACAATAAAGGAAATTTACTTGAATAAAGGTGATATTTCAAAGTTTGTACCGGAACCTGTAAATGAATATTTACAAAATACTTCTAAATGTTAAAATATTTAGCTTTTTCCGTAACAAATTATTTGACAATTAATATACGCTTATGTAGAATGTAATTAGAGTAAGAAAGGTATATGTGTGACAGCAATGCAACAGAATAATGGTGTATATGATTTATTAAAAATGTTAGAAATTTCTTTGGAGGAAGGTTTCCCAATTATCCCACGTAAATTTACGGTTGTTAAAACAAAAGAGATTGAAACATTAATTGATAGAATTTATGCTTCTCTTCCATTAGAAGTACAGGAAGCAAGAGCATTTTTGAGACGTAGAGAAGAACTTCAAATAGAAGCTCAACAAAAAGCAGAAAAAATCGTTCAAGATGCCCAAGCTGAAGCTGACAGAAAATTGTCAGAAGCAGATTTTATAAAAGCACTTGAAAGAGAAGGTGTAAGAATAAGAACTCAAGTTCAACAAGAATGCGAAGAAATTAAACGCAAAGCAATGGAAGAAGCAGATAATATAAGAGCTCAAGCTGTAGAAGAAGCTATGAAAACTAAAGAAGGAGCTGAATTATACGCTGAGCAAGTTCTTACAAATTTGGAGAAAAACTTGACCCAACAACAACAAATTGTAAAAAATGGACAAGTGTATATGGAAAAATTGCGTAGTGATTCATTTGGAAGTTACGATATTCCAACTTCTTACTCTGCTGATCGTTCGCAATCTAATTCAGATTTTGTAATTAAGTAAATTTGAATATAAATCACTTTTAAATCAGTCGGTTAGTAAAATCGACTGATTTTGTTATATTTGCTTATAGTTTTTTAACAATTTGTTTGCAATTTATTTTGTTTGGTTTATTATGATATCATAAGCCGATTTAATTAGAATGTGAGTTGTATCACATTCTTTTTTAAAGAGGAGTAAATTAATCAATAATTAAAGTAAAAAGGAAAATAAAAATGGGTATCAAAGGAAAAAATGACAGAATGGTAGTTTTAGCATGTGAAGACTGCAAAGAAAGAAACTACACAACTACTAAAAACAAAAAAAATATTAAAGAAAGATTAGAATTGAGCAAATATTGCCCAACTTGTAAAAAACATACTAATCACAAAGAAACAAAATAGTAATGGACTGTAATCGGAGGTCAGGAAGCTAAGTTTCTTGAAAATTCTTGTCTTCTTGCCTTCCGTAAGCCGTTCTTTTAGGTAGGCGTCCTTAGTTCAGTTGGTAGAACGTCGGTCTCCAAAACCGGATGTCGAGGGTTCGAGTCCTTCAGGGCGCGATTTTAATAAAAACGTAAGGAAACAAAAATATGATAGGTGCAGAAAATCAAACACCGGCATGGTTAGAAAAATCAACAAATTCAATAAGAACATACTTCAGAGGTGTAAGAACTGAATGGGGTAAAATCAGCTGGCCTGAACGTCGTCAAGTGATAGCTGAAACTGTTTTTGTTGTAGCTATTGTTTTTGTTTTTACCGTTGCAGTTTATTTAATGGATATAATTTTTAAAGGTTTACTCGGACTAATAAAATAGTTCTTGTATACAAGATTAAAAAGGTGGCTTATGACTGAAAAAGAAAAATCTATGAAAGAACAGTTAGACGAAGACAAAGCCCAAGAAGCTTTGGAAGCGCAAGCTGAAAATGAAGCTAAAGAAGCTAAGAAAAATCAAAAACGCTGGTATATAGTTCATACATATTCAGGTTATGAAAATAAAGTAAAAGTTAACCTTGAAAAACGTATTGAATACATGAATATGGGAGATAAAATCTTTAGAATTGAAGTTCCTCAAAAAACTGTTACCCAAATGAAGGGTGGTAAAAAACAAGAACGTGAAGAAAAGATTTTCCCAGGATATGTTTTAGTTGAAATGATTATGGATGAAGACAGCTGGTATGTTGTAAGACATACATCAGGTGTTACAAAATTCGTAGGTTCAGCTAAAAAACCTATCCCTGCACGTGATAGTGAAATTAAAAAGATTATTAACCGCTCATCTTCAACAACTCAAAAAATTGAACTTGACGTTAAAGCTGGTGATAAAGTTAGAATTACATCAGGACCATTCGCAGACTTTATCGCTGATATTATCGAAGTTTACCCTGATAAATCAAAACTTCGTGCAAATGTTTCAATCTTTGGACGTGAAACTCCGGTTGAATTGGAATATAAACAAATTAACAAATTATAAGCATTAGTACAAAAGATGTGGAAGGACCCTCCCCTGGAAAAGAGTAAAGGCGCGGAGACCGTTAGTACCACAAAAGGAGAAAAAAATGGCTAAAAAAGTAGTAGGAAAAATCAAGCTTCAAATCGAAGCAGGAAAAGCAAATCCATCACCACCGGTTGGTCCTGCATTAGGTCAACATGGTGTTAACATCATGGATTTCTGTAAGCAATTCAATGCTAAAACAGAATCTCAAGCTGGATATATTATTCCGGTAGTAATTGATGTATACGAAGACAGAAGTTTTTCATTCATCGTAAAATCACCACCGGCACCTGTACTTATTAAGAAAGCATTAAACCTTCCAAAAGGTTCAGCAGTTCCTAATAAAGACAAAGTTGGTGAAATTACTCAAGCACAACTTGAAGAAATCGCTAAAATTAAAATGAATGACTTAAATGCAACAACTATGGAAGCTGCAGTAAACATGATTAAAGGTTCTTGCAGAGCTATGGGTGTTACAGTTAAAGAAGGTTAGATGGAAGGACGAAATGTCCGTTATTACCACGAAAGGAATTTAAAAAATGTCAAAATTAACTAAAAAACAAAAGAAAATGCAGGAAATGTTGGAAGGTTTTACTCAACCAGCTACTGCAGTAGATACAATTAAAAAATTAAAAGAAATTTCAAAAGAAGTTTCAAAATTTAACGAAACAGTAGAATGCCACATGAGATTAGGTATTGATGTTCGTCAAGCAGACCAACAAATCAGATCAACAGTTGTCTTACCTGCAGGTTTAGGTAAGACTGTTAAAGTTTGTGTAATTGCAAAAGGTCCTAAAGCTACAGAAGCTAAAGATGCTGGCGCTGATTACGCAGGTGCTGAAGAAATTATTGAAAAGATTTCTGGCGGCTGGTTTGATTTCGATACATTAATTGCAACTCCTGATTGTATGGGTATGTTGGGTAAATTAGGTCGTGTTTTAGGACCTAAAGGTTTAATGCCTAACCCAAAAACTGGAACAGTTACAATGGATGTAGCAAAAGCTGTTAAAGATGCAAAAGCAGGTAAAGTTGAATACAGAGCTGACAAGCAAGGTATGATTCACTGCCCTGTTGGTAAAATTGAATTTACTGAAGAAGATTTGCTTAAAAACTATGCAACTTTGGCAGATGCAATTTTAAGAGCAAAACCAGCTTCTGCAAAAGGTACATTTGTTAAATCAGTATACCTTTCAACAACAATGGGACCTGGTATTAAATTAGATCCTAAAAACTTTGCAGCAGAAGTTAAAGAATTAATGGCTTAAGCTATTTAAAATATATAAAAAGCTCCTCTTTTCAAAGAGGGGCTTTTTTATTGAAAAAAGACTTACAATTTGTTATAATTAATATTGTTAAGTTATATTGAAAAGGAGCTTGAAATGAAAAGATTTAATACAGAACAGGCACAAAAGACTTATAAGTTACACCAATCATGTGTTGAAGAGTCTACCTGTGTAGCAGTCGGGGGGGGGGCGATTTAGAGCTCATCCTGCAAGGGGTTCTAGGGGTTGAAAAATTAAACAAAGAATGTAATAATAGTGATATAGAACATCACTATAAAAATAAAAAAGGTTTTACATTAGCAGAGGTCTTGATAACTTTAGGTATTGTTGGTGTTCTTGCTGCAATGACTTTACCCGGTTTAATAAATAAATATAATGAGAAAGTTTGGGTTACATCTTTTTTAAGGGTTTATTCAATTTTGGAAAAGGTATATCAATTAGCTCTTGATGAAAATGGTCCAGTTGAAAATTGGAGTGGTATAGGGATAGTTAATGAAAATGATACAAATTTTAATGTCGCAAAGTATGATGATAAATATTTTATTTTTAATGTGTTTAAACCATATTTACCAATAGCTGAGGTATATGATAAAGAAGGTAAAAAAAATTGTATGCCTGATAAAAGTTATTTTTTAAATGGAGAAGCTCATAATATTGCATTAAGTACTTATACTCCAACAGTTTTACTTCAATCTGGTGAGTGTATAGCTTTTGGGGCTGCTTATCCTAGTATGCATTCTTTTTTCTGGGTTGATACTAATGGTAAAAAACTCCCTAATACTCTAGGTAAAGATCAATTCCTTTTTAAATTTGCACTCCATCGAATAGCGCCTTTTGGATGGACTGATAGTGCTGCTGATTGTGATATAAGTTCTACAAATGCAAATGCTGGAAAGAGTTGTGGAGCTTGGATTGTTAGGTATAAAAATATGAATTATTTGCATTTGCCATTTGATAAAGTTGAAAAATATTGGGGGAGTAGTACTTTTTATTGGGAATAGTTAATTGATAGGCTTGAAATAAATGTATATTTTGCTTATAATTTAGTTATGGATATGAAAACTATTAAATTGAGAGACTTTGAAATAGGCGGTGACAAACTTACAATCATCGCAGGGCCTTGTGCTGCAGAAAGTCAAGAAATTCTTGATGTGACAGCAAATGGGTTGAAAGAAATTACTAAAAAATTAGGTATTAATTTTATATTTAAATCATCTTTTGACAAAGCTAACAGATCTTCTATATATTCTTATAGAGGACCAGGGCTTGAAAAAGGTTTAGAAATGCTGCAGTCTGTAAAGGATAAATTTGATATTCCTGTTGTTACGGATATTCACACTCCTGATCAGGCAGAACCTGTAAGTAAAGTTGTTGATATGCTTCAAATTCCAGCTTTTTTATGCCGTCAAACAGATTTGTTAGTGGCTGCTGCTAAAACAGGTAGAATTGTTAATATCAAAAAAGGTCAATTTTTAGCTCCTGAACAGATGGGGCAGTTGGTAAAAAAAGTTGAGGACAGTGGGAATAATAATATCTTATTGACAGATAGAGGCTGTTCGTTTGGTTATAACAACTTGGTTGTTGATTTTAGAGCTATACCGATCATGCAGGCATTTGGTTATCCTGTTGTATTTGATGCTACTCATAGTGTTCAATTACCTGGTGCTCAGGGGACTTGTTCGGGTGGTGACAGAAGATTTGTTCCAACTCTTGCTAAAGCTGCGGTTGCTGCAGGTGCTAATGCTTTATTTTTTGAGGTTCACCCTGAGCCTGATAAGGCAAAATGTGACGGACCTAATATGCTTTATCTTAAAGATGCTGAAAATGTATTTAGAATTTGCAAAGAGATTTTTGAACTTGTAAGAAAATAGAGTTGTAGTCGAATGGGAATTAAAATAAAACAATTTATAGCAGGTCAGTTAGAAAATAATATGTATCTTGTAATGGATGAAGATACTAAAAAAGCTGTGTTAATTGATGCTACAGAATTAATTCCAGAAATTACAAATGCAGTTAAGCAATTAGGTGCAGATGTTCAATATATCTTACTGACTCATGGGCATTTTGATCATATTATGGGGCTTAATGCATTGAAAAAAGAATTGAATGCTGAAGCTATGATTTGTAAAGATGATCTCGTAATTTCTAATAATATTAATGAGTTTACAAGGCTTTTTAATTGGCCTGACAGTGTTCCGCCTGCTTATGAAAATTTTATCAAAGACGGAGATATTATTTCTGTTGGAAATATGAAAATAAAAGTTATTCATACTCCTGGGCATACAGAAGGTGGTGTATGTTATTTAGTTGAAGACAGTTTATTTTCAGGGGATACATTGTTTAGAGGAAGTGTCGGCAGAACTGATTTATTCGGAGGTAATTTTTCAAAACTTTCTGAAAGTATTAAAAATAAATTGTTTAAACTTGATAATGATATAAAAGTTTTTCCGGGACATGGTCCTATGACTACTATAGGATATGAAAAGAAACATAATGAAATATTATAAAGTCATAAAAATGACAATATGAGGATGTAACAAATGAAAGAACAACTAGAAAAAATATATGCTTGTGCAACTGAAGATTTATCAAAGGCTTCATCAATTTCTGACATAGATGAAATTAGAGCTAAATATTTAAGCCGTAAGGGTGAATTTAATGAAATTAAGAAAAATCTTAAAAATCTTTCAGATGAAGATAAAAGAGTTGTTGGTGCACTTGCAAATGAAATTACTCAAAAATTGGAAAATGCACTAAAAGATAAGCACAACGAATTTTACAAAAAAGAATTAAATGAAAAATTGATGAAAGAAAGAATTGATGTTACTTTGCCTGGAAAGTTTACTCCTCAAGGAAGAGTTCATCTTTTGACATCTACTACAAATGAAATTGTTCAAATTTTCCAAAGTTTAGGATTTTCTGTTGTTCCTCAAGAGAATTCTCCGGAAGTGGAAACTGAATATTATAACTTTGATGCATTAAATGTTCCAAAAGATCACCCTGCAAGAGATGTTCAGGATACTTTTTATACAGAAATTGCTAAAAATGTTGTATTAAGAAGCCAGACTTCTGGGGCACAAATCCATGCTATGGAAGGTAAAAATCCTCCTATTAGAGTTATTTCTCCTGGTAGAGTTTATAGAAATGAAAATATTAATGCTCGCAAAAATAATTTATTCCACCAAATTGAAGGTTTATATGTAGATAAAGATATAACTTTCGGTGATTTAAAAGGTGTTTTGAATGAATTTATACGAGTATACTTTGGAACAAGTCGTCCTACAAGATTTAGAAGCAGCTTTTTCCCATTTACAGAACCTTCAGCAGAAGTAGATGTTCAATGTATTATGTGTGAAGGTAAAGGATGCAGAACTTGTTCTGGTACAGGTTGGTTAGAAATCCTTGGCTGTGGAATGGTAGATCCTAACGTATTAAAAGGTGTAGGGATTGATCCGGATGTATATTCAGGCTTTGCATTTGGTATGGGCGTAGAAAGACTTGCAATGCTAAAATATGCAGTTGATGATATTCGCCTATTCTTTAATAATGATGAAAGATTTTTAAAACAATTCTAAAAATTTATTTTGTTATCATTTCATAATTTAAAGTATTGCCAAGTATTGCATCATAGAAATCACCTTGATATTGAATAAATTTTTCTGGTTTTACAATAAAAGAAAAAGTGTCCGCACCATATTGGTTCGGGCCTTTTTCTCCATTAGTGTCGAAAAATATTAATCCGCATTGATTACTATAATTATAAATTGGATTCCCATCAGCATCAGTTGTTCCTGAATCAAATTTAGATAGACAATCTCCTCCAGCATTCCTTGTGTTATAAGAATTTATAGCAATTGTAGATCCATCAATCATTATGGCTTTAGCCATAGCATGAGAAGTGTAAAAATTATAACTTTCGCCTGAATTTTTTTGAGGTTTTGTTTCTTTTGCCCAACATCCTGTTTTTGTTCCGCAATTTTGTGTGACTTGTATATATTTAGTTAGATCATTCAGTATCTGTTCGCTAGAATTTTCAAAAATTCCCGAATAGTCACTGTACCCTGATTCTGCTTTTAATGAGTTGAATGCATTGGATATTGTAGAGAAAGTCTTTTTTGATTGTGTAATTAGAACTTTGTCTCTATATTTTCCGACTAAAGCAGGCATAGTCATTGCCGCAACTATACCAATAATTCCTAATGTTATTAAAACTTCTGCTAATGTAAATGCAAATAATTTTTTCTTACTAAAACCGTGACGCATATTACTATTATAAAGTAATTCTCCAATATTGTAAAGTGATGCATCACTAAAAACTCTTAATCCCTTAACCCAAGCGACCTTCGCGGGGGGGGGGCAACCCTTAACGCTTTGAAATCAACCATTCCAGCCTCCTTTTTTTTTATTATTATAAACTTTTATTTGAAATTTTTCAAGTGTTTTTATTTAACGACTTTGTGTAATCCGTGGGGTTTATCTACATTTCGGCCTAAGTCTGTCGCTATTTCTAGTGCCAATAATTGAGAAATTACGACTAAACAGAATGATTTTACTATTTCACTTTCACAATTGATGTCGATATTAAATTTTGTATTAATTTTGTCATTTGTACAGCCAATAATGCAAAGAGAAGGATTATAGTCTTCTTCTATTTTACATAAATTTTTTATAGCAGTGTAAGTTAATTCATTTACAGAAATATGAATCATTGCAGGTTTGTTGTTTAGAATTGCAACATGTCCATGCATAAATTCCCCTAATATATTTGAGTATACGTTGATATAAGAAGTTTCTTTAATTTTTAAAGATGCTTCTTTTGCGATTGCATAGGATATTCCGTCTGCTGTAACTACTATATTTTTATATTTAGATAGGAATTTAGCCATCTCTTTTATTTCAGGCTGTAATTCATATGTCTTTTTGATAAATGAAGATAATGTTTTTAACTCATTAAGATAAATTGAAATATCTTGCCCTTTATGTGCTGCATATTTTAATACAAGCAATGTACAGCAAAGCATTTGAGTTGTTAATGATTTAGTTGCAGCAATACTTTTTTCTTCTCCTGCGCAACAATCAATTTTAAAATCAGATGCTTCCCAAATTGTAGACCCTTTTTTATTTGTAATACAAAGAGTTTTCATTCCTAATTCTTTTGCTTTTTTCAAAGCAGAATTAGTATCAGAAGTTTCTCCAGATTGTGTTATAAATACGTACAAAATATCATTGTCATGAGGTACTGCAGATTTTAACAGGAATTCGCTTGAATAAATGGCTCTTGCTTCCATTCCTGCGATATTCCCGAATAAATCTGCTGCAAATCTTGCACAATGATAAGATGATCCGCTTGCTACGAAAACTATTTTTTGAATATCTGTTGGAATATCAAATAATATATAATTATTGTCATTCACATGAGTCCTTAATAAGTTATCAAGAACTTCTGCTTGTTCAAAAATTTCAGTTTCCATGCTGGTTTTTTGTCTATCTTTGAAAAACATTTGACCTCTCTCGGATAATTAAGTTTAACCCAATAATTCTTTTAAAATTTCATTAACTGCTTTAGGGTTAGCTCTGCCTTTAGTTTCTTTCATTACTTGACCTACAAAGAAGCCTAAAAGTTGAACTTTACCGTTTTTATAAGCACTGACCTGATTTGGGTTAGCATCAATTACTTTTTGTGCAATCTCTTTAATTGCTCCAGTATCTGAAATTTGACTTAAGCCTCTATCTTCAACAATTTTAGAAGCTTTTGTGCCTTCTTTCATCATATCAATAATAATTTGTTTTCCAATGTTGTTAGAAATTGTATTTTTTTCTATAAGAGAAATTAATTCTACAAGATTTTCTGGAGTTAATTTAGTATCAGTAATTTCCAATTTTTCTTCTTTCAAGTAAGCTGCAATTTCACCCATAATGAAGTTTACTGCAATTTTTGGAGAAGCACCTAATTTTAATACTTCATCGAAGAATAATGCAAGTCCCATTTGCTCAACAATTACAGAGGCATCATATTCGCTTAAACCTAGGCTCATATAACGTTCACGTTTTGCTTGAGGCAATTCAGGCATTTGTGATCTGATTTCTTCAACCCATTCTCTTGAAATTTTTAAAGGCATCAAATCCGGTTCAGGGAAATATCTATAATCGTGAGCATCTTCTTTCCCTCTCATAGAACGGGTTTCTCTTGAGTTGTCATCCCATAATCTTGTTTCTTGAATAACTTCTCCGCCTTCTTCAACGATTTCGATTTGTCTATCTATTTCATATTCAATAGCTCTTTGAAGAGCAGAAAAACTGTTTACGTTTTTTATTTCAGCACGTGTGCCGAATTCTTTAGAGCCTTTTGGCATAATAGAAATATTAGCATCACATCTCATAGAACCTTCTTCCAAGTTCCCGTCGCATACACCGATGTAACGTACAATATTTCTTAATTCTTCCATATAATTTCTTGCTTCTTCAGAAGATCTCATATCAGGTTCTGATACTATTTCCAATAATGGAGTGCCTGCTCTGTTTAGGTCAACTAAAGAGTATGAAGATCCAGCAAGCCCATCAGCACCTGCGTGTACAAGTTTCCCAGCGTCTTCTTCCAAGTGTGCACGAGTGATACCTATTCTTTTGCCTTTTACGTCTAAATGGCCGTTTATGCAGATAGGTTCGTCATATTGGGAAATTTGATAACCTTTTGGAAGGTCCGGATAAAAATATTGTTTTCTGTCAAATTTACATCTTTCAGGAATTTCGCAATTTAATGCAAGTCCTGTTAAAATCCCCATATTAACAGCTTCTTTATTTAATACAGGTAGTACTCCAGGCATACCTAATGTAATAGGGCTTGTTTCTGAGTTTGGCTCTTTCCCGAATTCACATCCGTCCGGTGCGAAAATTTTTGATTTAGTTTTTAATTGTGCGTGAACTTCTAAGCCTATGACTACTTCATATTTATCTCTTAAATTTTCCATTTTTCCCTCTTTATAAATTTTTGCTATGATTTATTAGAATTCTTAATTTTTATTATAAAGATAAGCATAAAATATTTTAACAGCTTATCTCCTTATTTATGGCACTATTTTACCATAAACAAAGATTTATAGTAAAGAGATTTTTAGTAATTCATTTCCCAGCCTTCTTCAATAATTCTTGCAGCGCAGCCGTCTCCACTGACTTTTTCAGGCGCATCGTATAGCTTTTTGTTTCCGGCACAAAGTTCTGGATTATTTTTCCAATAGTCATTTCCTGAAGAGTCCCCAGAAAGTGCTTCTGCATAGTCTTTTCCGTAAAGCGGATATAAATGCCCATTTTGAGCAACTATAAATTTGAATATATCTCTGCCATATTGATTAGGTTTGCGTTCGCTGTTAACATCTATTATTACCTCCGCACAGATATTATTTATTTTATTTGCGTATTTGTGTGCTACAGCCTTACAAGCGCTTGGTTCTATATGATACATTACTCCATCATAAGTTACAAATTTAAATCCGCTTGTGGAAGCCCAATCTGAAGCGTTTGAAAGAAATGTATCTTTGGGTTTAAGATATTTGGATTTTATTTTTGGTGATAAGGCAGTACCTGTTTTGGCACTTTTTGTTATTTTTATCCAATGAATGATCTCTTCTTCAAATTTATTATTCCATTCTTTATTAGATGTAGTACTGTTGAAGATATTTGTGCAAATTATTTCGGTACACTCATGTTTAAACATAATTTTTTGCATAGCTTGTTCAAATTGGCTTATTGATTTTCTAAGTTGTGAGACATACTCTTTTTCATGGTAATGTTTTACTAAGCCTGCTCTTGTAAGTACTGCAACTGCTCCTATTATTGTAATAGTAAGTATAATTTCTGAAAGTGTAAAAGCTTTTTTCACTGCAATAAACTTCTCCCAGGCTTGCAAGCGGTACATTTTTCTCATGTACCTGCGTGATCTGGCTGAGTTTCAGATAGACCGTCTGTGTCATAATGCTGCCTTCTCCGTCTGTGCCTCCGGTCTCAAAAATGCCTCCGCGCTGTCCCCGGAATGCTGTACGAAGGTTCCGTCAATGTAGACGCTGTCCCGCCCCACTGCCATCAGACAGAGACAGAGCGCTGCCACAATCAGAATCATGCATCCGACCCAGATACAGATTCCCATCTTTTTTTTCATTGTCACTTTCACATTTCCCGTCATTTTTTTCCATCCTTCCTGTGTATTCTGGAAACTCCAAAAGTTCCTGTATCCAGTAGTATGGCTGTCTTTCAATGGAGTATGCACATTCATATATTCTGAATTATGAGCCTGTCTTTTTTCTCATGTTTCTTCCAGCTTTGCGCGCATCTGCCCTAATATTTTCCGTTCGATCCGCGACACCTGTACTTGTGAAATGCCGAGCTGCGCCGCGATCTGAGTCTGTGTCTGATCATAAAAATAGTGCCGCACAATGATCTCCCGCTGCCGTCCATTGAGCATTTTCAGCAAATCTCCCAAAAGCATCCGGTCAAGCAGAACCTCATTCTCCGCTGTCTCCCCAGCAATCCGGTCCTGAAGCAGAAGACCAGTTTCTTCCCCGGCGCTGGCTGGTGCAGAGAGCGATTCAACCGGACTGTCCGCCGCCATCGATGCGGCAGCTTCCTCACAGCTCACTCCAATCTGCGCCGCCAGCTCTTCTAACGTCGGCTCCCGCCCAAGCGCCGTGCAGAGCGCTTCCCGCGCTGCCCGGAGCCGCTGGTTTTGCTCTTTGATGGAACGACTGACCTTGATGATCCCGTCATCCCGGAGAAAACGTTTGATCTCCCCCGCAATCATCGGCACCGCATACGTCGAAAAACGCACCTCATATGATAGGTCAAACTTATCAATCGCCTTCAACAGCCCGATACTTCCGATCTGAAATAAGTCCTCCGTCTCACACCCCCGCCCCGCAAAGCGGCGGACAATGCTCCATACAAGTCCCAGATTGTCCTTTACCAGCGCCTCCCGCGCCGTCTTATCGCCCTGGTGTGCCCGTTTGATCTGCTCGATGGTTTTATCCATAGGACTCTGCCGTTTCTTTTTCTTCCTGCTCTTTATTCATATATCCCCTTCCAATTCGCTTTTTCATCGTCACACACGTTCCGCAGCCCACCTTGGACTCCACCTCGACCTCATCCATAAACGCTTCCATAAACGAAAAGCCCATCCCTGAGCGCTCGCCGGTCGTGTCTGTCGTATACATCGGCTCCATCGCCTTTTCCACATCCAGGATTCCTTTTCCCTCATCCCGGACCGAAATTATCAGTTCTTCTCCCTCAATCCGCGCTTCTATGTAAATAATTCCGATTTCATCGCTATACCCATGAATCACCGCATTTGTCACCGCCTCCGAGACCGCCGTTTTCACATCCTCCAGCTCCTCCATCGTCGGATTCATCCGACTCATAAAGACTGCCGCTGTGACACGGGCAAACTCCTCGTTCGATGAATGGCTGTCTATCTCCAGGTGCATCCACGTGCCATTCTTCTCTGCTTGTCTCTGTTCATTCTGCTCAAATTTTCTGTATTCTTCTGAATTTTTTATTTTTTTAAGTTTTCCTTTCACTTCCGTTTCTGATACAGATATATCATCCGCATACATATTCATCTCTCCTTTAATGTCTCCCATCCAGTGCCTCCTCTCTCGTCCGGTACGACTGCACCAAACGATACACGCCGCCGATCCGCAAAATCCGGCGCATCCGCTCGCCTGCCCCGTACACCGCCACCGTGCCGCTGCTGCCCTCCATCTGCTTATACCGGTTGAGAATCACACCGATCCCGGAACTATCCATAAATTCCGTCCCCGAAAAATCAAAAATAATCCGGTTAATATAATTTTCCGCCAGAAGCAGGTCTGTTTCATATTTGAGTGTCAGGCAGTTATGGTGATCTACCTCCTTCGGCAGATGAATCACCAGCGCCGAATCGATCGCTTCGTATGTAAACATATTTCGTTCCATATCAGGATTCCCCCTTTTTCGATTTTTTATGCGGCATGTTTCTGCTTCGCGCGAGTGCGCATCATTGGCACGTTAGTGCCTTTTTGTGTAATAGGGAATTCCAAGGAATTTCCTATTACACAAAAAGACTGCCGTCCAAAGTTTCTCTCTCTGGACAGCAGCCTTTTCTTTCCTTCAAAATCAGCTTCTCAGCTCAATTCCATACGTCTTATTCAGCTGTTTCAGCACTTTCTTGACATATCCGTCAACGGTATCTGCCTTGAACGCCTCTTCCTTCGGAGTGAAGAGAACGGTAAATGCCATCGATTTCTTATCGGCTGCGATCTGTCTGCCCTCGTATACGTCGAACAGGCTAACATCCTTGACGTAAGCACAAGCCTCGCGGATACAGCCCTCAACCTGTCCGCAGGTGATGTCTTTGTCCATAACCAGCGCCAGATCACGTTTTTCCTCCGGGAATTTTGGAAGCGGCTCAAATACTTTGGCTTTTCCATACCATTTCTCCAGCGCTTTCATGCTGATCTCCAACACATACGCATCTTCGCGCATTGCCTCTTCCTTCATGATCTCATATTTTACCTTACCGAGGTAACCAATCTCCTCGCCCTCGCAGAAGATCGCTGCGGTCTGATACGGATGCAGGAACGGTTTCTCTGCTTTTTCATAGTTAAAAGTAATATTTAAAACATCGGCAACTGCCTCTGCCATTCCCTTTAAGGTAAAGAAGGACTCTTCCTTACCAAATGCACCGATGCACAGCGTCTCTCGCTCTTCCGGATATTCCGTCAGAGGCAGGGACTTCGGAATAAATGCATTTCCAATCTCGAAGATACGTCCCTCGAAGATGCCTCTCTTCTGGTTGCGTCCCATCGCATGAATCATCTGCGGTGCCAGTGTTGTTCTCATCAGGGACAGATCCTCGTTGATCGGATTCATGATGCGGATCGCCCTGCGCTCTGGCGCGTCCTCTGCAAATCCCATTTCATCCAGATCCGACGGGGAGAAAAAGGAATAGTGGATTCCCTCAAATGCGCCAACACTGCACAGCGTTCTCTTTACTTTCAGAATGGTTCTCTGACGCAGGTTGCTTCCACCGATCGTCACCTTAGCACTCGGCAGGAAGGTCGATGTGATGTGATCGTAGCCGTACATACGGATCACTTCCTCGGCAACATCCGGATAATCTTCCATATCCTCACGGTATGCCGGGAAGTGCATGGTCAGCTCGTCGCCGTTAATTTCCGGCTGGAAGTTTAAGCCGGTCAGGATGCGTAAGATATCCTCGTCCGGAACGGTAATACCCAGAACAGCGTTTACCTTCTTAACACTTGTCTTGAAGGTGGTCGGCTCTAAGGAGTTTCCGGTATTTACATTTTTATGGGTCTTGGAAATCTTACCAGCTCCCAGCTCCTCAACCAGGTGCAGAGCACGTTTCATCGCCATCTCGGTTGTGTACTCATCGACGCCCTTAGAATATCGCTGGCTCGCGTCGGATCCCTGTCCTAATGCACGGGAGCTTCTGCGGATGTTGTCACGGGCAAATTTAGCTGCCTCGAACATCACTTCCGTCGTGGTATCACGGATCTCAGAATTTAAACCACCCATGATTCCGGCAAGTGCTACCGGCTTTTTGCCGTCGCAGATAACCAGATTGTTCGGATTTAAGGTAAATTCTTTCTCATCCAGCGTCACGATCTTCTCGCCCTCGGCCGCACGTCTTACGTTGATCGCATTGCCCTCCAGATAATCGCAGTCAAACGCATGAAGCGGCTGACCTAACTCACGCATGATATAGTTTGTAATATCAACAATATTGGAAATGGAATTATTTCCTACCAAAGCCAGACGTCGTCTCATCCATGCCGGGGACTGACCCAGTTTTACGTCATATACATAGTGTGCAATGTAACGCGGGCAAAGATCCTGTGCCTCTACCGTTACATTGAAGCCTTCTTTCTCAACTTCTGTCTCAGTGTAATCCAGTGCCGGTGTCTTGAGCGGCTCGCCCAGTGCAGCAGCAACCTCTCTTGCCAGACCGAAAATACTCTGGCAGTCCGGACGGTTTGCCGTGATAGAAACATCGAAGATCCAGTCATTTAAGTCGGTCAGCTCTTTGACATCCGAACCAATTTCCGCATCCTCCGGCAGAACCAGCAATCCGTTGTAACCAGCACCCGGATACAGATCCTCGTTTAAGCCAAGCTCGGTACCGGAACACAGCATACCCTGGGACTCATAACCTCTCAATTTACCCTTTTTAATGGTGGCCACGCCCTCGATCGTCACATGATCTTTTGCAGTTGCATATACTTTTGCGCCAATCATGGCAACTGGGAATTTTCCGCCAGCTTTTACATTATCAGCGCCACAGCAGATCTGTAAGAGTTCCGGACCACCTACATTGACCTGGCACACATGAAGATGTGTTTCCGGAATCGGCTCACAGGAGTCAACATAACCAACGACGATGCCGCTGATATCCTTGCCAACCTGCCATTTTTCTTCTACCTCAAATCCACAGTCAAAAAGCTTCTTCTCCAGCTCATCTGCGGAAATATTAATATCTACATAATCTTTTAACCAGCTTAACGGTACAAGCATTTCTAATCCTCCTGTCCTGATCAGTCATCGATCTGATCCAGCACACGCAGATCAGACTCAAAAAGCATCTTGATGTTGTTGATGCCGTATTTCAGCATTGCGATACGCTCCAGACCCAATCCGAATGCGAATCCACTATATTTATTGGAATCAATGCCGCAGTTTTCCAGTACCTTCTTATTTACCACACCAGCGCCGAGAACCTCGATCCAGCCTGTTTCCTTGCACAGACGGCAGCCCTTGCCGCCGCACTGGAAGCAGCTTACATCGACCTCAACAGAAGGCTCCGTGAACGGGAAATAGGACGGACGAAGTCTCGTTTTTGTCTGCTCACCGAAAATTCTCTGAACAAACATATCCAGCATACCCTTTAAATCACACAGGGTGATGCCCTCATCAACAACCAGACCTTCCATCTGGCTGAACATCGGAGAATGGGTCGCATCATCGTCAGAACGGAATACTTTACCCGGGGAAACAACCTTGATCGGCGGTTTTTTCGCTTCCATAACATGAACTTGTCCAGCCGATGTCTGGGTACGGAGCAAGAATTCCGGAGACAGATAGAATGTATCCTGCATATCGCGCGCCGGATGATCCTGCGGTGTATTTAAAGCTGTAAAGTTATAATAATCGGTCTCGATCTCGGTTCCCTCATATACCTCAAATCCCATAGAGGTGAAGATATCCGTCAGCTGATTGCGGACCGTCGTAACTGGATGCAGATTACCGTAACGGATTTTAACCGGCGGCATCGTGATATCAATCTTCTCCGATTCATAGCGCTGCTGCTGCTCTTTCTCTTTTAATTTCTGATCCAGCTCGTCAAAGAAATTGTTTGCCCACTCCTTGGCGCCGTTGATAGTCTTACCAAATTCCGCTTTCTGGTCATTGGCAACATTGCGCATTTCTTTCATCAGCAGACCAATTCTGCCCTGCTTATTATCCAGAAAGGTCTTCTTAAACTCATAGACACTCTTGGAAGTCGTCAGAGCATCCGCACCCTGGCGGATTTCCTCTTTGATCGCAGTGATCACTTCATTCAGTTCTTTTAAATCCTGCATGATTTCTCTCCTTCTATTACTTTTGTTGCTTTTTATCTTGATATTGCTTTAACTTGTGGACACGAATTTGTGCATAAAGGATGTTCTCTGGCACATTCGGGCGTCTCGCGCGGTCGCTTGCGACATGACATAAAAAAATCCCTTCGCACAAAACGTGCAAAGGGACGATCATATCTATACCGCGGTACCACCCAGCTTCCTGTCGGCAGGTCATTTTTTCATCTGCCACAGACACTTTCCGGTATGTAACGTACACCAGACGGCAATGCCTACTCTAAATTT
>CAJMDF010000020.1 GCA_905212085.1 uncultured Clostridium sp.
TATATTTTATATATATAATATATAATTTTGGAGAGTATAATGAATAAAGTAAATTTCATGCAAAGATTAAGCCAAACATTTACCCAAATGGGGGCAGGTCTGACCCAAACTGCAATGACTGGACTTGCTCTACACAGTATGAATCATTGTTGTTCAGGACCAAGTATATTTGGTTTTGGATGTTTTAATGGAGTTGGCTATGGTATGGGCATGAATTACGGTTTTGGAATTACACCACAAATGATGGCAGATCCTATGGGATTTACTTGGCTGCCAAACCCTATGAATATGTACGCTCAAAATAATAATTATGGTAATATGATTGCTTCTCAATACGGTTATGCGTTAGGTCTTCAAGCAAGAGCAGCTGCAGAGGCTAAAACTGCAGCAATGCCACAAAACCAGCAATTGCCTAAAACAAATGCTGAATACGCAGGAGACATAGATGAAAATCAAGAAACTGAGAGTGGAAGAGCATTTAATAATGCAACAAACGATATGAGCACTAATAAAAAGGCAAAAGATTTCAATATAATTAATAGCTATACAGATCCTAACAATAATGCACAGTGTGTACAAGAATATAAAGCTGCAGTAACTAATCTTGCTAAATCATATGCAGCAGATATTGACTCAACTGGTAACAAAGACAGAAAAGTAACTGCAGAAGAATTTGTTAATTATGAGCTATCAAAACTAGATTCTAATGCAACAAATGAAGATAAGAAACGAGATAAGCAAATGGCATTGAATGCTTTTAATAAAATTGACCAAAATGGTGACGGATTAGCAGACTGGAAAGAATTAGCTGCTACAATTGCAACTTTGGATACAACTACAGATAGTACAAATGAAAAAGCCACACAAGATGGAACAATCTCTGTCAAAGATTTTTCAAAATGGTCAACATTACTTGGGCAACAAGGAACAAATGCTTTTGACACGACTGTAAGAAATAGCTATAAACAATTATTTGATGAATAATTTATCAAATTCTTCCCAGTTAAATTTTTTAGAACTGGAAAATTTCAATAAGTCATCAGACTTAAGATTTTCTAATTTATGATAAATTTCTTCGAAATTTTCATGAGCATCCATTGAAATAAGAGGAATAGCAGCCTCATTAGCAAGCTTTTCAACTTTTACATCATAATTTATTGCACAAGTCTTAATTCCACACTTTAAAGCTACTAGAATAGCATGAAATCGCATTGCAATAAGATAACTTAATTTTGAAATTCTATTTATAATATCATCTGTAATAATTTCAGTTTTTAATTCCGGATTCAATGTTTTAAGAATATGTTCAAATCTTTTACTTAATTCTAAATCCTGAGACTCCTGTAATGAAAATATTTCAACTTTTTTATCACGAAATTTTCTTGCAATAAACAATGCAAGTTTGTGTAATAAATTATAATTCATAGTTTTAAATTCTCTTAATTGAACTCCAATGGCACCATTATCAGGCTCAGGTGTAACATTTAAAGAATAAATCGGATCACAGACAAGATTCGCGTGAATATTCCAATTGTTTAATAAAGCTAAACTCTTTTCATCTCTTACTGTCACAAGAGTACAATTTTTTAATAAATTTCTAACAATTAGCTGTGATAATTTTTTGTTAAGAGGACCAATTCCTTGAGCAAATATAATAACCTTTTTGTTAAATAAAAGTCCTAAAGCAATTATTAAGGAATAATAAACTACACTTTTTAAACTTGTCACATCTTGTAATAAACTTCCACCACCGGAAATCAATACATCAGAATTTTGAATTGTTTTTATTACGTTTTTTATATCAAATCTTTTAACAGAATTTACAGAATAAGTACTTGATGTATAATCAATATCACTTGAAAAAACTGTTATATCAATATCCTTAAGCTGTTTTAAATGATTAATTAAAACAGTTAATATTGCTTCATCTCCAAAATTTTTAAATCCATAATACCCAGAAATTGCAACCTTAACCATTATTACCTCTATAAATTGAATACACTTCATCTTTATAAGGAATTGATTTTATAGCTCCAATTCCTTGAGCTTGAAGGCCTGCTGTAATAGATGCAAATTTAGTAGCCTCAAAAGGAGTAAATCCATGATTTAAAGCATGCAAGAAACCTCCATTAAATGTATCTCCTGAGCATGTTGTGTCTAAATAGTCAGTAGTGTAAAAGTCAGTAAAATTAATATTACCGTTATATCCTGTAAAGTAACCTTTTTTATCAATACTTTTCAGTACAACTATTTGCACACCTACATCCCATAATTTTTTTATTATATTTTCCGGAGATTCTATTTCTAAAATATTTATAGAATCATGCTTAGTATTCAAAAATACAATGTCCAAGTTATCAACAACTCTTGCAAAAGCTTCTCTAGCCTCTTCTGCAGTTGTTAGGACACTGTGGTAATTAGGATCATAGGCTGTTAAAATTCCGCTTTGCTTAGCTAATTTAAAAGCATACTCTACTGCTTCATTAGCAGATGGAGATAATGATTGAGTAACACCTGATGCATAGACAATATCTGCAGATTTAATGTAATCTTCACTTATATCATCTATAGATAATTTTGAAGGTGCAATTTTTTTTCTATAATAAATAACTTCTTTTTCACTAACAGAAGGTCTTGCAATAATATACAAACCATTCGACTCATTTGACAATTTTACCTGGGAAATATCTAAACCTTCAGCATGCCAACTATCAATGAGATAATTTTTAAAAGGGTCGTCACCAACTCTTGTTATAAAACCAACTTTTGAGCCCATTCTTAAAGCAGATATAGCTGTAGCTAGAGCATCTCCCCCATAATATTTGTACAGGCAAGCTGAAGATGCTAAATTTGCGTTTGTAGATAATTCTATTAAACTTTCACCAATCGCAATTATATCTAATTTAGTTTCCATATTAACCCTTTAATTCTCCAATTACTCTTTTAGCTCTGCTAGTAATTTCTGAAAGGGTTAATCCATCATATAAATCTCTGCCAATTCCAACTACAGAAGCTCCTGCATTAATGTATGAGTGAATTTCATCAATCTTAACATTTCCTAGCGGCATTACATTTAAAAAAGGCATTGGTCTTAATAAATCTTCAATATACATAGCTCCCCCCATTGCCGTTATCGGATATATTTTTATTAGAGGGATACGTGCCTTCCAGGCGTTGTAAGCTTCATTTGCTGTTGATGTCCCTGCAATATAAGGAATTTGCTTATCTTTAGAAATTTTAACTAAATTCATTGAAAAAATTGGAGAAGATAAAATTTTTGCACCTGATAACAAAGCCGCTTCAGCCTGTAATGAAGTAATAATTCCGCCTGCGCAGACATTTGCATATTTAGAAATTTCCTCTATTGCTTTATAAATAGAAGGATTTTCAACATTCATTTCAATAACTTTTATACCTGCATCAATTAATGCTTTTGCTCTATCTATCATTAATTGAGCATCATTACATCTAAGTATCGGTAAAATCTTTTCCTCAGCCAAGAGATTAATTAAATTTTCTTTCATAAACTATCCTTTTTTCTAAATTTATTATATCATAAAATAAAGGGATAAGGGATATGAAAATTTTTAAGGGAAAAACTTTCTTTATAAAATCAATATTTTTACATATATTTTTAGTTTTTGTAATAGCATTTATATCAATAAATTTTTGGGAAAATCCGATTTATGATACGATAATTAATTCAGTATCAGCAGTAAAACAAGGTTCTAATGATATTTCTCTAATTGTTATTGATAATAAATCATTAGACAGCTACAGATGGCCTTGGGCTAGATCATTATATGGAGAAATATTTGAGTACTTAAATAAATACACAAACGCAAAAGTTGTAATTTTTGATTCAGTATTAAGTAACCTTGATAAAGAAAGACCTGCAGAATCTGATAACTATTTTTTTGAAACAGTAAAAAAATCAGATAATTTTATAGGCGGTTATATGGCACAAAATTCTGAATACGAGGATAATACCATAGGAAGTCAATATAATAAAGACTTTAATCGCAAATTTTCAATCAGTATTACAGATAAAAGAACAAAAAATAATGCTAGATATAGTAATTATAACAGTTTAACAATGTTTCCAAAAGCATATTTTGATGCTCAACAATATGCAGGCTCTGTAAATTTAGGGACAAATGCAATAGATGGTGTACTTAGAGAATCTACAGACTTAATAGGATACAATGACAATTATTACCCATCTCTTGCACTAATGGCTTATTTACTTTCAAATAATACTGATAAAATTACACTTACTAATAAATATATAATTGTAGATAAAACGGGCTTAAAAATACCTGCATTCCAAAAAAGAGGAGATATAAAGCACAATATAAAATTCTATAAATTACATGAAAATTCTGACTATTCTCATAAAAATTATTCAGCTATTGACATTATTAATTCTAATAGACTTTTAAACAGCGGACAAAAACCTATTATAAATCCATCAGAATTTAACAATAAAATAGTACTAGTCGGCGCTAACGCTCTTGGAGTTGAAGATGCTCTTGAAACATCAATTTCTTTGAAACACCCCGGAGTTGATATTCAGGCTACAATTTTAAATAATTTCTTAGATAATGAATACTTAGTAAAATTTGCTAACTGGCAAAATATTTCAATAATAATTTTACTCAGCATAATTACTTTTGTAATAATCAGATTTTTAGCCTTTATCCCTTCACTAATTACTCTTATCGGAATTGCAATTTTATACTTTGGATTCTGCTTAATTTGCTTTAAAAATAACCTAATACCTTATGTTATTACTCCGCTTGCAGTTCAATTAAGCACTATGATATTCGGGTATTCATACCGATTTATACTTGAAGGACGAAATAAAGAAAAAATTAAAAATGCAATGGGTAAATATCTTTCACAAGATATTATGAAAAATGTAGTACAAAATATAGATGATATAAAGCTTGGCGGTAAAAAAGCAAATGTAACGGTTCTATTTGCTGACATTAGAGGCTTTACAAGTATGAGTGAAAAAATGTCTGCAGAAGATGTATCAGTTATATTAAATGAATATTTTTCAGAAATAGAACCAATTATTACCAAATATAACGGAGTTATTAATAAATTCATCGGAGATGCTGTAATGGCAATCTTTGGAGAACCGATTCAAGATATTAATCACCCTCAAAATGCTGTAAAATGCGCTTGTGAAATGCTTAAAAAAGTTGATCAGCTCCAAGAGAAATGGCTTTTTGAAGGCAAACCCAAAATAGAAATAGGCATAGGCATTAATACAGGAGAAGCATTTGTCGGAAATATTGGTTCAGAAAAACGTTTAGAATACACTGTTATCGGTGATATGGTGAACTTAGCAAGCCGTATTGAAAGTTATAACAAAGTATACAAAACCAACATGTTAATAAGCAGTTCAACATATTCCTATGTAAGTGAAATTGTTGATGTAATAAAAATTGCAGACGTAACAATTCGAGGCAAAGCTAAAAAAATGGATATCTATGAGGTTTTACGTTTAAGTGATTGATAATATAGAACAGCTTAAAAAAGCTATTGAAATTGAAATCCAATACAAATATATTGATGTTCATGGAAAAACTCAGACTTTTTCAAGCTTTATTAAAAACGAAGCAAAAAAATATTATAAAATTTCTAAAAAAAATCCAAAATGGGCTGTGCTTATTGAAATATTCGAACACTACCCTTTTGCAGGCATTAATGAAAGAAGAAAAAGTATTGACAGATTAATTAAAATTCTAAAATCAGAAACTACACCTAAAGCAGAAGAATCAAATTCGAACAAAACTAACGGGAAATTAAAACCTGCAAAAGATACAGATGTAATGTATATGAAGGGTGTAGGTCCCAAAATTGCTTATAAATTAAATAAACTTGGGATTTACACAGCACAAGATCTAATAATGTATTTTCCTAAGAAACATATTGATTATTCTTCAAGAACACTTATAAGAAATTTAAAAGAAGGTGAAAACACAACTGTTTTCGGATATATTAGATCTGTTTCCGCATTCAACACAAAAAATAATTTATCAGTTGTAAAAGTTACAGTAACAGATGAAAGTGGACGCATCGAATTAAGTTTTTTTCAAGCAAAATCAAATCGATTTATGCTTGAAAGAATAAAATCCCAATTTCCAGTAAATGCAGGGATTATGCTCTCAGGAAAAGTTAAAAGAAACAACTTTGACGGCAAACTAACTTTTGATAAACCTAATTACTCAATTATGACAGGAGAGTTTCTTGAAGATAAAAATTCAAATCTTAACCTTGCAAGAATAGTTCCAATTTATACTGTATGTGAAGATTTGAGTATAAAAGTTCTAAGACGCGCAATTTTTAACGCAATTAATACGTATAAAAACGAAATAGAAAACGTTCTGCCAGATTATATAAGAGAAAAATACGGAATGCTAGATAAAAAAGTTGCAGTTGAACAAATTCACTTTCCTGAAAGTATAGAACTTTTAGAACAAGCAAGATTTTCATTAATATTTGAAGAATTGTTCTTAATTCAGTTAAAATTAGTTAGCTTAAGAGAAGCAAACGCTCATAATCATTCTGCTTTAGCTCTTAAAATTCAAGAGAAAGGATTAGTTAGAAAATTTATAGACACATTACCATTTGAATTAACTGGCGGACAAAAAAAAGCTGTTAATGAAATTTTAAACGACTTAAACTCAGATATTCCTATGGCAAGACTTTTACAAGGAGATGTTGGCAGCGGTAAAACTGTAGTTGCAACAATAATGCTTCTTGCAGGAGTAGAAAACGGTTATCAAGGAGCACTAATGGCCCCGACGGAAATTCTAGCACAACAGCACTACAATAATCTACAACAATGGCTTACTCCCCTAGGAATAAGTGTAGGGCTTTTCTTAGGCAGTCAAGGGAAAAAAATTAGAGAAAAATTTAGAACTGATTTAAGAAACGGACAAATGAATATAGCAGTCGGAACTCATGCTCTTATCCAAGAAGATGTTGATTTTAACAATCTTGGAGCAATTGTAGTAGATGAACAGCACAGATTTGGAGTAAAACAACGAAATATATTAAAGAAAAAATCTCAAAATCCGCAAATGCTTACAATGACAGCAACACCAATTCCAAGGACACTGGCACTAACAGTTCATGGCGATTTAGACCTAACTATCATTGATGAATTACCCAAAGGAAGAAAGCCTATAAAAACATCACTTGTAACATCGCATAGAGGAGTCTATGAATTAATAAAAAAAGAAATAGAATCCGGTCGCCAAGCATACGTTGTATACCCTCTCATTGAAGAAAGTGAAACTCTATCTGCAAAAGCTGCAACAATCGAAGCTGAAAGATTACAAAATGAAGTATTCCCACAATTTAATATAGGACTTTTACATGGAAAACTGAAAAATGATGAAAAAGAACAGGTAATGGCAGATTTCAAAAATAAAAAATATGACATTTTAGTATCTACAACAGTAGTTGAAGTTGGTGTAGATGTTCCTAATGCGACTGTAATGCTTATTGAGAATGCCGAACGCTTTGGTCTATCTCAACTGCACCAGCTGAGGGGTAGAGTAGGAAGAAATGATTTACAATCTTATTGTATTTTACACACATCTACGAAATCTCAAGAAACAAAGGAACGTCTTAATATAATGACTCAAACTAATGACGGCTTTGTAATAGCAGAAAAGGATTTGCAGCTTAGAGGACCAGGAGAATTCTTAGGTACAAGACAAAGCGGGCTCCCTGATTTAATAATTTCAGATATAGTTCGTGACGCAAAAATTCTTGAAATGGCAAGAAATGAAGCAATAGATTTTGTTAAAACTAACAAAATTGAAAATTATCCGATTTTAAAAGAAGCAACATCATTACAACTTTTTAGCAGCCTTGATATCTAAATGTAAAGAATTCTAAAGATTTATTTATTTAAAATAGCAATTATTTTTAATAGATATACTTTATATATTTAAAGTATAGAAACGAGGCATTTTTATGGAAACTTTTTATAGATTTCTGGGCGGACCGCGAACATTTTGGGGCGGTGGCAACAAAACTATAATCAATAATAATTTTATTGGTGGAATGCCATTTTCATATGGTTTTGCCCGCACAATGCCTATGTTTGGAGGACAATACTGCTGTGGTGGAGTTCCAAATGCTTTCAAATGGATGCTTGGATTTGGACTAGCAAGTTCACTTGTTGGCGGGATTATGAATACTGTTACTCAATCAAATAACAGTAATGTAAATTCATATAATCCTTACCAAACATACAATCCTTACCTCAATCCATACGGTAGTAACAATAATAATTATGCATATAATTATAACTATTCTAATCAAGATTTATCAAGTTTAACTGCGAAAGTAAATAAATTAGAAGATGATTTAGCGTCATACAAAAAACAAGTACAAGATCTACTGGATAATAAAAATAAAGGGCAAAATAATGAAATTAAGCTCAAGGTAGCTACAGCAAATGAAAATGAAACAACTGGTACAAAAACTGAACAAGCTCAACAAATACAACAACCTCAACAAGAAAAAAAAGTAAAATCTAATGAAGAAGTTTATAAAAAACAAGATGCATCTGCAAACCCGGCAGAAAAAGCTAACCCATCTGATTCGACTGCAAATGTAAAAAAATCAGAACAAGCTGCACCAACACCTAAAAAAGATAATCAGGAGCAAAAAAATCTTAATGATATTTTTAATGAATTAGATTTTAACGAGCTTGATGATGCTGCAAAAAATTATGTAAAAAGCAGAATTTCACAAGTATATGTAGATGATGCAGGAAATATAAAATATGATATAAAAGCTGTAGTCCATGACGGTGATAATATTAATGCAATTATTAATAGATTTTACACAAACGAAGAACAAGAAAATCTTGATATTGCTAAAGCAAAACTACACACACAAGGATCAGAAACAAAACTTATTGCAAATCCTTTATCAGGTGACACAATTACTGCAAAAGGAGTATCTGAATATGGCTTAAAAGCTCTTATGCAAGATGCTCAAAAAGGAATCACACGACAAGGAGAAATAACAAAGACAAATAAAAGAATTTCTGATTTAAAAACAGCATTTATAAGCGGTCAAAAGAAACTTTCAAAAGCATATGTTCTTCAAAATAAACTAATGACGGAAGCAGAATATAATAAAATTATTCAAGAAAAATACTCGTAGTAAAAGTTAGTAAAGCAAAAACAAAACTATCTTCTTAATAAAGAAGGTAGTTTTTGTTATATAATAAGCATTTTCGGGTATATAAACAAAAGCAGGGATAGTTATTTTACTCCATTAAATAATGTCTTTTTAATTAATTTGTAAAGAAATATTACAAATACTAATAAAAATAGGCAATTATTTAAAGAATATATACTTTATATATATAAGAGAGTATAAATACGGAGAAGAAGCCATGGGTATGTATAGCATAACCGGATGGTCAGGCGGAGGACGCCGTCCATTAACATACAATTTAAAAGCTGGTCAATTCAGAGGCATGGGCAGAGTTAATGTTATACCAAGCCAAACAACAATTATTAACAATAACATAATTGGTGGCGGGACATTTGCAACTCAATGCTATGATACAGGCACTCCTAAATGGATGAAATGGATGATGGGTATCGGCATTAGCTCCTCTTTACTTGGCGGAATTCTCAGCCTGTTTGGCGGCGGAGGCAACGCTGGCGGTGCCGGCTCCGTAGAGGGTGCAGGAGGTAAAGAGGAAGCTAAACCTCAGGCTCAAGCTCAAGACCCTACACAAACTAAAGAATATAAAGCTCTACAAGCGCAACATGAAAAGGATTTGGCAGAAATTGCCAAATTAAAAGAACAAGCTGCAGCATATCAAGAAAAAGTAGCTCCACAGCAAGAACAACCGCAGGAAACAAAACCTGATTATTCATATATTAAAAATGGAGCAAAAATGATATGTACTGATGCTAGCGGAAAAACTCAAGATATTTCAGGTACTCTATCTAACGTTCAAACCGATGCAGATGGTGTTCCTCAAAGCTTTACTTTAACAGATGGCACTAGTGGAAATAAATACCAATATGAAGTCAGAGTTGGAAAAGATGGCACATTAACATACGAATGTGTAAGCAAAAATGGACAAGCTACAATTGGCGCACCAACTTACTCATTAAAAGACGGTCAATTAGTAAATGAAGAAAAACAAAACGGTTTTGGTCAAGGTATTAAAACTCAAAGTGCAACTCCACAAGTAAATACAACAAAAACCGAACAAACACCACAAAATCAACAACCTCAAGCATCAGAACAAAAAACAAATGAACAAGTTAACATCGTAAAATCTTATAGCATAAAAACAAGAAGTGGTAATAGCTTAAAAGTTCAAATTGATGATCAAGGTGGCAAACACTACATCGATAGAAATGGACAAGAAATAGATGAGCAAGAATTCAAAAAACAAACAGGATTAACTGGTGATCAAGTAGTACAAAAAGCAAATGCTAATAAATTACCACAAGATGCATTAAACTGGAATAAATCTCATCCAAATATGCAAATAACAATGAAAAATGGTAAACTGACGACTACAGTACAGACAATTTCAAATACGAATGGTAGAGTATCAAAAGAAATATCAGCAGATAATTTTGAAAATCTAAAAAAAGCTGTAGAAGAATTTATAAGATCACAACAACAATCTCCTAGTCTAGGATATGCAAGCTTAGGAGGAGCAATGCAAATTAAACAATAAAAACTCTCCAATAAATGGAGAGTTTTTTATTAGTAAATTATTCTTTACATAAAATTGGCAATTTATAAAAAAAAATGTATAATTAATGTGTAGAAAGAAAGAGGGGTTATATGGAAGATTTGAAAATAGCCATTGGATCAGACCATGGCGGATTTAATTACAAAGAAGCTATTATTGAATACTTGAAAGCTAGAAATATCGAATATATTGATGTAGGAACATACACTAGAGAATCTTGTGATTATCCGATTATTGCGAAACATGTTGCGGAAAAAATTATTTCTGGAGAAGCAAATCGAGGTATACTTATATGTGGCACAGGTATTGGAATGTCAATAGCTGCAAATAAGGTTAGAGGAATAAGAGCTGCATTATGCGGTGATACATATTCCGCAAGAGTTTCAAGAGCTCATAATAATGCAAATGTCCTATGTCTTGGAGAACGAGTAATAGGAGAACATCTAGCTCTTGATATTGTCGATGTTTGGCTTAAATCAGGCTTCGAGGCAGGAAGACATAAACGCAGAGTAGATATGATTGAGTAATTCTTTTTATGGTATAATTATAAGAAAAGGAATTACCATGGAAAAAGAATTAGACTCAAAATTACTAGCAAGCGTTATTGCAAGAGCTCTTGACGAAAAATTAGGAAAAGATATTACTATTTTAAATATCAGTAATGTATCATCACTTGCAGACTATTTTGTAATCGTTACAGGAGATTCAACTCCTCAGGTAAAAGCTCTTATGAATAATACAAAAGAACGAATTAAAGAACTATTTTCAAGAGCACCTATCAGATTAGAAAATGATGCAAAAAACAGATGGAATTTACTTGATTATGGTGATGTAGTAGTACATATTCTACATAAAGATGAACGACAAACTTATGCAATAGAAAAATTTTGGAGTAATGCTTTTAGTATTCCTGAAGATGAATGGAAAAAATTATCTGAGGAATATAAAGAATTTTAATAACGTAATCGGCTTCACAAATTTATGTGGAGTCTTTTCTTTATGTAACATTTCTAAATACTATTGCATATTATCTAAAATAGTGTAAAATAAGGTTATTATGAATAGAGAAGAGATAAATAATAAAATTAATGAATTGGTCTTAGCTATGGCTAAAGATCCTAATAAAATTGAAAATTACCATAGATTATCAGAACTATATTTACAAATTGAAGATTATGACAAAGTTATGTCTGTTTTAGACAGTCTTTTGGCCATAAAACCGGATGATGTACAAGCTCTTGTTGGAATGGGCACTATGTGGTTTTATGAAAAAGATTTTAGAAAATCATTATCATATTATAATAAAGCACTAACTGTTAATCCGAAAAACTACCTAATTTATTATAATATGGGTAATGTTTTTGCTGAATGGAAGAACTTTCCAAAAGCTTTATTTTACTATAACAGAGCAATTGATTTGAACTCAACAAATCCTGAAATATATAATGCTATTGCTCTTTTATATCAGGATAATGAAGATTATATAGAATCTAAAGCTTATTATGAAAAAGCGCTATCACTTGATCCTGAAAATATTACAGCATTAATTGATATGGGTAATGTTTGTTTTAAATTATTTGATTATGAAACAGCATTAGAACTTTATAAAAAAGTTTTTGTGCTTAACCCTGATAATAAAATAGTTGCAATATGTATAGGAAATACTCTTACCCTAATGAAGGAAAGAGAAAAAGCATATAATTATTTTGAAAAAGCCCTTACAATGGAGGGTGATAACTATAAAACTTATATATGTTATGCAATTGCACTTTCTGAATTTGGGGAATATGAAATGGCTGTTGAAATGTATAAAAGAGCCCAAAATATTCAACCTAATGAAATTGATGCCCAAATTTTACTTGCCAATTTATATACAAACTTTAACCAGCTAGATTTAGCAATGGATCTATACAAAGAAGCTATAAGATTAAAACCAAATAGTGCTAAGACATATATGCTCTTAGGTAATGCTCATTACCTTAAAGGAGAAATGGAACAATCAATAGCATCTTATAGAGCATCAATAAGTATTGAGCCTGAAAATGACGAGTTTAGACTTATATATACTCAAGTATTAGATGAATATATAGATAAAAAAAGAAACGGAGAAGCAGTTTAAATGGAAAAAGATACCCCATATATGATTGAAAGAATTATTGCAGCTCTTACATATCTAACTATGGGCATGGTTGGATTCATTTGGTTAATAATTGGTTTATTTACAAAAGCCAGATTAAAACCTTTTTTACAATACCATATTTTCCAATCGATATTCATTTCATTAGCATTTGCTGTTTTATCAATATTAGTTAGCTGGCTTTCAAATATTCTGAGTTTTATACCAATAGTAAATAGAATTGTTGCACAAATTACATTCTTATTAAACATGCCATTAATATTTGATTATTCACTATTACAAACTGTTATATACATATTCTTAATTTACTTAGCAGCAACAGCATTTATTGGAAAATTCAGTTACATACCTTGGGTATCAGATATAATTGATCAAAATATTAATCACTAAAAAAAATGCGCAATTAAGCGCATCTATGTGGTCATTATGAAAAGATTATGAATTATGATTGATTAGATTTTGATAAGACTATTGCATTTGAAAGAGGAATCCCCCCGGTTTGTTGAGGGTTATTTACAACTTTTCCGTTTACATACATTACTGTAGAACCGCCGCCATCTAAATTAATAGCGCCAACACAGCCAATAGATTGCATAAAGTTTGCTAACTCCATTAAAGTCATACCGATAGAACTTCCTTCACGCCCATCTACTGCTACAAAAATAAAATTATTATCTTTTGTATATCCAATAGCACTTCGAGGATTTCTGCCTCCTATAGCTTGCAGTTTTTGTGCGGTCATATCAACATAGACTTCCCCATTTTTTACTAAATACGGGCCACCGCTTATTATATGTTTAACACCTTCCCAGTCAGGATTAGTCTTAATTGATAATTCTACATTTTTCTTAGCCAATAAGGCATATAAGATACTTTTAGGACCTGAAATTACATAACCGTTTTCAGGTATTTCAACAGCATTAGCGGATGCTTTAGTAATTTTATTATCAATTACTTGTAATCCAACACCATATTTAGGCGCTGCAGGAGAATATTTTCCCCATTCAGGAGTATATACAAGAACATGTGTTGAAAGCATACGAGGTTGATTTATATTATTAACTTTTATAACCTTACCACTTCCATTAACTGTTGCATCTAATTGAATTCTTGCAATATCGAAACTATCATCAAAAAATCCCATAGCTACCCTATCATAAATAGGTCCTGTGTACATTTTTTGATTAATCATCAAAGTTCCAAGAGGAACACCCGTTTGGGGTTTAAAATATGTACCGTTTAATGCAACTATGGCATTATTATTTTTAGCAATTGTAGTAATAGTCCTTCTACTTTTCAATGTCGAATCTGATGAAAGTGCGGGAGTTAATTCTAAATCCTTTGCAAGTTTCATATCAACTTCTACAACATTAATTCTGACAGGTCTCCCGCTATAATATTTTGTAAGTTTTATATGCTTTACCCCGCTGGTTACATCAGCAATAAGTGCTTTGGGATATTTTTGCCGAATTGAATTGTCAAAATTTCTTTGCCGAACCTCAGGTGAAATTTCATTTAATATTTTATACTTAATTTGTCCTGTATCAAAGTCAGGGGCTGTAACCTGTGCAATTTTATTACTACTTGCATGAATAGGTAACAGCACCTGACACAAAACTAATACCCCGATAACAGAAATATTTACAGCAACTTCTGCTAATTTTTTCAGCTCGTAATTTTCTGCATTGTAAATCAACGTATCCATAATGTCACCTCTTAAGTTAAGTAACCGGATACCTTTTTGATTTAAGAGTGGGGTGGGGAATAACACTCATCGGAAACCTGATTTTTACTCCTTAGAAAACCATTTTCAGGATCTTCCTACTACTATTGTAACATATTTTAACAAATACTTCAATCTCTTTTATATCAAGGGTTTAACATTTCTAAATATAGTATTTTATACACTAAAAAGCCTTGATTATTAATCAAGGCTTTTGTTCTGATAATAATTATTTCAAATCTTGTAAATAAGTTTTTACCATTGATTTAGCTTCTTTTACAGGCATATCGTTATCTGCAGGTGTAATTTTAGCATGTTTTCCGATAGATCTTGATATATTAAAGTTTGCATAAGATTTATCGCCAAAAATACCATCTGTTAATGTTAATTTAGCTTCCTTACCTAATTTAGTTTCCTGCAAGAAAATATTAACTTTGTTTGAAGTTGCCAAGTACATTCCTAAACCATTATTTTTTCTATTTTGAGCCAACTTAGTAAAAGCTTTATGTACTATTTCATCAATAGAATTTGCTTTTGATGTAAAAGATACAGTATCTGCTTTTAAACCTGAATTGAAATTTAAATCAGAATTTTTTTTAGGAGTACAATTTTTTTGATAATAATTTGCAGCAAAAGCTACAGGGGTAGACATAATTTTTGAAATCATTTTTTTATCCTTTTTATTAAATGTATATTACACACTTATTAAACATTAAAATTAATTAGATGTCAAACATAAAACTAATCAACATCAACAGGTTCTCTCTGAATTTTTTCAATTGCTTCTCTTGCTGTAAATACAAGAGCTTCAGGAACATTTTCAATAGTAGTAAATTGTCTTAAGACATCAACGACTCTTTTAAATGATCTTACAATATCTCCTTCTCCAATATCAATTTGTTCAGTAATTGTTTCCCATTCAGCACCTTCAACCCATAATTCTATTAATGAGCTGAAATAAGGATTTATATACATTGGAGCCTCAACAGAATATCTATTTTGAACCTTTTCTACTTTTCTTCTAATATTTCTTATCAAATTCAAAGTTTTTCTAACTGGTTCAGACAAAGGCAAATATGGGATATCAATACGCAAATCCTCTGTTGTAATTGCACAAACTACAGCAGCAAGTTGTGATGGAGTCAAATTTTCTAAAACATTTGAGAATATAATTTCAGCAATAAACAATTCATTTTCTGATCGTATTTGGGAAGTTGTCATACCTCTTGGGGTAGGATAATCGTCACGTAAATAATCCATATCGATTAATACACTTCTGTGAGATAAAAATTTATTCCAGAAAATATCTCGTTGTTTTTCAATTTCTTTATCCAATTTTTTTAACCTTATTGCAAAACGCTCAAGCACTTCAACATTTTTAGAATGTTTTTTATACAACTTACAAGTATCACACTTGAAATCATGCATTTTTTCAAGCATTGCTTTGGTTTCTTTCCCAAATTTTACAGCCTCAGTAGAAAGAGGTCTATTTTTTGAACGTTCCTGTTTGCATATCTTTTTATAAGTTTGGCGGTTTTGAACATAAAGATGTCTTATTTTGTCATACTCATGTAATTTTTCATCACACAATTTATAAGGGCATATAAATTCTCTAGCTTTAACTTCATTTTTAATTTGCTCTTGAGCTTTTAATAGTGGCTGGAGTCTTGAACCTGATGAAAAATAACCAAAACTTTTTAAAATTAACTCTTTAGCTTCATCTAGAGAAAATCTTTGCAAAAGATTTAATACCATTGAATAACTTGGAGAGAAGCGGCTTTCTAGAGGATTTGCATCACTTAATACAAGTTCTGCAACTTCTTCAGGAGTTTGGAATTGAGTTCCAACAATTGTAACATACCCAACCTCATCCATTCCTCGTCTTCCTGCACGACCAGACATTTGCAAAAATTCACTTGCTGTGAGCATTCTGTGCCCTGAATCTGTCCTTTTACTTGTAGAGCTTATTACTGTTGAACGAGCCGGCATATTTATACCTGCAGCAAGAGTTTCTGTTGCAAATACAACTTTTATTAAACCTTTTTGAAATAATTTTTCAACCAAATTTTTCCAAGCAGGCAGCAATCCAGCATGATGAGAGGCTACCCCGCATAATAAATACTCAATATGCTTGTTATTATATAAATGAGGATTTTCTGCTATATAATCATCAATAAATTGACGAATTTCTGCTTTTTCAGCTTTTGATACTAAATCTAAAGATGCACATTTTTCCATTTGCTCATCACATTTTCTGCGAGAAAATGTAAAATAAATTGCAGGAAGCATATCATTGTTCTGTAAATTTCTTATAATTTCTTTTACATAAGATTTTTTATTTTGTAATTTTCTACCGTATACTCTTTTTTCAGGTTTAATTTTTTTATTTAATTGTCCGCTTGGTGTTAAAAGCGGTAACAATTTAGTCGGCTGAGAACTGTCAAAATAATAAAATTTCAAAGGAACTGGTCTAAAATCAGTATCGACTAATTCTGTTTTAGAATGTACCGTATTAATCCAATCAGTAAGCTCCTGAGCATTTGCCACAGTTGCAGAAAGTGCTATAATTTGAACATTTGTAGGGCAATAAATAATACTTTCTTCCCAGACAGTACCTCGCTGTTCATCATTCATATAATGCACTTCATCAAGTACAACATATTTTACATCTTTCATATTATCAGTAACTGAACCGAAATTTGTACCATATAACATATTTCTAAAGACTTCAGTCGTCATTACAACAATTTGAGCATTACGATTAATTGATGTATCACCAGTCAAAAGCCCTACTTTTTCTGTACCGTATTTTTCACCAAAATCGTAATATTTCTGATTAGAAAGCGCTTTTAATGGAGTTGTATAAAAAATTCGATTACCATTTTCTAAAGCTCTATGAATTGCATGTTGTGCTATAACAGTTTTCCCTGCACCTGTAGGGGCGCATACAACAACACTTTTCCCTTCATCAATATAATTACAAGCCTCTTTTTGAAAATCATCAAGCTCAAATGGAAATTCGCTCATTCATACTCCTATATCTGTATCACTTATATTATTCCACAAATTATCAAATTTTAAAATGTTTTTAAGAAATTTAATACAAAGTAAACCACAACCTCTGTTCATCATAATATGTAGAATAGTTTTTATTAAATTTTTCAAAAAATTTAATGAGTAAATCAAGTGCTTTTCTTGAACATATATAAAATTTTATTTCACCAAAGTCTGTTGTTATTGTAATAGCAGATTTATGGTAGAATGACAAATTAAAAGCAGGAGTCTGTCCCCATCGCCAAGAATAGTGATATGGACAGATTTCTGTAATATTAATACTTGTGGCTCTTTCAATAGAAATTGGTTTGTTGTTGATATACAATAATCCATTTTCAAAATCTAGTTTTAAACTTTTTGCGAAAAATGAATTAAATAATATTTTTAAATTAGGAAAGCCTAAAGCATATAACAAAAAATATCTTAGCCCATTTCCGCCAAGAGTATTACTAAAATCTGCTTTAGAAGCAAAAAACAAATAAATTAAGATTACTAAATATATAAAAGATGAAATAATTTGAAATAAATAAGTTATTTGAGTACAAGCAGACACAGCATTTTTATTATCAGCTTTTTCAATATAACATTTACTTGCGTTAAAATTATCCATACATAAAAATATATACTAAATATAAGAAAATAGCAAAAATAAAAACCGTTTTTAATATAACAAAAACGGTTTTATTTTTCTTATTAAAAATTAAAATTTAAATTTTATCAAATCCAGTATATTTTCTTAAAACTTCAGGAATAATAATTGTACCATCTTCTTGTTGGTAATTTTCAACAATTGCGGCAAAAGTTCTGCCAACCGCAAGACCTGAGCCGTTAATTGTATGAACAAATTGAGTTTTTCCTGTAGCTTTGTCACGGTATCTGATATTTGCTCTTCTTGCTTGGTAATCACCGTAATTTGAACAACTTGAAATTTCTTTATATGTACCATAAGATGGCATCCAAACCTCTAAATCCCAGCATTTATTAGCAGAGAATCCAATATCACCTGTAGATAAAGCTTCACGTCTGTATGGAAGTTCCAATAATTGAAGCATTTTTTCAGCATCTTCCGTTAATTTTTCATGTTCTTCTTTACTTGTTTGAGGAGTACACAATTTTACTAATTCTACTTTATTGAACTGGTGAACTCTTATCAAACCTCTTGTATCTTTACCTGCAGAACCTGATTCTCTTCTAAAACATGGTGTATAAGCTGTCATATATTTAGGCAAGTCATCTTCTGATAAAATTTCTCCAGAATAAATATTTGTTACAGGAACTTCTGCTGTTGGGATCAAGTACAAATCTTCATCCACACATTTGTACATATCTTCTTTAAATTTAGGTAGCTGACCAGTTCCTGTCATAGTAGCTGCATTTGCCATAAATGGAGGTAAAACTTCTTCATAACCTTGTTCATTACAATGATAATCTAAGAAAAAGTTAATAATTGCACGCTCTAATTTTGCACCTTTACCTCTATATAAAATAAATCTGCTTTGAGAAAGTTTTACACCACGTTCAAAGTCAACAAGTCCTTTTTCTTCACATAAATCCCAATGAGCTTTAAATTCAAAATCAAATTTTCTTGGTTCACCCCATTTATAAACTTCAACGTTATCATCTTCTGATAAACCTATTGGAGTAGTTTCATCTGGAATGTTAGGAGTATGAAGCAAAATATCTCTTTGTTTATCATCTAATTCGGTCTGTTTCTCCTCTAATGCTTTAATTTCATCACCTAATTTACGAACTTCTTCTTGAATTGCATCGGTATTTTCTCCATTTTTTTTCATCATACCGATTTTTTGAGAATCATTTTTTCTTTTTGCACGTAATTCATCAACTTGAGTTTGAACTTTTCTTCTTTCTTCATCAATTTTTAAAACTTCATCAATTGATAATTCCGGATTTCTTCTTTTTAAAAGTTCGTTAATTTTATCAGGACATTCTCTTATTAATTTAATATCAAGCATTTTCTACCACCTTTATAGATTTTCAATACAAATTTATTTATCTTTCTCAATTCTACGTATTTATAATAAAATTATTCTAGTTTAAATATAAGTTATAATCAAGAAAAAATTTATCCTTATAGATTTGTAAAGATTTGTAGCTTTTCTTGACATATTGTGTATAATAGTGATAGGGGGATTGTGTAATAGATATGATGTTTAAAA
Source organism: uncultured Clostridium sp. (assembly GCA_905212085.1). Classification (GTDB taxonomy): domain Bacteria; phylum Cyanobacteriota; class Vampirovibrionia; order Gastranaerophilales; family Gastranaerophilaceae; genus Stercorousia. Next base: position 19,863 of record CAJMDF010000020.1, read on the forward strand.
AATTAGCTCAAAAACTTAATTTGGAAAAAAATAAAAAATCTAGTGCAGCTATAAATCCATTGGATGTAGATTTTGAAGGCAGAAAAAGTGTATTCTTGGACAAATTAACAAGAACAGCTGTTAATATGTATGAAAGAAAATGCGATATTAAAAATTTTACCAAATTAGCACTTTCAGACCCCGAAAATAATTCTCATAACAAAATTATGGATGAATTATTCTCTAAAGGAGTAATTGACCCATCTGACGATGAAAGATTACTTGAATTGTCAGATAACTCAAGATTTTTAAAAGATTTAGGGCTTATTGATTAGTATTTTATTCAGGAAGTATGATGGTAAAAAAGATATTAAGCATAACACTACTTGGCTTTATTATTTTAATTATATCGTTTTTTACAATATTTATTAATGAAAAAAATTATGTTGATAGAATCAAATTTGCAAACTTTGCAGAAAAAAATGCTATTACGGTAAATGCAAATTATTTTTCACCATTAAATGAAAATAAACTTATATATACTACAGGCAAAGCTTATTCTCTTCAAACATTAACAGACTCAATAGTTAAAATTCCAAATGCAATAGCACTATTTAGGGACGTTGAAATTTATCAATGGGAAGAGGTGAAAAGTTATCATGATAATAATAAAATTTCTTACACATACAGAAAAACTTGGGCAAAACATCTAATAAATTCTGATAATTTTGAAAGTTCTGCATATAAAAATCCAAAACAAATAAAATATGTGAAAAAAAACTTATATGCAAAAAATATTGGCTTAGGGAAATTTTACTTATCAGAAGATATTATTAAAAATATTAGTTCAATTACTAAAATGACCCAACTGCCATACAACAATGATTTTAAAATATATAATGGATTCTATTTTACAGGGAATGACTATGATAATCCTAAAATAGGAGATCAAAAACTTTCTTATTCATACATTCCATCAGGATTAACCCTTTCAATTATAGCTAAACAATCAGGAAATCACCTTGAGACAATGAATAGCAAATACGGTAACTTCGTAATTGTAATGAATGGAGAAAAAAGTCTTAAAACTATGATTAATGATTATAAGAAAAATCTTTCTAATAATACATGGTTAATAAGAGGAATAGGATTACTATGTATGTTTATAGGGCTAAATTTATTAATACAACCATTAGTAAACCTTGGAAAACCTCTCCCTATATTTGGAGAAATAGCTCAAATGGCAGCACTAATATATACAATTATTATTACTGTCTGTTTTGGAATAATCACAATTTCACTTGCTTGGATTTTCTATATTCCTGAAATTGCAATACCATTAATAATTATATCAATAATTACAATTATAAGTTTAAAAAAGAAAAAAAAGGTAATAATTGCATAATATTGACAAAATTATAAATATAGTAAATAATAAAAAAAAAGGAGTTAAAAATGTTTAAACAAGAAGCTTTGAGAGTGCCCCCCCCCCCCGAAATATAAATAATTGTAAGGCTTTCACCCTTCCAGAAGTTTTAATCACTCTCGGTATAATAGGGGTAGTTGCTGCATTGACTATGCCTAGTTTAGTTGCGAATTATCAAAAAAAAGCGACTGCAATTAAAGTTAAAAAATTTTACACTAATTTTAATCAAGCAATAAAACTTTCAGAAATTGAGAATGGGGATTTTAAATATTGGACATACAATAATTCTAATGAATTATATGACAATTATTTAGCAAAATATTTAAAAGTTGTACAAGTTCAAAGAAATATTCATATGTATGGAAATTTTACAGGGGGAATAAAATTTATTTTTTCTGATGGGACCCAAGCAATATGCTCTCCAAAAACGAACTTAACTGGCTATGGGAATGGAGCTCCAATATCACCTTGCATTTTCTACACAAGAGGAATTAATAAATGGGTTAGCAACGCTAAAGAAGCAGGCTACTCTACTCATAGTGTTTTTTGGTTTTTAATTAACGAAAATGGAATATTAGAGCCTCCATATATGACTTCTCCTCGAAGTAGTCTTATTAAATTGTGCGAAGAAATTAACAATAAAGGAAATGGAATGACTACATGTGGAACACTATTATATAAAGATAATTGGGAAATAAAAGATGATTATCCTTGGTAATTTCCGTGATATTATAGTAATATGAAAAATCTCAATGATTTCAAAGATGATATAAACAAATGCTCTAAATGCGGACTATGCCAATCAGTATGTCCTGTGTACAAAATAACAGGAAATGATTGTGCAGTATCTCGCGGGAAATTTGTAATGCTCGATGGTGTCATAAAAGGCGATTTAAAATTAAACAAAAATATAGAAAAATATCTTGATATGTGCCTCAAATGCGGGAAGTGCACTAACTTTTGCCCAAGTGCAATTGATGTATGCAAGATTTTTGAAAATGCTAAATATGAGTATGCAAAAAATACTTATTTCGGGAAATTCATTTTCTTTTTAGAATCAAAATATGTCTTTGGCAACATATTAAAGTTCTTCAAATTTATCACAAAACCTTTTAGAAAAGGATTTCCTAAAAAAACACAACCGACATTAAAAGTTATATATTTCAAAGGCTGCGTAAACAATTTATGCCCGAGAACAGATAATTATATTGAAAAAATTTTGAGAAATTCAAATATAGAAATTATTGAAAAAGATTTTGATTGTTGCGGACTTCCTTTTTTATCAAGCGGTAATTTAGAAAGATTTGAAGAAGTAAAACAACACAATTTAAAAATGCTTGATTGTGATTTTGATTACATTCTTACTGATTGCGCAAGCTGTGAAAGCACATTAAAACAATATGTTGATGCAAAATTTATAAATATTGGAGAACTAATTTTACAGCAAAACATAAAATTTGAATTTCCAAAACCAATTAAAGTAACATTCCACAAACCTTGTCATCTGGGAAACGACGATTTTTTAGAACCATTGTTAAAAAATTGCACAAATGTTGAATACATAAAAATGGATAATTATGATGAATGCTGTGGATTAGCAGGTGAGTTTGCTATTAAAAACCCAAAACTTTCAAAAGAAATTTCACTAAAAAAAGCTGAAAATATTTTAAAAACAAATGCAGATTACGTAATTACAACTTGTCCAGCTTGTGTATTAGGATTAAACCAAGGATTGATATTAAAAAAGACTTTCAGAGAGAAATCTCCAAAAGTCTTAGGATTATTAGATTTTTTAAACAATACAAAAATATAATTATTTACCTAATTCATTTGCTTTTTTAGTTGTCTGAGAAATTACATCATAAAATAATTTATCAGAATTTTCGTCATTCATAACAGATATCCCGACGAATGTGCAACCTCCTTTTGTTGCAACATTATCAATTAATGTTTGAACAGGAATTTCTCCTCTGTTAATAACCATTTTAGCTGAACCAAGAGCTGTTTGAGTAGCTAACATTAAAGATTTTTCATAATCAAGACCTAACTTTTCTCCGGCTCTTGCCATATCTTCTATAACTTTATAGAAAAATGCAGGGCCTGAACCTGAAATTGCTGTTACAATATCAATTTGTTCTTCTGATACTTCAATACATTTACCAATATTTGACAGTAATTCCATCACAAATTCAGCATCATCTTCTGAAGCATAAGCACCCTTGCATACCCCGCTCATTCCTTCTAAAACCAGAGCAGGAGTATTTGGCATTACTCTTACAACTCTTTGCATTCCTATTATCTTTTCAATTTTTTTAGTTGATACACCAGCTGCAATCGATACAACCAATTTATCAGGAGTTAACTCATCTTTGATTTCTTCCAACACATTTGCAACGTAATTTGGCTTAGTAGCAATAAATATTACATCACTATCCATTGTCAAAAACCTATTATCTGTTAAAACTTCAATACCTAATCTACTTTGAGCTAATTCTGCAACTGTACAGTTAACTTCTGATCCTTTTATATTTTCTTTTGGTAAAAATTTAGAAGATATAGTACCTTTTATAATAGCACTGGCCATTTTCCCACAGCCGATAAATCCAATTTTACATTTTTTGTTCATATTATTTAACCTGCCCCTCTTTTTGTGTTGACTAATAATTTTTTTTAATTTAACATTAGAATTATACGACAAATATAAATTAAAAGGAATAAAGAAAAATGAGACGTACACTAGAAGGAACAAAAGTAAAAAGACAACACGTAAGTGGTTTTAGAGCAAGAATGGCAACACCTGGCGGACAAGAAGTTATTAACAGACGTCGTGCTAAAGGTCGTCATAAATTAGCTATCACAGCTAAAAAACGTGCTTAATCTTAAAATTTAAAAGATTAACAGTTTTTACAAAATTTAAACACAGCAGGTCGGAATATTTTTTGACGTGCTGTGTTGTTTTACAAAAATATGCTTAAAAAACAATACAGATTAAAAAATAAAGCTGCATTTGCAGCAACATACAGAATTAAAAACTCCTTCCACAAAGGAGGAATAACTTTGTTTGCAGGACTTTTTAAAAAAGATATTCAAACATATACTCGTGTTGGATTTGTCGTAAGCAAAAAAACTCACAAAAGAGCTGTTAAAAGAAATAGGCTAAAAAGATTGATGAGAGAATCTTACAGGCTCTTACAAAAAGATAACAATTTAGGTCTTTCACAAAACTACATGTCTTTAATTTTTGTTGGCGGAGAAAATGCTTTAGAAAAAAACTTTACAGAAATTCAAAATATTATAAAATGTCTAATACAGAGGCTTAAATAATGTTTGAAGGAATTTTTGCAGAAAAAGTTTTAACTCATAAATACATAAGACCTTATCCGCAAGCGCCACAAGAAACTTCTGGATATTATGTCGGCAGCCAAGCTATTTATAAATATTCACTAAAGGATTCTGATTATCCGACAATAATCATTTCAGATCCATTATATAACAATGAAGGTGAAGTTATTAAACCTGGATATTATGAATTAGCTCTATCCGATGCAAGAGATTTTTTAATTCTTATGGAATCCAAAAATCCGATAGCAATTATCCCTGTAATTAAAGTAGAAGAAGATGCAACAGAACAAACAAGATTAAATAACAAAACAGTAAAAAAAGAACTTAAAAAAGAAGATAAAGCAAGAAAAGATACAAATAAAAAACGAGAAAAAGTTGGAATGACACCTGATGAACCTCAAATATTTATGGAAGCAACAATTGAATTTAAGCCAGATAAAAAATATTACCTTATAAAGTATCAAAAAGGTACAATAAAGGCTTGGGGAGTGTTTAAGGGATAAGTCAACTTAACAATTCTTAATAAATATTAAAGTTTAGCAATTTTTAATCCGTTATATACTTTATTAATGTATGTGCAATTCGAGATTATTTTTATTATTTTAAGAAAAGGAGTATAAATTATTGAAATAGAAGAAAAAAAGTATATTAATATTTTTTTACAAAATAGCAAATAAATATATTCTTAAACCTTTATTGGATATATTGAAATATTATGCTAAAATTACTTATAACAACATAAGGAGTAAACTATGAACAAAAAGCAATTTTTTATTGCAGCCGTAGCAGCATTACTGTCTGTGTCAAGTGTAAGTGCAACAGATATTACTGGCGTTACAGGCAACAATGGAATTTTCAACATTGACCCTTCGCACGTCAACGGAGATGTTGGCTATAGACAGTTTGACAACTTTAATTTAAGCGAAGGCGATATTGCAAATTTAATTTTTAAATACGGAAGTTCCAGAGATATTGAAACATTCATTAACCTAGTTAACAGTGGGGTTAAAATTGATGGTATCCTGAATACAATGCGTGATGGAAACTTCTACAATGGACATGCTGTATTTATAACACCTGGAGGAATGGCTATCGGAGCTAGTGGTGTGCTAAATGTTGGCTCATTATCAGTTATTACTCCTACAGAAGATAAGTACAATACCTTAAAAGGTGAGTATGATGCTCGAAATTATACAAATATCAACAATATTTCACACTTATTAAATAAAGAATCCAATGTTGGAAACATTACAGTTGAAGGTAAAATTTTAGCAAGAAACGGAATCCAACTAAGAGGCGGAGATGTTGCAATCGCAGAAGGTGGAGCTTTGATTAACGGTATAAAATCTAATCAAGCTTTTACAGACAGATCAACAGCATTAAATGATGCCAATACATTATTTAATTCATTGGTTAATACCGATGGAATTAAAACAGCTTCTGCATTTACAACAAATGGTACTAATATTCAGATAAAATCATCAGGCAGCACTGATATCGCAGGCACTGTTGTAAATGGTGCAGCAAAAGCAGGACAAGCAAATAATGGATTATATATTACAAGTAACGGCGGAACTAATATTTCAGGACTTGTACAATCTACTAACGAATTAAACGTATACAACAAAGCAGGCGCACTTGATATTACAGGGACTGTAAAAAATGAAAATGCTGATTTAAATATTTCAAACAAAGGTACAGATCTTACAGTTAATGGAAAATTATCAACAAATAAAAACCTTGCAATTACTAACAATGGAACAGGCGCTTTAACTCTTGGAGGTTCAGCAATCGCAGAAGGTGCTAATAACATCGTTAACGAAGGCGCAGGCGGTATGAATATTACAGGAACTGTCAATGGCGGATCTGTAAGAATTGTCAACCGTGGTGGCAAGATGGTAATTTCTAACACTGCAGATAAAGTAGCATCAGCAGGCACAGTAAGATTAGAAAACTCTGGTTCCGGCATGGAAATTGGCGGAGTAAAATCAGATAGCCTTGTATCTATTGAAAATAAAGCTGGAGACTTAACTGTAAATGGCAAAGTATCAGTTGATGATGGTGCAATTAACATTTTAAACAGTGGTTCAGGCAAGTTAGGAGTAGCATCAAGTGGTAACGTTGCAGGTAATGGCACTGTTTCCATTAAAAATCGCGGTACTAACGGTATGACAATAGATGGTACTGTTACTAATAACGGAATAGATGCTGAAACTGCAATTAATAACGAAGCAGGTCAAATGCTTGTTAATGGAAAAATCCAAAACATGGGTAACATGGCAATCGAAAATAGAGGCAGCGGTACAGGTTTAACCTTTACAAAAAATGCTACTGTAACAAATGAAGGCCAATTAAAAATTAAAAACTACGGCAATGAAGGAATGACAATTGTCGGAGATATTGACAATACAGGCAGATTAACAATCTATAATGATGCCGGTGAACTTGCTCTAAAAAATGATAGCGAAAATTCCAAAGGCGGATCTATCACCAATAGAGATGGCGCATTAACTTTATGGTCAAGAAATGATTCTACAGGTATATCAACAAGTACTTTAAGCAATATCACTAATGAAGGTGCAGGATATAACTTAGCAATTAAACATGATGGTAAAACAAGTGCCGGAAATAAAGGCATGGATCTTCAAGGAACAATTAATAGCGAAGGAGAAACAGCTATTAATAACTACAGTGGAGATATGTATGTATCAGGAAATATAACATCTGAAGGCAACTTAGGAATCATTAACAGAAACGGTGGTGGTTCTATGACACTTGCAAGTGGTGGAAAAATCACAAATGATGTTGCAAATACAAATATCAAAAACTACGGTTCAGGTGATATGACTGTAAATAATGAAATAACAAGCGGCGGTAGATTAAACGTTCTTGCTAATACAGGTAAATTGAACCTTGGCGGAAAAGTTCACAACAACAGCAACGGCAACCTTGATGCTAATAATGGCTTCTATGCTGCAGCTAGAGAAAACGGAACAGGTGTAAATGTTTCCAGTGGCTTTAGCGCAGACGGACAAGGTCAAAACTTAATCAAAAATATCTCAGGCTCAGAAGGCTTAAGATATGAAGGAGATATTAATACAACATCATCTCAAACTGAATTATATAATATGAAAGGTGAGATGACAGTTGGCGGTAATATCAATACAGCAAATGGTAATGCTGTTGTCCTCAACAAAGGTGATAAATTAACTGTTAACGGAACTATTTCAAGTGACAATGATGTAAAAGTTGTAAATAAAGGCTCAGTACAAGCAGATGTAGATGATGCTAAAGTCACAACACCTAGTGGCGGCAAATGGTTCTGGGAACAATTAAAAAATCTATTCAATTAAAAATAAAAAAAGGATATCAGAAATGATATCCTTTTTTTTTATTAAAAAGACTTGCAATTTAAAATTTAGCATTACATAATGGGATGTAAAATAAAATATCGCGGAGTGGAGCAGTCTGGTAGCTCGTCGGGCTCATAACCCGAAGGTCATAGGTTCAAATCCTGTCTCCGCAACCAATTAAAAAAACTCTTAGAGAATATCTAAGAGTTTTTAAAATATATGTAACAAATTAACATTATGCAAATTTTATACAACTTTTTAGCAATAATTATTAGAATTTTCACAAACTCAATGAGTAATGTCTTTCAAAAAAAATTATCTTTGGAAGGTGAAAATCCTGTCGTTGTAAATTTTATAAATTATCTTATACTCAGCATATTTTCTATTCCATTAATATTTTTTACAAATATTCCGATAACAGATATTAATTTTATAATTTACGCAATTTTAGGCGGATTAACAGGTGCAATTTGCAATTGCTTTATGGTACTAGCCCTAAAAAGAGGAGAGTTATCCGTATTAGGCCCGATAAATTCATATAAAGCCATAATCGGCTTAATCTTTGGAATGATTATTTTACATGAATTCCCTAATATTTTTGGACTAATCGGCATTGCTCTTATTATTTTCGGCTCATATTTTATCCTTGAAACACCTAGAGCTTTTCTAAAAAAAGATATTCAATATCGAATTTATGCTCTTATTTTTTCAGCAATTGAAGCTGTGTTTATTAAAAAAGTTATAATTCTATCATCTATCATCACTTCATTTATTACATCTTGCTTTTTAGGAGCAATATTTTCATTTATTATAATGAGTATTTTTTCAGGAAAAAACTGCAAAATTCCTTCTAAAAAGCACCTAATTATATATATTTTAACCGCTGTATGTTTTGGACTAATGACATTCACTACAGCTTACGTATTCAGATATATGAATGTAGGATATGCTCTATCTTTATTTCAACTCTCAATTATTATTAATGTAATTTTAGGATATAAACTATTCAACGAAAAAAATCTATTAAAAAAACTTCTTGGTTCCTTAATAATTCTTATAGGTTCAGCAACAATTATGATTTTCGGTCATTAATATGCTAGAATAACTTTGAAAGGGATATAAAGATGCTTGCACCCGTTACTGGGAAAAAAGTTGAATATGATATAAGAACATACAAAAGTTATAGAACTCACCAAGTTGAAAAAACCGATACAAATACAAAAGCTAAAATTGCAGCAGGTTCAATAGTGGGAACAATAATTCCAATGGCATTAATGGCTAAAAGTCAAAAATGCAAACTATATAATATTAAATATGGGGTAAAGGAAATGATTTTAGTCAGCGCAGGCAGTATTGCAGGCGGACTTGCTTCTGGAATTTTATTTGATAAAAAAGAGCATCAAAAACAAAAAATTAATGAAAGTGTATTCCAATTCATGAACGCATCAGTTCCTCCATTATTAACTAGTGCGTTATATTCTTTTAGCAAAAATGTTAAATATAGAATTGCAAGCACAATTGTAGGACTTTTCGGAGGAATGCAAATAGCAGCAAAACTATCAAACAAAATTAATGACCCTCAAGATAAAGTACCTGACAGGAAATTAACATTTAAGGATTCTATTGCAAATATCGACGATGCTTTAGGAGTATTAATTCTTGCAAAAGTACCTATTGCTGAAAAGTTACACGTAGAAAAGACTCTCCCAGCAATATACAGCTGGTGCGGATATAGAGCAGGTATAAGCAACTAATAAACATTTAATTAGTTTTCATCACTTTCAATTTTTATTTGCCCGTCTTCCTCTACAAATTTTTTCTTATTAAATAACTTTTTCATAAGAGGTTCAGAATTAGATTCATTTCTTTTTTGATATCTTGCTTTTTCGGTTTCAACATCATTATAATCATTAATCTCCTCCATTCTAAATCTTTGTTGATTGATCATTTGCATATCATGCACCTGAATTATAGATGCATCAGTCGGAAGAACTGCAAATGCAGGAATTATTGAAAAATATAATAATGAAACTAAAAACAAATATTTCATATGAATCTCTCCTGATTTATTTTATACGGAACACGACATTTGCAACTGCTGTAACTTTTTTCTCAATAGTTGTAGTATCATTTATTCCCATATCAGACACATTTGTAGAATCTACAGGAGTAATTTGAAATACTCCCATATTTACTGATTGAATTTTTCCGGGTCTGTTATGAGTAGCTTTCAGCATTGCAGTTGCTCTGTCTTTTGCATCAGTTGTAGCATCTTGCAACAATTTAACTTTCAAATCAGCCAAACCAGAATAATAATATTCAGGATTCATAACCTCAATATCAATACCCTTTTCATACAAATTTTGAATATCTACGGCTGTTGATTTTATTTTATCGACATCATTTGATTTAATTTCGATAGATTGAGTTGCATTATAATATGCTATCTCATTTGTAGATGTCCCGTTAGAATTATATTTATACACATAATAAGAATTAATAGGCTTTATCTCTACATCATTAAGGCCTTTAGTTTTTAAATATTCAGTGACTACAGGTAATTGTTTTTTTATTACACTATATGCTTCTGATTTAGTTGGCTTCCTTGATTTCAAATCAACAACCAATCTTGCAGAATCTGATTTTACTACCTGAAATGCAGATCCTGTAACTGATATATTATCTTTTGACAATGTCAAAGTACCTGATTGCACAGCAATAATTAAGCCAAATGCTAAAATTAAAGCTAACCATACTAATTGTAATTTTTCAAATTTTTCAAACATATAAACACACTCCTATTAAAAATAATATATCATATTATAACCGATATTTTATAAAAATCAATTGCGGAGAATAAAAAAATATGTTACAATTTCTTTGCAAAAATAGAAAACAAATGGGGGCTATATGAACAGATACTTAAATAAAGTACTTACAGAAGTAAAAGAAAAAAACGAATACGAGACAGAATATATTCAAGCGGTTGAAGAAGTATTATCAACTATTGAACCAGTGATTGATAAACATCCTGAATATGAAAAAATAGCCCTTTTAGAACGAATGATTGAACCTGAAAGGATAATTACCTTCAGAGTTCCATATGTAAATGATGAAGGTCATACAATTGTCCACAGAGGTTATCGCGTCCAATTTAGCAGTTTAATTGGTCCATACAAAGGCGGACTAAGATTTCACCCAAGTGTTAACCAAAGTATTATGAAATTTTTAGGATTTGAACAAATATTCAAAAATGCCCTTACAGGCCTGCCAATTGGTGGCGGGAAAGGTGGCAGTGACTTTGATCCTAAAGGGAAATCCGATGAAGAAATAATGAGATTTTGTCAAAGCTTTATGACAGAGCTTCAACGTCATATCGGACAAGATATTGATGTTCCAGCAGGAGATATTGGTGTAGGGGAAAGAGAAATCGGATATCTTTTTGGACAATATAAAAGAATTAAAGACATATATGAAGGAGGAGTCCTAACTGGGAAAGGCCTATCTTATGGTGGTTCTTTAGCAAGAAAAGAAGCTACAGGATACGGACTCATATATTTCATGAGAGAGATGTTAAAAAATAATGGAAATAATTCACTTCAAGGAAAAACTATCACAATATCAGGAGCAGGCAATGTTGCTATATATGCTTGTGAAAAAGCTCTGCAATATGGAGCTAAAGTAGTTGCAATGAGCGATTCCAAAGGTTGCATTTATGACAAAAATGGTATTGACTTAGCAATAATTAAACAAATTAAAGAACAAAAAAGAGGCAGAATTTCCGAATACAAAAATTATATACCAGATGCTGAATACTTTGAAAGAGAAAACGAAGATTCTCCAATTTGGAATATAAAAACAGATATTGCATTACCTTGTGCTACACAAAATGAACTAACTCTGAATTCCGCAAAAAAACTGGTTGCAAATGGAGTAATAGCAATAGGAGAAGGTGCAAATATGCCTTGTACAAAAGATGCTACAGAATACTTTTTAGCAAATAATATTTTGGTAGCACCCGCAAAAGCTGCGAATGCAGGAGGAGTTGCAACATCTGCTATTGAAATGAGTCAAAACAGTATGAGATATTATCTTACATTTGAAGAAGTCGATAGTAAATTAAATCAAATTATGGTTAACATATTTAATTCATGCAAAAAATCGGCAGAAGAGTATAATCTAAAAAATAATTATGTCGCAGGCGCAAATATAGCAGCATTTACAAAGCTTGCAAATGCAATGATTGCACAAGGCATAGTCTAAAAATTAAATATTGCATTAACTCTTTGCTGAGAACAAACTTGAGGATCTTTTTTCTCAAATTTGTACTTATTATATTTACAATATTCATTTATAATCATTTTATAATTGTCAACTTCCCTATTATTCATTCGTATAGTAAAATTTGATTGTAAAATAGGATATTGATCTCTATACCATTCTTCACCATTGTTTGTAATAGGGAAAATTACACTCATATATCTTTGTCTGTCTGATTCAAACAGCATACATCTATTTCTTAAATAATTTGCGAATCTATTATCATATCTAAAATTTTTAGCAGCGTTATTACATACATCATGAAAATTTGCATTACTTAAAGTCATAGCCTTATATGCTTCTCTTTTTTGCGTTGAATCAGCATAAGCAAAAACAGTACTAACAGACATAGTAAATAACATTAATAATAAAATAAATTTTTTCATATTAAAATTATACTATACAAAAGTTTGTAAGGCAGAATATTTACATTCATTAATATAAGGTAATTCAATCATATAACTATTATAATTTGACCTTTGGCTTTCGACCTTTATTAGTCCATTATGTGCATTTAATATTTGTTTAGCTAAATATAAATTAAGACTTGTACCAACCTTATCCATTTTTTCAGAAGATGTTGTATATTTCCTAAACATATTTTTAATATTATCGGGTGTTTTATAAGGACTTTCAAAACTTAGTGATATATATACAATATTTTCATTAATATCTTTATTTATTTCACATAAAATTTCGGTATTTTCATAAGCATTTGAAACACAATAGTTAATTAGATTTTCAAAAGCTTTTTTTATTTGCAATTTATCTGCATATAGAGAAATAAATTTATCTTTTGCTGAAATTTTTACGTTTAGATTTTTATGTCTCATTTCCTTAAAATATTTTGAAAAAGATTCATCAATAATCTTCAACATTTGAATTTTTTCATAATTCAAAACGATATCATTATTTTCATACTTATACGTAGTTAATAATGTTGATAACATATCATACATACAATAACAAGAATCCAATGTTAAATTGAGGATTTCTCTTTGTTGATCATTAATTTTTCCCATTTTCTCATTAACAAGAAGTTCCAAAGCTCTAATTTGAGCAAGAGTCGGGATTTTTAAATCATGACTTAGGGTAGAAATATAAGTTTCTCTTTGCTTTTGAGCTGCGCGTTCTGTATTAATATTTCTACCGAAAATAACAAAACTATTAACTCTATTTTGTCGATCAAAAATAGGAACTTTCCGTATTCTCAACCATTGTTGTTTTCCGTCTTTTAACCTTACTTCTCTGTCAGTAACGAAGGTCTTTTTGTTTTTCTTGATAAGATCATTTTCTTCTTTGATTAATTCCATTGTTTCCCTCTCAAATACATCTAAAGACAACTTCCTGAACTGCTCTTGTCTTGTAACATTGAAGAATTTTAATGCTTCAATATTACCGGTTACAAATTTATAATTTTTATCAATTATAAATGCAATCAGGGGTAAATTATTTATAATATCGGTTAAATAAGATGACTTCGATTCCAAATTAGAAGATTTTAAATCATCTTTTTCAATATTTTTATATTCTACTTGATTTTTTACCAATACAAAAAAAGATAAAATATAAATAAAATTACATAAAATAATAAATATAAATA
>CAJMDF010000021.1 GCA_905212085.1 uncultured Clostridium sp.
ATAAACATATATGTTATATAATAAAATTATATGATGTAATATTTTTTTGTCAATAATTGTAAAATTAATTTATGATTGATAAGAGTGATGTTTTAAAAATTTTGGCAGAAAATATTAGAGTTGAAAGAGCCCGAAAGAAGTATTCTCAAGAATATCTTGCTGAACAGGCAGATATTACTCCACAGCATCTTTATCGTATTGAAAATGAAAAAGTATGTCCGACTATTCTTGTTGTTGTGAATATTGCAAAAGCTCTTGGAGTCACTTTAAATGATTTACTTCCATTATAAAAAACTCCCTATATATAAGGGAGTTTTTTAAGAAATTATATTTTTGATTTAATAACTATCCTAATTGTGCATTTGCACCGGATACAACTTCGATGATTTCTTGCGTAATTGCAAACTGCCTGCTCTTATTATATTGTACTGATAATTCATTAATCATCTTTTCAGCGTTGCTTGTTGCAGCTGACATTGCTGTCATTCTGCTTGCAAGTTCACTCGCTTGAGCTTCCAATAATGATTGGTACAAAATATTTGTCATATACATTGGTACAATTTTTTGCAATATGTTGTGCATATCAGGAATAAATTCCATTAGTGGCTCTAAGATATTATCATGATGTTTTTCATAATCATCGTTTAAATCTTTTAGGGGTAATATTTCCCAACTTTCAACAGAATAGCTCATCATGTTTTTAAAACGAGTAGTAACAACTTCAATTTTATCTATTTCATGAGATACAAAATATTTTGCAATATCTTCTATTATAATTTTTGCAGCTTCTGCAGATGGATTATTCGCAGCACCAAGATATGTTTTGGTAATTTCAAAATTGTAATCTTGAGCTTTTCTTTTTAAAGAAGATATTCCCTTCTGTCCGACTATAAATACTTTAGCATTAATTCCTTGCTCTTTATAATCTTTAATTATTTGAAGTGTTCTACGTACAATGTTTGCATTATATGCCCCAGCAAGACCTTTGTTAGATGTAACAACTAAAAGTCCGACAGTCTTAATTTCTCTTACCTGCAATAATTCAGGATAATTATCTATTGCAGATTTTATTTTAAGACTTTGTGCATTATATGTGCCGACTGATGAAAGCAATTTTTTAAACATCATCGTAAGTTCATTTGTAAATGGACGAGACATTTTTACGGTATTTTCAGCTTTTTTTACTTTTGCTGCTGCTACCATTTTCATTGCACGTGTTATTTTTTGAGTACTTTTAACACTTTGTATTCTGTTTTTTATATCTTTTAAATTTGTCATATTTTATGTCCCAGAGGATTATTTTAAATGTTTAAAATAATCCTCTTTACCTTTCTGCAAATAACTTTAGAATGTTTTTTTGAATTTGTTTAGAGCTTCTTTTAATTCTTTTTTATCAGAATCTTCAAGTTTAGCTCCGTCATTTAATTTTGCAACAAGTTCAGATAGATTTGTGTTAAGGTATGCAAACCATTCTTTCTTGAATTTATTGATGTCAGTATTTGGAACATCATCAAGAATTCCTTCGTTTGCTGCAAATAGAATTGTGATTTGTTCAGCTACGCTCAATGGATTGTATTGAGGTTGTTTTAGAACTTCTGTAAGTTTTTCACCTCTCAATAATTGGTCTTTTGTAGATTGATCAAGATCTGATGCAAATTGAGCAAATGCAGCCAATTCGTTATATTGAGCTAAATCAAGTCTTAATTGACCTGCAACTTGTTTAATACCTTTAGTTTGAGCAGCACCACCAACACGAGAAACTGAAATCCCGGCATTGATAGCAGGTCTTACACCTGAGTTAAACAAATTAGATTCCAAGAAAATTTGTCCGTCAGTAATTGAAATAACGTTTGTCGGAATATATGCTGATACGTCACCTGCTTGAGTTTCAATAATAGGTAATGCAGTAATACTACCACCGCCTAATTCGTCATTTAATTTTACAGCACGTTCAAGTAATCTTGAGTGTAAGTAGAATACATCACCAGGGTATGCTTCACGTCCTGGTGGTCTTTTTAGAAGCAAACTCATTGCACGATAAGCCTGAGCATGTTTTGATAAGTCATCGTAAATGATTAGGACATCTTTACCTTGTTCCATAAATTCTTCACCGATTGCAACACCTGCAAATGGTGCAATATATTGAAGCGGTGCAGATGCATTGGCTGTTGCTGATACGATAATTGAATATTCCATAGCACCGTATTCTTCTAAAGTTTTTGCAATTTGAGCAACAGTTGATGCTTTTTGACCGATTGCAACATAAATACAAATAACATTTTGCCCTTTTTGGTTGATAATTGTATCAATTGCAATAGCAGTTTTACCTGTTTGTCTGTCACCAATAATAAGTTCACGTTGACCTCTACCGATAGGAGTTAGAGCATCAATAGCAGTAAGACCAGTCTGTAATGGTTGGTGTACTGATTTTCTTGCTACAATACCTGGTGCAACTCTTTCAATTGGTCGAATTTTATTTGATTCAATTTCGCCTTTACCATCAATTGGTGCTCCTGTCGGGTCGATAATTCTTCCGATAAGTCCGTCACCTACAGGAACTGAAGCAATTTTACCTGTTGTTTTAACAGTCATCCCTTCTTTAATTTGAGTATATTCACCCAAAATTACAACACCTACATTGTCTTCTTCTAGGTTCATTGTAATTCCAAGTGTATTTTTACCGTCTTCAAATGTCACAAGCTCATTTGACATTACATTTCTAAGTCCATATATTCTGGCAATACCGTCACCTACTTCTATTACAGTACCTGTATTTGATACTTCGGTTTGAATATCGTAGTTTTCGATTTTGCCTTTAATTATAGAACTAATTTCATCAGGTTTAATAAGTGCCATAATTTCCCCTTTATATTATATTTTTACTTAAATTTTCTAATTTATTTTTTAGACTGTTATCTATAATATCATCATCTATTTTAATAACCAGTCCTCCAATAATATCATTGTTTATATTCCAATTTACAATTACATTCTTTTTCAATTTATTTTGAAGTTTATCTATTAATCGTTGTTTTCTGTCTTCTGAGACTTCTACGGCTGAATAAACTTCTACGCGTTTAATATTATTTATAATATCAACTTCATCATTATAAGCTTGAATAATTTGAGTTAATTCATTAAATCTCTTTTTGTCAATCAGAATTTTTAAAAAGTTAATTATCTTATCACTGATTTGATTGGAAAAAACGCTGTCTATAATTTCATTTTTAGTATTATTAGCAATTGCGGGATTTTCCATAACTTTTACAAGTTCATCAGATTCAGAAATTATTTCTTTCACTATTTCCAAGTCTTTAGATGCTGTTTCATATGTTAAAACTCCATCTTTGCAAACTTGAATTAAAGAGTCTGCATAATTCTTAGCTGATGTTGATATGTGATTTTCTTTACTGTTAATCATAAGATTATACCCTGTCTATACTATCGATACTTTCATCAATAAACTTGTTATGTAAATCCATATTGTCTTTTAATAATGATTTTATATGCTGTTCTGCAAGTTCTACTGATGCATCTAATGTCTTTTTTGTCATTTGTGCAGATAAAGTTTTTTCTTCTGCAGTAATAACTCTTGAAATATTTTTTTCAATTAATTCTACTTTTTGATTTGTATTGACTAATATTTGCTTGGCTATGTCATCTCCTTTTATAGATGCTTCATTTAACTTTTGTTTAATTTCTTCATCAATATGTTCGATTGATTTTTCGGCTTCAATGAGTCTGTTTTTTGCATTTTCTTTATCTGTTTTTGCGTTATTTATAGTATTAATTACATCTTGTTTTATTTTTTCTACAGTATTAGATATATTTAATTTTCTGTATAAAATTGCAAAAATTAAAATTAAAACTGCAAAATTAAAAGTATTTGATTCAACTATGATGTTCCAAAAATTTGCCAATTCATTCATATTAGTTCAATATCCTGTTTACAATTTCATTATCAACATTTTCGATATTTGTATTCATACCGAGAATTTTAGAAGATATTACTTCTGCTAAATCTTTTACCTTAAATTTTAATTCTTCAGTTGTTTGCTGAGCTTCATTTTTAAGGGCAGATTTAGCAGAAGCTATTTCTTCTTGAGATTTTTGTTTCGCATTTGATGTGATATTTTTAGAATTTTCATTAGCTTCATTAATTTTATCTGCAACAAGTTTTTTTGAATCAGCTGCTGATTTAGTTAATCTTTTTTCTCTGTCGCTTATAATTGAATCTGCTCTAAGATTAGATTTTTCTGCATCTGATTTTGTTTCGTCAATAAATTTTTGACGTTCATCCATAACTTTTTCAAGTGGAGTGTAAAATATTTTATTCATAATTATTGTGAACAAAATAAAACTGATTGCTGATATTAAAAATGTAGCGTTAAATTCCATTGTCTTTCTCCGATTATTTGCCTAATAGCATAAATGCGATAACGAATGCATACAAAGCACAAGCTTCTGATAAAGCTGCACCAAGTAAGAAGAAACCGAATGCTTTACCAGCAACTTCAGGTTGTCTTGAAACTGCATCCATCAAACCTTTTGTAGCAAAACCAATACCAAGTCCTGCGCCTACTGCACCAAAACCGATTGCAATACCTGCACCTAAGTGTGCCATTTGTGAAACTGTAGCTGTGTCTACCATTTTTTCTCTCCTTTATTTAATACTTTTACTTAAAGTAAATTAGTGTTCCTCTTTTGTTGCTGAGCCTATATAAGCAATAGTCAACATCATGAATACTGTTGCTTGGATAAATGCAACAAGTATTTCAAATAGCATAATCGGAAGCGGTAAGAAATAAGCTAAACCTCCTAGTGCTATTGATACAAGAATTTCGCCTGCAAATATATTGGCAAAAAGTCGGATTGCAAGGCTTAATGGTCTTGTGAACATCTCTAATATTTCAACTAAAGCCATTACGATTCCTGTAAAACTGAATTCATGTAAAAAGAATTTTGGTCCTTTTGCCTTAATTCCCATGAATACATAATATATTAAAACTATTACAGCCATTGCTGCAGTTAAATTAATATCATTTGTAGGTGAAGCTAATTCTGCACCGTTTTTTAAATGAATAATTCTTAATGGTAATTGTCCCATTAAATTTGCTGTTACGATAAATAAAAATAATGATGCTACTAATGGAACATGTTTTCTGTTTTCAGATTCAATCATTGTATCTAGTGTTCCATAGAAAAATTTCATAATACTTTCAGATACTGCTTGAAGCTTCCCTGGAACAATTGATAAATTTTTGGTTGCTAATAGTGCAAAAATAATTACTACTATCATTGCAAACCACATTGTAAAAATTGTATCCAGATTTAATGATATCGCATGCCCAGCGATGTTTGTTGTGTAAATCCAATGTTCCATGTTAACTTCTCTCCCTTGTGAACTTATTTTAACTCTGAAAAAAAAAAATCGCAAATTTTTTTTTTTTGTTCTAATATTATTTATGTAATTACTATATGTTAAGGGAGAAAATGAATCTAATAACACTGGATGAGGTTAACTCTACCAATTTATATGCCAAACAAAATTTGGCAAATCTAGAGGATAGGACTATTATTATTGCTAATAATCAGACTTCCGGTAGAGGAAGATTTGATAGAGCATGGGTGGATTTAGGGGAAGATAATTTATTTTTATCTTTTGTTTTAAAACCGTCTGATACTTTTAAAGATGTATATGCTAATTTGACTCAATATTTATCGATTATTTTGCTTAATATTCTCGAAGAATACGGACTTTCTCCTTCAATAAAATGGCCGAATGATGTTTTAATTGATGGAAAAAAAATTGCGGGAATCCTTTCTGAAACTGTAATGCAAGGAGATAGATTTAGTGGTTTGGTGCTTGGAATCGGAGTGAATTTAAATGCTGAAAAATCTGATTTATCGCTTGTTAAAGATAAAAAAATAACTGCACTAAATATAGAATTAGAAAGAGAACACATTGATAAAAAATTATTTTATGAAAAATTAATTAGTGAGTTTTTTAAAAATTATGATAATTTTTTAGAGCATGGTTTTATATTAATTAAAGATAAATATATAAGCAAATGTAACTTTTTAGGTAAAGAGATTTCTGTACAAGTATTTAATGAAAAAAAATCTGGTATTGCAAAATATATAAATGATTCAGGCGAATTAGTTTTACAAAACCATAGAAAAGAAGAGTTTATATTAACAATGGGAGATATATTATGATTGAAAATTTTACAATTGGTCTAACGTTAATGATACTGGGAATGGGGTTTGTTCTTGCATTTTTATGTATATTAATAGCAGCAATGCATGGAATGTTTGCAATAATTGCATACTTAAATAAGATATTTCCGGAAAAGATTGATGTTGTTGAAAAAAAATCGTCATCAAAATCTGTTGCTAAGGATGATGAAGCAATTGCAGTTGCATTGGCTGCTATTATGTCAAGAAAGTAGAAGTTTGTTTATTATTTATTAAATAATTAGGAAGGGTAAATTTATGTCTAAAAAACTTATTAAGGTTATGGATACTTCATTTAGAGATGGATTTCAATCTGTTTATGGGGCTAGAGTATTTGTAGATGATTTTATTCCAGCATTGCAGGCTGCTGTTAATGCGGGAATTAAACATTTTGAAGTTGCTGGTGGTGCAAGATTTCAGTCACCTATTTTTTATTGCAATGAGAATGCATTTGAAACAATGGATAAAATTAGAGCTGCAGTAGGACCTGATATTAATTTACAAAGTTTAGCGAGAGGTGTAAATGTTGTAGGCCTTGATTCTCAGCCGAGAGATATAATTAATTTGCACGCTAAAATGTTTAAAAAGCATGGTGTTACAACAGTTAGAAACTTTGATGCTTTAAATGATGTAAATAATCTTATATATTCCGGTCAATGTATTAAAGATAACGGGCTAAAACATGAAGTTACAATCACTATGATGGAATTGCCTATTGGATGTACTGGTGCTCATGATGTTGAGTTTTACGAAAAAGTTTTAAGAAGTATATTAGATGCAGGTATTCCATTTGATAGTTTAGCATTCAAAGATGCTTCAGGTACTTCTGCACCTAGAAAAGTTTATGAAACAGTAAAACGTACAAGAGAAATTTTAGGACCTGATGCTCATATTCGATTCCACTCGCATGAAACAGCAGGTACAGGACTTGCAGCTTATTTAGCTGCTCTAGATGGAGGAGCTGATGGTATAGACTTATCAATGAAACCGGTATCAGGCGGTACTGCTCAACCTGATATTGTTTCTATGTGGCATGCTTTGAAAGGTACTGATTATGATTTAGGTTTGGACATTGAAAAAATTCTAGAAACAGAAGAAATTTTCAAAGAATGTATGAAAGATTACTTCTTACCACCGGAAGCATTGGCAGTAAATCCTATGATTATTCAATCTCCTTTACCTGGAGGTGCTTTAACTGCTAATACTCAAATGTTGAGAGATAACAATTTAATGGATAAATATCCTGAAGTTGTTGCCGCAATGAAAGAAGTTGTTGAAAAAGGTGGTTTCGGAACATCAGTTACACCTGTATCTCAATTCTATTTCCAACAAGCATTTAATAATGTTATGTTTGGACCTTGGAAAAAAATTGCAGAAGGTTATGGAAAAATGGTTCTTGGATATTTCGGAAAAACTCCTTGCGAACCTGATGCGGATGTTATTAAAATTGCATCTGAACAACTTAATTTACAACCTACTACTGAAAAAGTTGTTGATATAAATGACAGAGATCCTAACAAAGGTATTCCTGCAGCTAAAAAACGTTTAGAAGAAGCAGGGTTACCTGTTAATGATGAAAATATCTTTATTTCTGCAGCTTGCAAAGAAAAAGGTATTTTATTCTTAGAAGGTAAAGGTACAATTGGTGTAAGAAAATGTGAACCAGGTGATAAAGAGCCGAAAATTGATGAAGCAAATAATGCTTATACTGTAACTGTAAACGGTAAAAAATATGCTGTAGCTTTAGAAGGTAGAAAAGCCACAGTAAATGGCAAACTTTATGACTTTGATGTAAAAGCCGGTATCGAAGCAAAAGCTGTAACTGGGGATGCAACTCCTGTAAAAGCTGCTTTACCAGGTACTGTTTTAAAAGTTTTAGTATCAGCAGGTGATAGTATTGCAGAAGGTGATGTAATTGCTGTAGTTGAAGCTATGAAAATGGAAACAGAAATTAAATCACCAATGTCAGGTACTGTAAAAGAAGTTGAAATTGAAGTTGGAGATAAAGTTAAAACAGGTGATTTACTTGTTTCAATCGGTTAAAATTTATTTATAAATATTCAAAAAATTAGTAAAAGAAGGGTAAAAAAATGAATATAGTAGACAGTTTATATAAATTATGGCAATCTACAGGTATTGCAAATTTCATTCAACCTGTTGATCCTAATATTACAAACGGGTTCGAACAATTCCTTCATCAATTCGGTTCTCCGATTATGATATTGGTATGTTTATTCCTTTTGTGGTTAGGTATAAAAAAACAATTCGAACCATTGCTTTTAGTTCCAATTGCATTTGGCGGTTTGTTATCAAATATTCCTGTTGCAGATATTGCAGGACCTCATGGATTTTTGGGAATAATTTATGAATTTGGTATTCACCAAGGTCTTTTCCCATTAATTATATTTATGGGTGTTGGTGCTATGACTGATTTTGGACCGTTAATTGCAAACCCTAAAACAGCTCTTTTAGGTGGTGCTGCTCAATTCGGTATTTTTGGTGCTTTACTTTTAGCATTGTGTGTATTTGGATTTACATTACCGCAATCAGGTGCTATTGGTATTATAGGTGGTGCAGATGGTCCTACATCTATTTATGTTACAACTAAACTTGCACCCGAATTATTAGGGGCAATTGCTGTTGCTGCTTATTCGTATATGGCTTTAGTTCCTGTAATTCAGCCACCAATTATGAAGTTGTTAACAACAGAAGAAGAACGTAAAATTGAAATGACTCAATTAAGAGAAGTCTCTAAACGAGAAAAAATTGTATTCCCGCTTGTTGTTCTCGGTTTATGTATAATTTTCTTGCCGGATGCTTGTCCTTTAATTGGTGCATTAACTTTTGGTAACTTATGTAAAGAGTGCGGTGTAGTCGAAAGATTATCTGATACAATGCAAAATGCTTTAATTAATATTGTTACAATATTTTTAGGGTTATCTGTAGGATCAAAATTGTCAGCTGATCAATTTTTAACTTTGCAAACTTTATTTATTTTAATTTTAGGAATTTTGGCTTTCTCTTTTGCAACTGCTGGTGGGGTAATTTTTGCAAAAGTGATGAATTTATTCTCTAAAACTAAAATCAATCCATTAATTGGTTCTGCAGGCGTATCTGCTGTTCCTATGGCAGCTCGTGTATCAAATAAAGTTGGTTTAGAAGCTAATCCTCAAAATTATTTATTGATGCACGCAATGGGTCCAAATGTTGCAGGTGTTATTGGTTCTGCTGTTGCTGCAGGTATTTTATTAGCATTATGTAACTAGAGTTCTATTTGATAAAGTAAAGGTCCGATTTATTCGGACCTTTTTTATTCTTTTATTATATTTCTACGTTAATCTTTTTACCGAGTTTTTCTATAGTTTCTTCTATTTTTGAACTTCTTGTTTCTAAGGGTAATTTTTTTAATTTTTCTGATAAAATTTTTAGTTTGCTATTTTTATTTTTTAAAATATTCCCTGCATATAACATGTGCATATCAAACATTAAAGGGACAGCCATTAGGTCTTTTATATCTTTTGGTGTCATTTCAAAATCAACTACATCAGCAATTGTTTTAATTAAATCTTCTGGTTCTTTTTTACTTTTAGTTGTAAGTGTACCTGTGATGCATTCTAAAACGTTTCTTGTCGGTAATTTTATTTTACTATTTGCTATTGCTTTAACTCGCATATTTTTCTCCTTGCGTATTTATTAAGTTACAGAAAAAAAATTTTTTGCTATTAGTTTAAAATTTGTTTATAATTAATTTTGGAAGGGGATTATGTATATATGTATAAAATAGGATTATTAGGCTCAAAAGCTGGTTATTTGATTGATTCTTTTAATGATTATTTTAAAAATAAAGATGTTCAATTAGTTTGTATTTCTAATGACGAACATTCTGATTTTTTAGGCAAGGCTCAGGCTCTAAATTTGGAGCATAAATATTTGACTAACGAAAGAAATTTTGAATATTTTTCTTCAACCAATTTTGATATTGTAGCAGTATGTGGTTATGATGAAGTTATTAAAAAAGATGTTTTGGAGACCGGTAGATTTATTAGTCTTCATGAGTCATTATTGCCTGCATTTAAGGGATCTGATGCATTGTATAGAAGTTTTTCTTCAGGGATAAAAGTTTCAGGAGTTACAATATATTCACTTACTGATGAAAATTTTGATGGAAAAATAATTGCCCAATATCCTGTATTAATAGGTAATCTTACTCACTTTGATGAATTTAAAGAAGAAATACATTCTGTTGAAAAAATGTTATATCCCATAGTTGTTGATAAGTTATTGAAAGATGAAGTTTTTGATTTTTCTGATTTAGTAAATTCGAATAAATGTACAAATTCTTGTAATAACTGCAGTGGGTGTAATTAAAAATTTATCGCTTGATTTTCATTCTTGTAATATAATTAAGAAAAGAGAAGGGGTAAGACATGTCTATAGATGATGCTTTGGTAATGATATTGGCAGGTGGTGAAGGAAAAAGATTGTATCCTTTAACTAAAGACAGAGCAAAACCTGCTGTTCCATTCGGTGGAAGATATAGAATTATTGATTTTGTATTGAATAATTTTATTAATTCAGGTTTTTTCAAAATTAAAGTTTTAACTCAATATAAATCAGATTCATTAAACAAACATATTACACGCGGTTGGGCTTTATCACCGTTTTTAAATCAATATGTTGATTTAGCTCCGGCTCAAATGCGAACTGGTTCTGATTGGTATCGTGGGACTGCTGATGCAATATATCAAAACGTTTTTCATATAACTGATGAAGACCCTGATTATGTTTGTATTTTTGGTGGTGATCATATTTATAAAATGGATGTATCTCAAATGCTTGATTATCATAAGGAAAAAGGGGCAGATTTATCAATCTCTGCAATTCCTATTCCAATATCTGAAGCTCATGAATTTGGGATAATTGAAGTTGATGATGATTGGCGCTTAATAAATTTTGTTGAAAAACCAAAGGATAAGCCTAAATCAATACCTGGAAATCCTGATATGTGTCTTGCTTCTATGGGTAACTATATCTTTAATAAAGACGTGCTTTTGGATGCATTAAATAGGGATGAGGAAATTAAAGAATCAAGTCATGACTTTGGGAAAAACGTTATCCCGATGCTATTAAAAGATGGTAAAAAAATATATATATATAATTTTTATGATAATTCATTCCCTGGAATGACTGATACGGAAAGAGGTTATTGGAGAGATGTAGGAAGTATTGATGCATACTGGCAGGCTAATATGGATCTGTTAGCATATGACCCTGAATTAAATTTATATTCTCAAGATTGGCCTTTAAGAACATTTAATTATAATTACCCTCCTGCAAAATTTATTTGGGAGGAAGGAGAACGTGTTGGTATGGCTACTAACTCAATGGTATCTGAAGGTTGTGTTGTCTCTGGTGGGGGACTTTCAAGGTGCGTATTATCGCCAAAGGTTAAGGTAAACAGTTATTCTCAAATATCAGAAAGTATTTTAATGGAGAATGTTGAGATTGGTAGACATTCTAAGATTAAAAAAGCTATTATTGATAAAAATGTAATTGTTCCTCCTAATACCAGAATAGGATTTAACCATGATGAAGATATCAAAAGAGGCTTTCATGTTTCTCCGAATGGGGTAACTGTTGTACCTAAAGGGGCAATTTTGTAATTTTTATCTTTACAAGTTTATTTATCTGTAATATACTAATTTCGCAAAAATAAAGATTGTAAATATTTATTAATTTACTCCTATATTAAAGCAATTTTAAACCTTTACAGTCTTTATTTTTATGGGAAATTGTGTATGGCAGCTGTAAAATTAAATGTATTAAAATCTATGTATAATAATTTACCTTCAATGCAAGTCAGCAAAGATAAGGTAATAGATAAAGTTGCTTATATTGGAAAAAAGTGGTCTTCGCCACACCAAAGAGCAATATTAGGAATTACTGCTATTGCAATTCAGCCCTATATTGATTGGAAAAATAAAAATGTAGACGAAAAAACCAGAAAAGTTGCAGTTGCGAGGACTTGTGCAAAAATTATAGCTGGAACGTTGACAGGAGTTGCATTGAGAGCTGCTTTTATTAAGGGAATTGCTGCTATGTCAAAAACTGCGGCTGAAATCCCTGCTAATGCTGGTAATTTTTCTAAAAAGTTTAGACAATGTCTTACTCCAAAAAATTTAGATCCAGCTAATAAAGATGCATTGGCTCAATATCGTAATGCTATGGGGACTATTTTGTCTCTTGTAGCTATGATTTTTACAAATTTCTTAATAGATGCACCTTTTACAAAATTCTTGACTAATAAATTTATTGGTATTCAAGAGAAAGGAGAGAATAAATAATGTTTTCTCCTTCAAAAATGTGGAATGGGTTTAAAAATTATATTTACAAGAATTATGGTGAAAATCCAGGATCAATGCTTGTACATACAGGTGTTTTAGGATGGATTTTATCATCAATGGCTCAAGTTTATGCTGTTGTATTTAACAATAAGATATCAAAAGAGCAAAAAATGTTTCTTATCCCTCAAGAAATTGCAGATGCTGCTGTAAATATTTTATCATTTTATACTTTAACAAGTGGCGTTAAATACATTGGTGCTAAATTGACAAAGACTGCAAAATTAAGAACTGCAGAAATTACTGATTTGTTGAAAAAAGGCGGACATATTCTTGGAAAAGGGGAAAAACGCTTAGAAAATAAAATATATGCAGGTGATTGGAATTTTGACATAACAAAACTTGAAAATTATAATTCAGAAATTGCTGATAAATTTAAACCATTCAGAAATGGTGCAGAAGTTATTACTGGTTTGATAGGCTCTGTGATTTCAAGTAATATTGTTACTCCTATTGCTAGAAATAAATATGCTGCTATAAAACAAAAACAAGCCATTTCAAATATGAATAAGCCTGCTGAAGATAAAAATAATCAAATTAATTCTGTTAAATTAGATAATAGAATGTCAATGCAAGCATATCAAAATCTAGCTTCTATTAAGTATTCTTCAGGTTCATTAAAAATATAAAAACGTTATTATTCCCGCAACTATTGTCGTAATTATTGCAAAGAAAATTATGGTAATTTTTGAAAATGTGTCAATATTATAAGTTTCCAAATTTTCATGTTGTAAACTATTTATTGTACTTTTTGAGTAATCATTTTTTAATTCTGTTTTAGTCCTTTCAAACGAAGAATGTAATAGTTTCTTAAATGTATATATATTTTCTAAGTCTTGTCTTGCTAGAGGATTTGATATTGCAATTTTTTTGATTTTAATGCTGTCAGAATTATCTAACTCGTTATCTATGTAAGCAGAAAGATTTGATTTGAAATTTTCATATTGTTTTGTAATATATTGATTTTCTATATCTTCATTTTGATTATTATCTATTATTTTTGTAAATATGTTTTTTAGCTGTATAAATTTTTCCATGCATTCAGGGCAATTATCCAAATGAATTTTTACATATTCTGTTAATTTATCACTAAGTTTTCCTTCTACATAAAAATTTAAAAGAGCTAATACTTGATCGCAAGTAAGTTGATTTTTCATTATAATCCTCCTTTTTACTTATATATATCCTTTTAAATCTTCTTGTAGTTTCCCTCTAGCTCTTGAAATTCTTGATTTTACAGTTCCTATGCTTGAATGTGTTGCTTTTGCTATTTCTTCATAGCTCAACCCCTGTAATTCTCGTAATATTATTGCAATTCTGAATTGTTCAGGTAATTCTAATATCGCTTTTTTTATGATTTTTTCTAATTCAGAAGAAATACATTTTTCGTGAGGTTTACATTTTTTATCAAGTAGTTGAAATTTTATTGGAATAAAATCGTCAGTGTCGTCATCCAAAGATACTGTGTCTAATTTCCTCTGAGATTTTCTTAATTCATCATAGAATAAATTTGTAATTATTTGATTTAACCAACTTTTGAATAATTTAGGATTTTTAAGACTTTGAATATTTTTTGCAACTCTAAGAAGAGCCTCTTGAGTCAGATCAGAGACTTCTTCTCTTCTTTTGCAAAGGTATGAGAATGCTGCAAAAACATTTTTCTGTTCTCGTCTTATCAGTTCTTCGAGAGCTTTAAAATCATTTTGTTGAGCAAGCACTACAAGTTCTTCTAGTGCCATTTTTTTGTATTGCAATTTATTGCATGACATAAATTTCTCCTTACATTTATAGTAAGGAAATTTTATTAATAAATGCTCATTCCTTGTTATATAACCAATCGATTATATTTTTTTTTATAGAATTATAAATTGCTTATTCAGCACAAATATACCCTTTTAAAGCGGTATGAGCTGCTACATAAGGAGATGCCAAATATATAGAACCTTCAACATTACCCATTCTTCCTCTAAAGTTTCTATTTTGAGTAGCAAGGCAAACTTCTCCATCTGCTAAAGTTCCGGCGTGTACACCAACACAAGGACCGCATCCTGGAGGTAAAATTGTCGCATTAGCTTCTACAAATATTGAGATTAAGCCTTCATTAAGTGCTTGTAAATAAATATCCTTTGAAGCCGGACATATTAACATTCTTACATCTGGATTTATTGTTTTTCCTTTTAAAATTTCTGCGACTATTCTTAAATCTTCAATTCTTCCATTAGTACAAGTTCCAACAAATACTTGATCAACTTTTACATCCGCTAATTCTTTTGCTAATTTTGTATTATCCACAGTATGAGGACATGAAACTGTATGATCAATATCTTCTGCATTAATTGTAATAATTCTTTCATATACTGCATCAGAGTCAGGTTTTAAACTTCTAAATTTACTTTCTCTTCCTCTGGATTTTAAAAATTCTTTAGTTTTTTCATCTGCTACAAATAAACCTGCTTTAGCACCTGCTTCTACAGCCATATTTGCTAAGGTAAATCTTTCAGACATTGACATATTGTCAATAGTGTCACCACAGAACTCTAATGCTTTATATGTAGCTCCATCTGCCCCTATTAGACCTATTAAATGTAACATTAAATCTTTAGAGCATATTCCTTCTTTAAATTTCCCGTTGACCTCAATTTTAAATGTAGCAGGAACTTTTAACCAAGTTTTACCAAGTGCCATTGCAACTGCTATATCAGTAGAACCCATACCTGTTGCAAATGCACCTAATGCTCCTGATGTACAAGTATGAGAATCTGCTCCTACAAGTATTTCACATGGATTTACAAAAGTTTCTATAAGTCTTTGATGACATACTCCAGCCCCTACATCTGATAGTATTGCACCATATTCTTTTGAAAATTTTCTTAAAACTGTATGGGTATTTGATAATTCTTTTCTTGGACTTGGGGCAGCATGATCTATAAATAAAATTGTTCTTTCAGGGTTATTAAGTTTATTTTTTCCTAATTTTTTAAATTCTTGAACGGTTAAAGGACCTGTACCATCTTGTACTGCACATACATCTACTTTGGCAATAACTAATTCTCCTGCTTTTACTTTTTTCCCTGCATGTTCTGAAATAATTTTTTCTGCTAATGTTTGTCCCATAACCATACTCCTTTTTTATTAAATATTAGCATAAAAAAAAACGACTAAACAGTCGTTAGGGAAAAAAGGGAAAGGAAACAAATTAGTAAATGAAATTTTTCATTACCATTTACAAAAAACATTTAATGATAGTTTAACCGAAAGTTTTGAAAGTAGATTCAGTGTTCTTTTCAATAACTTTTTGTACAGCATCCATTTCTGTAGAAATAGCATCTTGTTCAGTATCAAGTTGTTTTAATCTTAATTCTAAGTTTTTATCTTGTGCTTGAATAATTTCAATTTTAGAGTTAATTTCTTGAATAGATTGATCATATTGATATTTGTCATATTCATATTGGTTCATAGCATCGTCGTAAGCAGCTTGGTCAGTCACCGTGTTAGTAGTTACAGCATAAGTTACTTCATCCTGTTGTCCCGGATTAAGAGTAATATTAATAATTCTGCCAGTTGCATCTTGTTCTAATCGAGCATTCACCCCTTTTACTTCTTCAGTTTTTTGAGCAGAACCAATAGTGTAAGCCGGTATATTGCTTTGAGAAGATCCAGTATCAGAATAAATCGCGGAATCTAGGACTTCTTTTTTGTAGAAGTACGGCGACCAAGTTCCGGTAGTTGTATTTTGAACATATCTTACCATCCAATTAGCATTGCCGTATTGAGAGTTTAATATGTTAATATATTCGTTTTCTTCTTTCATTAATTTTTTCAATTGGTCATTAGATAAAGTTTTAAGATATTCATCATTCCCTTTGAAATTTTCGAGTTCTTCATCTGTCATCGCATCAATATCAGCATCATCCCTTGATTGCATAAGTCTAAGTTCTTTAGCACCTATGTTGTATTTGTAGTTTCCAACATCTCCACTTCTAGTTACCACAGAAGAACCAGCAGCAACAGCTGCGAAATCATCTGTCCAAGAAGAAGTGTAGCTAACTAAATATGAACCGTCAGCTTGAGCAATCATTGAAGAAATCGAGTTATTTAAAGCACCATCTTCAAAAGTGTAAACAGTTTTAGTATAATCATCAACCGATGGGGGAACCGGAACAGACATTCCTAACAAATCATTGTAGTAGTTAGCAGATTGGTTAGACAAAGTTGTTCTTTGTTGGTTAATC
Organism: uncultured Clostridium sp.; assembly: GCA_905212085.1. Classification (GTDB taxonomy): domain Bacteria; phylum Cyanobacteriota; class Vampirovibrionia; order Gastranaerophilales; family Gastranaerophilaceae; genus Stercorousia. The sequence continues at coordinate 16,871 of CAJMDF010000021.1, forward strand.
TGTTGTCCCTCAAATTCAACATTTGTTTTTCTCGCAGTCAGTCCTAAAAACCGAGCTTGCGAAGCTGCCATACCCATGACTCGTTTCCTTTCTTGTTTGTTTCCTTGTTCTAATAGACGGCATTTGTTTTTATTTTCTTTAATCTTTTACTTTTTATTTGTAATATTTCTTAATATAAGAGCATAAAAAAAGACTATTCTTTTAAGAATAGTCTTTTTTTGTCTATATTTGAATGTTTATATAATTCTATGCGGTTTTGTTAGTAGATGAGCTTCTACACGTTCCTTAATAGCTCCTTGAGGTTCATAGTATGGAGATACTGTCATTATTTTAGCTGCAATATCTGGATAATAATATATAAATCTTAATTCGCTTGATGTTAGAGGCTTTTGTGTATGGACATTTGCATAACGAGCTAGTTCCAGAATATTTCTTGCTTCATGTTCATCTTTAAATTCAAGTTCCAGATTGTCATATACGTTTCTGAAACCTTTAATGCCGCCATATTCACCAGTTGTAATCATTCTGCCTGTTTCAATTATTTCTGGTTCTCCTCTACCTAATTCTTCAAAATCGTATAATTCGTAATTACGTCTGTCTTTTAAAGCTCCATCTGCATGAATACCTGATTCATGAGCAAAAGCATTATCTCCGACTGCAGGTTGATTTATCGGGATTGGAACACCAAAGGCATATGATGTATATTTGGCAAGTTTCCAAGCTTTACTTAAATCAATATTTGGATCAAGATGATATCTTTGTCTGAAGCCTGCTGATTTTAATATAGCTAGTAGACAAGATACCAAATCTGCATTTCCAGCTCTTTCTCCCATGCCGTTAATTGCTGTATTTATATATGCATCTACCCCTGCATCAACAGCAGCTCTTGCACCCATAACAGAACATGCTACCGCCATGCCTAAATCGTTATGAAAATGCATTTCTATAGGCATTTCAGTTTCTTTTGCAATTTGATAAATCCTTTCATAGGTTGTTTGTGGATCTTCATAGCCTAAAGTATCACAGTATCTAAAACGTCTTGCACCGCATTTTTTGGCTTCTTTTGCATATTGAATTAGGAATTCCAAATCACTTCTTGAAGCATCTTCCGCATTAACTCCTATATCTTCTGCACCTAGTGATACTGCGCATTCAACAGCTTCGCATGTCATATTTATAATATCTTGAGGAGTTTTTTTGCCTAGATACTTCCCGTTAATCATTTGGTCCGAGGTTGATTGAGATAAGTTTATGTTTTTCAATTTAGGAACATTTTTAAATGATAATTGGACATCATCAGCAATTCCTCTCATCCATCCTGATAATTTTGTTCTCGAAATTACTCCATGTTCAACTAATTCTAAATTTCCGTTTAAATAATTAATTTCGTGTTTTGTAGTTGGGAACCCAAATTCTGATTGCGTAATTCCCATATCATCAAGCATAAGATTAATAATTGTTTTTTGGAGTTTTGCAAGTCCTAATCTTGATGTTTGTACACCATCTCTGTTTGTTACATCAACGATATAAATTTTGTTTTCTTTCATGTGAACCCCTCAAAAATCTAATACACATATATGTTTTTATTTATAAATAACTTGCATTTTTAAAGTAAATTATTTACAATGTTTAGTATGGAACTTATTATAAGTTCTGTCAAGCACCTTTATAAAATATTTATATTATGAATAGTACAAAACAACTTGAAAAAAAAATAAATAAAGAGTATAAAACAGGAAATGTAAAAAGTGCAATTGAGTTATGTCAAATAGGCTTGCAAGATGATCCGACAAATGCTGATTTGCATGTTAGACTTGGCGATTTATATTTAGCTTGGCATTTAGATATTTATAATTCTTGCCAGTATATTGATGAAGCAATTACTGAATATCAAAGAGCTTTAGAAACATACATTGATTCTGCTGAAATTTATTTTAAAATAGGTCAGGCGCATTTCTTTAAAGGGGATTTAGATAAGGCTATCAATTATTTAGATATGGCAATTTCTAAAAATCCAAAATTAGGAAAAGCATATTATCTATTAGCTGAAACTTATACTAAAAGAGCTCGTTTTTTGGATGCTTCAATGAATGCAAAGTTAGCTATAAAGGCTATGCCTTTTGCAAATTCTTGTGCACATTTTCTATTATCAAATTTATATAATGTATCATCTGCAAGAAGTTTTAAAAATTTTGCAATGTCAAAATTAGAATTTATTTTATCAATTCTGACTTTACCTTTTGATAAAATAGCATTAGGAAATGTAGCAAGAACTTTATCTTATGCAAAATTTTTGCCTATTTTGATTAAAGGAGCATATCAAGTTCAAACAAATAAATTAAATGATGCATTAGAAACTTATTCTGAGGCTATTGAAAAGGCACCCGGCTTTATCCCATTATATTGTCTTCTTGGTGATATTTATCGTTCTTTAGGACAGTTTGAAGATGCTATTACTGAGTATAAAATGGCAATATGGTTGGATACATTGAATATTCCTGCTTATCGCCATTTATGTCAGGCTTATGAAGAACAAGGTGATTATGATAGTGCTGTTGAGATATATGAAAAATTAATTCAAATTATGCCTAATATGCCTGATGTTCATTCAAATCTAGCTAATATTTTGTATGTTAAAGGTGATATTGATGGTGCTATAGCTCATTTTCAAACTGCTGTAACTTTAAATCCAAGAAAACAGTGGACAAGTATTATTAACCAAACTTTAGGTTTTGTATATCAAGAATCAAAGCAGGATTTGAATGCTGCGATCAGCTCTTATCAAAGTGCTTATCTTTTAACTCCTAAAGATATTGATATTTATGTTAATTTAGGTAGTGCATTTTATGATAAAGAAGATATTGAAAATGCTTTGCAAGTGTATCGAAATGCCTTAGATTTAGACCCTGAAAATGCAAAAATTCATTGTAATTTAGGCTTTTTGTATTGGGGAAAAGGTGATATTGATGAAGCTTTAAAAGAATATGAGCTTGCAATAAAATATGATAAAAATTATGACATTGCATATAACAATATGGGTGTAATTTATCTTGATGATTTGGGAAGAGTAAAACAAGCAATTGATTTATTCAAAAAATCTATAGAATGCAATCCGAATTATGCTTTAGCTCATTTCAATTTAGCAAGAGCAATATCAATTACTGGTGATAAAGTTGAAGCTGCTAAGTTATATCAGGTTGCTCAGGATATAAATAAAATAACAAATGAAATTGATCCTCAAGATATTTTAGATAAAATAAATGCTCTATTTAATTAATTTCATTTATAAACTTTATTCCCTATTTGAACTTGTTTTACGTACATATCTTCACAAGCTCCATAGCCTCTGCTTGTCGGGTCTGTATCAGTCCTTGACATACTTGTTTTGGCTACAGTTTCGCTTTTATCAGTATAGATGTCTACAAGATAGCCATCAAGTTTTACAATATCATTTTTTTTAATTTTTAGTAAAGCACCCATTACATTTGGATTTGCTGGAATTAGATGTGTATGAGAAATATGAGAATTGACAAAGCTAAGTTCCCAGTACATTTCATTATATGGAACTTTTGATTGCCATTCAAGTCTTCTGCTTTGACCGAGTGTTTTGTGAGATTTAAACTTCCAGTATTTATGCAATTTGTGTTTGTCTTTAGCTAAATCTCCCCAGACTATACCTATATCCATTAGACATATATCATCAAAGGAGTTTCTCATAATATCTCTAAACCAAAAATTTGTATTTTTAGTTACAACTAAACCAGATATCGAATATTTTGCCATTGGTTGTAATGCATAAATATTTTTTTCTCCGTACGCTTTAATGTATTTTTTATTTTCTAAATTTATTTGTATAGGGTCATTATTTGTGTTGATTATTTCTTTACTTGTAGCGTTAATTTTAGGAAAAGAATATTTGATTCTAAATAATGCATCGCCAAGTAATGAATTAATTATTATTATTATAAAGAAAATGAGACAAGCTTTGCAAAAATAATTCCATATATTGCCAAAGTCAAAATTCATCAAATCTCCTTTAAACTAAATTTTCAACATCTTCGCATACTTTAGTAGGTAGAATAAAGCCAAAAGTAGAGCCTTGACCAAGTGCAGATTTTACAAATACTTTTCCGTTGTGGTATTTCTCAATTGTTTGTTTCACCAAATGAAGTCCCAATCCTGTTCCTTTTACTGTGTGAATATTATTTTCAACTCTATAAAATCTATCAAAAATCTTTTTCTGGTGTTCAGGAGCAATTCCACACCCCTGATCTGTTACAGTCACAATTACATCATCATTTTCTTTTTTTAATTCTACTGTAATTTCCCCATTTTTAGGTGAATATTTTATTGCATTTGATAAAAAGTTTGTAAGAGCCCTTTCAATGCCATCATAATTAAATAGAAATTCTGGAATATTTTCTTCTTTTTTCACACTTATAGTTAAATTATGTTCTTTTGTTAATGCTTGCATTTGATTTACACAGTTGTCAATAACTTCATAAATGCTGTTTAAAGATTTTTCCATCTGTGCATTTGCTTCCATTCTTGAAAAATCTAATATGTCATTTACCATTCTGTTTAATCTTATTATTTCTTGATTAATTGTTCCAATAAATTCCTTTTGAGTTTCATAATCAAATTCATTTCCATAATTGTATAATGTGTCAATATAACTTCTTAGTACTGTGACAGGTGTTCTTAATTCATGAGAAACATTTGAGATAAATGTCGATCTCATAGCATCCATTTCAGCTTCTTTAGTCATATCAATAAGGACGATTATGTATCCAACGTAATCTTTATTTCTTGTAAACATTGGTGAAATTATAGATTTTATAACTCTTTTATCAACCTGAATATTAAATTCAAGCGGTTTATTTTCCATAACTTCAATTGGGGTATCCTTGAATTCTTCAATCTTATCTTTAAAGCAGTAGTTACCTTCAGTATCAATATAGTTTTGAATTTTCATATTGAGCATTTGATTTTCATCCAGCTCAAGTAATTTGTGCGCGTGGTTATTTATTAATACAACATTATCGTTGTTATCGCATACTACAACACCATTTGCAATACTCATTAATACTGCTTCTAATTTATTTCGTTCTAGAGTTAATTGTTCAATATTTTGTTCTTCATATAGGTGAAGTCTGTTAGACATATTATTGAATGCATTAAAAAGTTCTTTAACTTCAGAACTGACATCTTTATCTTGTATTGTATAACCGAATTCTCCCGTTGAAATTTTTTGAACTCCTTTGTGTAAAATTCTTAACTCTCTTGTAATAAGATATGTGTTAATAAGAATAACAAAAGCAAATACTATCCAAGCAATTGTGAACACAAATAGTAGTGAAGCTCTTGTAGTAGTTGATATTTGATTAATTATGTTTCCTGATAGACCTACAGTTACAGAGCCTACACTATAACCTTTTGTTGTAATTATTGGTGAGCTTACAATAATATTCGGATTTTTCGGAGAAATTTTGGAATTGCCATTTGCTTTGTATATTAATTTCCCATAAGAATCTCTAAATTCAATAAAAATAATATCGCTATGTGATTCTACAATTGTATCCGCATGAGATTTTAATATATCAATTACATGATTTTTAGGAGACTTACTTACCAATTCACTGCATTCTATCGCTAAGGCTTTTGATACTATTTGCCCAAAATTTTGGTACCCGTAATTTAATTTTTTTTGGATATTAAAAATTGCAAATACTGCAATTGCAACGATTAGTACTGTACTTAATAAAAGCCCTGAAATTATTAATTTGTTTTGTGTTGTTAAACTAACTTTACTATTATTATTCATATAAACAATTATAGCATTTTGGTTTTATTCGGGCAAGTTTAATAATATTATTCAATAATATCTGCGAGTGAAAATTTTATAATTTTGGACAAGTTATCTAAGCTCATTTCCACTTGATAACCAATTTTCCCAGCACTAAAAATGATTGTATCAAAGTTTTTAGCACTTGCATCAATTGTTGTTGTGAAAAATTTTTTCATTCCTATAGGTGAGCATCCGCCATGAATATATCCTGTTATAGGTAAAAGTTCTTTAGATTTTATCATTTCAATTGATTTTTCACCTACTGCTTTTGCCGCTTTTTTTAAATCTAATTCTTTTGCTACAGGAAGCATAAATACATAGTATTTTTTTGATTTGCCTATCGTCACAAGTGTTTTAAATACCATTTCTGGATTTTGATTTAATACAGATGCAACCTCAATTCCGCTGATTGCATCTGTATTAACGTAAGAATAATGATTATAATTTATTTTGAGCTTATCAAGCTCTCGCATTACATTAGTTTTGTGTTCCATAAATGATTTTTTATCCGCGAGCGCATATAGTTCTTGCAGCATGAACTCCTGATGCTGATGCTTGGATTAGCCCTCTAGTAACTCCAGCACCATCACCGATTGCGAATAGATTTTTTACTCCTTCAGTTTCCAATTCATTTGTTAATTTAACTCTGGCAGAGTAGAATTTAACTTCAATACCATATAATAAAGTGTATCTGGAAGCAGTTCCAGGGCAAATTTTATCCAATGCCTGAAGCATTTCAATAATACTAGTCATTTGTCTGTATGGGATTACTAAACTTAAGTCGCCCGGAGTAGCACAAGTTAGAGTTGGTCTGATAGTACTTGCTTTAATTCTTTCCGGAGTAGATCTTCTACCGTCAAGTAAATCACCGAATCTTTGAACCAAAATCCCACCGCCAAGCATATTTGCTAGTCTTGCAATATGTTGTCCGTATTGAATAGGTTCTTTAAACGGTTCTGTGAATTTCTCACTTACAAGTAATGCAAAATTTGTATTGTTAGTTGTTTTTTCTGCATAACTGTGACCGTTTACTGTCGAAATACCATTATAGTTTTCTTGAACAACTTCTCCATTTGGGTTCATACAAAAGGTTCTTACTTCATCTCCAAATGTTGGTGAATTGTATATTAGTTTTGATTCATATAATTTATCGGTTAAAGGCTCAAATACAGGAGCAGGTAATTCTACTCTTACCCCTATATCTACAGCGTTATTTACCATACCTATTTTATGTTTTGCAAATTCATGAGTAAGCCAATCTGCGCCTTCTCTTCCTGGTGCTATAATTGTGTATTCAGCGCTAATTGTTTCACCATTGTCTAATTCTATTCCTTTTACTTGTTCACATTCAACGATAAGCGATTTCGCTGAAACATCATTTATTATTGTAATTCTTTCATTAAGGTAATCTTGCATGTTTTTTAGAACATTAAGACTTCTTTCAGTTCCTAAATGTCTGACAGGAGAATGAACAAGTTTTAATTCTGCAAGAACAGCTTGTCTTTCAAGTTCTTGGAATACTTTCATATCTGTTCCAAAGACTTCATCTGTAGCCCCAAAGTCAAGATATAATTGGTCTGAATATGCAATTAAATCATCAACTTTTTTTCTGTCCATGTAATCTACAAGGTGGCCGCCAACATCAGGAGTAAGAGTTAATTTCCCGTCAGAAAAAGCTCCTGCGCCTCCCCAACCGCATAAAAGACCACATTTTTTACATGTTGGACATTTTTCATAGCCTTCACGAAGCAAACATTTTCTGTTTTCTATTTTTTGACCTTTTTCAATTAATACAACCTTCCAATCAGGTTTTAATTTTGTAATTTCTAAAGCTGCAAAAATTCCTGCTGGACCTGCTCCTATGATTGCTACATTATACATTTCATATCTCCATATTTTTAATTTTCCAAACCAATTAACTGTACACTAAACATAATATTTTTTAAACAGTTTGTGAAGTATTTGTAAAGAGATGCATTGTGGAGATTATTTTTTTGTCATTTTAGCGTGTTTTATATTCATTATTAATTCTTTTATATCATCATTATCATATAATTGTTTTGCCTGTTGAGCATAATCAAGGGCTTTATCGTATTTTTTTGTATTCATATAAATAGCAGCAAGATTATATAAAATTAAATATTTTTCATTATCTGATTTTGCAAGTTCGCTAGCTTTTTGCAAGGATTTTGTTGCATCTTTATACCTGTTAAGTTCTGCGTAAGCAATCCCCATATCTATATAACCTCCTGCAATATCAGGAGCATTTTTTACATAATTTTGAGCTTCTTTTAACTTTCTAAGTGATATTTGATTTGATGTGCCAAGTACAATCGGGGCATAAATTTGTCCTTTTGTGCTAATTTGATTAAGTGGAGTATTGGTTATTGTGGGATATAATTTGTAAAGTAATTTGACTGTATTTATATCTTTTGAAGATAAATATTGGAAAGAACTTCTATATGGCGAATAAAAATTATTATCACCCTCTGTAGCCATATACATTAAATCTTCAGAACTATAACTGTGCCCCATTATTCCAAGAGCATGTCCAATTTCATGTAATGTTGTATTGTATAGCTCTTTATCTGAGAAAAAATTGCCAAATGGATCATTTGCGTATAATACAATTTTCATATTATATAATGTGGAATCTTTGTAATTAGGAGTAGTATAACCTACAACATATTTACAATTTTTTTCAGTACACGTATTAGAAGGTAATTGAGAGATGTCTACAATTATGTTGGCATCTTGATTTGAATTTGTGATTGAAAATCGAATAAAATTTGTAGCAGCTTGCCATTGGGCAAATGCTTTCATTATTTCTTGATTATAATATGAAGGTATGTTAATCCCACTTGTATTATTTATTTTTACTTTAAGCGGAAATTTTTTCTCATCCCAACGCATAATTCCTTTATCTAGAGGAACTTGTTCAATATAATTATCCCCTATATATGACATTATTTTATTTTGCCAAGTCGTAACAGTATCTAGTGCTGCTTGTTGAGCACTATCTTTTTGGTCGCTTGTTGCAATTTTAAATAGTTCTTTTTGAATCTTTAATGTTGGACTTAAGTGTATTAAGGTTTTTACATAGTAATATCTGTAATCTTTATTTTTATTATTCAGATTGTAAGCGATTTTTAAGGATTTATATGCTTTTACAAATTCTTGTTTTTTATATTCATTCCCGCCTTTCCAATAGAAATAAGAAGGCATAATTTTGAATATAATTCCAAATGTAATTGCTATAATACAAATAAATTTAAATATTTGGCTATCATTATTGTTTGTTTGTTGCATCATTATCTTTTATCCCTTTATCAATTTCAAGAATTTTGGCAAGGGAACGAGTGTCACCTTTTAATTTAAAATATTCTGCAAATTTTGGAGTTGTTTTAAGGTTAAAACTTCTGCCGTTTTTATCTCGAGTTTTGGAAACAAGACCTTTTTCTACAAGTTCTTGTACATGATCATATGCTGTTGATCCTCGTAGTTCTTTCAAATCTGTTTGTCTGATAGGTTCTTTTAATGCAATAACAGATAGAGTCCTTAGAACAGCAGGTTTTAAGTCAACTGGACAGAGCAATTCAACTAAATCCATATAATCTTCTTTTACTTGAAGAATATATCCGTTTTCATCATCAATTTCCAAAGCTCCATCTCGTGAAGAATAGTCCATAATTAGTTCTAAAATAGCTTCTTCTATTTTTTCAGTTTCTTCACCTAATATATTTGCGATTTCGTCTAAAGAAACTGCACGAGCAGTGATAAATAATACGACTTCTATTCTGGATTTTAACTGTTCCATTTCTCTATCCTCTTTGACAATTTTTTATTGTTCGTCACTCGTTTGTGCTGGCTCCTGTTTTTCTTCTCCTTTTACAACATACAAATCTGAATAAAATTCATCTTGTTGTAATTCATAATCACTTTCTGCTGTTAAAAATAATAATGCGATATAAGCACTTATTTTATCCATACCTAAAAGTGTTAATTCATTTAATTCAATTTTGTCATTTTTTTCGAATATCTGAGCTAGATTTTCTTTAAGAGTTAATACACAACTTTCGATGTATTCTTCATGAGCAAGATTTACAATATCATCAGGAGTTAATCTGGAATATGACTGAACTCTTCTTTTTGCTCTTTCATGAGCACTTTTTAATGATTGTTTTTGTTCTAATTTTTCATAAAATTCTAATTGTCTGATCAAATCTTTCAATGTGACGACACGATTATGATTTAATCTGACACTTGTTCGTCTTTGAAGCACTTCATCGATAGATATTACATTATTAGTAGGGACATAATCATCCTCACCGTAATCAACAATAAAGCCATCATCATCGTATTCAATATTTGGTTCTTCAGGCTCAAATTGCATTATATCAATGCCTTCTAAGACGTTTGATTTTAATTTTAAAAGAACTGCCGCGAATAAAAAAGTTCTGCCTGTTACTCTTAAATTTTGGGATTTCATTTGTACCATATGAGCAAGATATTTATCTGTAACATCGACAATATCAATATTCCAAGGATCAATTTTCCCAGCTTTAGCCATATCAACAAGAATGCCAATTCCCTCACTTTTTGGTTTGCCATCTTTTGATAAACCTAAATCAGGTAAATCTAAATTATAATTTAATGCTGCCTCTGTACTCATATCCTAATTATTCGTCCCTTAGTTTTATACCTGTAACTTTAGTTATACCTTTTTCTTTTTGGGTAACACCTAAAGTTCTATTAGCTGATTCTATCATAGGTCGCCTGTGACTAACTACTATAAATTGCGTATCTTTTGACTGGTTCTGCACCATTTGGGCGATACGCTCAACATTCATTGTATCTAAACTTGCATCTACTTCATCAAATGCATAGAATGGTGATGGCATATATTTTTGAATTGCAAATACGAATGCAAGAGCAGTTAGAGATTTTTCCCCGCCTGACATACTCTCTAATCTCTGAAGATCTTTATCTCTTGGTTGAGCTTCAATAGTCATCCCGCCGGATAGTGGATCATCTGGGTATTCAAGTTTTAATTCTCCTTCACCTTCTGACAATTGATGGAATACTTCTTTAAAGTTTTCATTTATGTGATTATAAGTTTTCATAAATGTTTCTTTTTTTAATTGTTCATAGCCTTGCATTCTGTCTAAAATTTCTTTTCTCTCTTTAGAAAGAGTATCAATTTGTTGTTTTAATTCACTTTGACGAGTAAGCACTTCATCATATGCAGCAAGGGCTCTCATATTTACATCGCCTAATTCTGTCATTTTCTTTTCTAGGCGTTGAATTTTTGATGTAATTTCATCAATTGATATTTCGACAGGCTCAAGTTTTCCTATATCTTCACCTGCATCTTCCAATTCTTTTCTTGCAGTCTCCAATTGTGGCTCTAATTCTCTTCTACGAGCTTTAAAAGATTCAATTTGTTCTGCAATTCTTTCAATATCAGAAATTTTGATATGTTTTTGTTTCTCTAAATCAATTAAATTTTCTTTGATTTCATCTCGTTCTTTTAATAATTTTCCAAGTTTTTCTTCGATTTGAGCAATTTGTTCATGCAGATTTTCCATTTTTTTGTTTAAATCTGCAATATCATTTTTGTAACGAGCTTTGTCTTCTTCTAATTTAACATTATTATGTTCAATATTTGTAATCTCTTCTTCTTTTGTTTCGATAAGATTTTGATGGAAAGCAATTTGACGATTAAGTTCGTTTTTGTCATTATCAGCTGTCATCAATTTAGTTTGTAAACGTTTTATTTCAGATTCAACGCCTTCAGTTTTTTCTTTTAAATCCTTTAAATCTTGATCATTAATAAGTTTTTCAACTTCATCGATTTGTTCTTGACAAATGGCCATATCATCATAAATTTTGACATTTTGTTCTTCAAGTTTGTCAAGTTTTTTGTTTAATTCAACAATTTTAGGTTCAGTTTGTGTAATGAAATCAGATTTTTCTTTTAAAATATTTTCGCTGTTTTCATAGTTGCGATTCATATTTTCAAGTTCTCCTTTAGATTTCGAATATTCAGTCATTGAATCTGAATATTTGCTTCTTACATCTTCAAGTTTATCTTCTAATGATGTTTTTTTATTTTCTAAAGAACCTAATTTTTGTTCCATTTCTTTAAGGCGATCTTTGAATTTATTAAGTTCATCGTCATCATTTTGACTAAAGCTTAACCCTGTTCTTAATCTTGTACCACCAGTCATTGAGCCTGATTTTTCTAATAATTCTCCTTGAAGAGTTACCATTCTGTATTTGCCGATTAGTCTTTTTGCACATTCAATATCTTCAACAACAATTGTATCGCCTACTGCATAGAAAAATGCGTCAATGTATTCATCATCAAAATCTACAAGATTAATAGCAAAATCAATTACTCCTTTATCTTTTGGTAATTGTAGGCGTGTTGGAGCTTTTTTTATTTTATTTAACGGGATAAAAGTCGCTCTGCCGGCATTTGAAGATTTTAGAAGTTCAATTGCGACAGACGCAACATGTTCATCATCAACTACAACGTGTGCCATTCTTCCTCCGAATGCAACTTCCATAGCAATTGCATATTCTTTGTCCACTGTTCCTAATTGAGCTAAAGGAGCATGAACTCCTCTTAATTTAGCATTCATAACAGTATCAATAGCACGACCAAAGTTAGCGTCTTCTGCAGCTTGTTTTTTAGCTTCCATTGTAGATATTTTTCTGTATGCCATTTGAATATTGTAATTTAAATCATTAATTTCATTTTTGGTTACATCTAAATCATGGAGCGTATTTTGCTGGATAATTTTGAAATCACTCATTTCTTTTTGTAGTTGTTCGACAAGAGTTTTTTTCAAATCTTGGTTAGCTGCAAAATTAGCTTTCATTTCATTTAATTCTTCTAATTTTGTTTTAGCATCTTCTAATTCTTTTTGAAGATTTTTTAGATCATTTTCTAAAGGCAGCTTTGTTTGAATTAGTTTAGTTTCTTCATCTTTCAAAGCTTCAAGTTGTTTGCGTAAATTGTTCCTTTTTTCAATATGTTGATCTGCAGTGGCATTAAGCCCTGTCATATCTTCTAATATCTTTTTTAATTCAGCATCTTTTTCTTTGATGTTTGAATTAATTATGTTAATTTCATCATTTTTAAGTTGGATTTTTAGTTTAAAATCTTCAATTTTCTTTTTAAAGCCTTCAATTCCGTTTTTTGCATTTTCAATAGATCTCAAACCGTCATGAATTTGTTTATCAGCATAATTTGAAGCGTTATTTTTTCTGTCAATTTCACCTTTTATAGCTTCTTCTTGTTTTTTTAATTCAATTTGTTGAGCTTCACCTTTTTCTTTTACAAGCTCAGAAATTTCATTATATTTTTGATTGATCAGTTTTAATCTTTCATCTAAATCTTTGCTGTTTAATTCTTCTTCTTTTTTCTTTTTTGTGAATTCTAGAATATTTTCATGAGCTTTTTCAAGATTCTTTTTAATATCAAAGAAACGAACTTTATTAATTTGGCTTTCAAGTCCTTGTTTTTCTTCTCGTAATTTTTGATATTTTAGAGCTACTTCACGTTCTTCTTTTAGTTGTTCTAATCTGTTATCTACTTCGTTCAAGATAACAGTTGATCGTTCTACTCTTTGTTCTACTGTTTCTAATTCACCTGTTGCTTGCTCTATTCTTCTGTCAAAATCTGCAATTCCTGCAATTTCATCAATAATTTTTCGGCGATTTTTAGGGGTACAATCAGTAATTCCCATAACATCACCTTGCATCATGACGTTGTAGCTGTTCGGGGTTACATTGTATTTTTCTAAAATAGCATGGACATTTGTAAGTGTTGTAACACTGTCATTTATGTAATATGTACTTGCATAACCTTGGGAAGTTTTTCTGATTTTTCTCCCGATTGAGAGGTCTTCTCCATTTTCAGTTTCCCCAAATGTTACTTTTACGAAAGCTTCATTTCTTTTAGTGTAGGTAGATATAAAGTGAGACAAGTTTTCAGCACGAAGTTCACTTGCATTAGCCAGCCCAAGTGCAAAAAGGACACTGTCAATAATATTGCTTTTCCCAGATCCGTTTGGTCCGGAAACAGTCGTGAACCCTTTTAACAGTGGGATTTCTGATTTATTTGCAAATGATTTAAAATTATCTATCTCTAATTGTTTTATGTACATAAATTCCTACCAAGTCTTATTATCTATTGAACAACAACTTTTTATACATGTCAAAAGATTAAATAAATCTTTACGTTTGCCAATTATAATAATTAATGGTATCATTTGCATATGTTAGATTTTAAATCTCAAAACGATAAAGAAAGAGAGTTTTTTAATCAAGATTTTTCTGTAGTTAATGAGCTTTTAAAAAGGATAAGAAAAGCTTTAGTAACTGGTAAATCTATTAATATTTCTGATCTTGATTTTTCCGGAATTATTAATTTTAATCCGCATGAAACCTTGATATATATTTCTTTATTTCAGAGCGGTCAAAAGTTTATTCGTTACGGAAGTAAAAGAAAAGATTTGGAAACAACTATAAATCGTGATATTGAAATGCTCAGAAAAAATAAAAATTTCCCAAATTTTTCAGTCAATGATGAAAATTCTTGCAGAATAATGCTTGAATACATAATTGACAGAAAGAAAATTAATAAAAGAGAATTAAACTCTGAACGTTTTGATAATGGTAGATTTGAAATCGGAATTAACGGTCTTGAATTAAGAAAAGATGGAATTTCTTATTACTATATGCCAACTGATGCTATTACTTTGAGTCATATGGGGTTACGTGCAGCATTGCAGACTTTGGTAAGGAAAACTCCTATTGCAAAATTGACTAATAGTATATCAGAAAGATTGAATATTTTATCGGCTTCTGATGATTATGAATATTATTTATTTAGAAGTAGAACATTTATTACATATAAAAATGAGTGTATCCCCCTTTATCGCGGTAATATCAGATTCACAGAATTTAGTTATGATGTTTTATTTAATCAAGTTATAAAATCTGTTGATTGGATTTTAGATAATATGTATGAAGATGGACGCTTTTTGTATTATTACGATTGTTGTGATGATACATATAAGGACCATGAACACCCTAATAGGCCTGAAAATAATTTATATTACAATGATTTACGGCATTGTGGCGGAGTAATTGCTCTTATCAGAGCTTATGAATTAACTTCTGATGAAAAATATATAAAAGCTGCTAAAAAAGCTCTTAATTGGTCTGTGTCTATTTCAAAGGTGCATGATACAAAATGGGGTAAGGCATATTATGCTTTTTATAATAATAAAGCAAAACTTGGCGGAACAGGTGTTTTGCTTGTAGCAATGATGCAATATCGTTCTTTTACAGGTGATAAATCTTTTGATGAATATATAAAAGGGTATACAAGACACATTTTGAGCAGAGTTTATAAAAATGGTGAAATCCTCGGTTACTATATTCATCCTAAATATCATAATGGTGAACCTCTTATAAATATGACTGATGAAGAAAGAAAAGAAACATTTTCTTTCTATTATCCTGGAGAAGCTCTCCTTGGTCTGGCTCTATTTGCTAATAATTTCTTTGACGATGAAAATTTAGCCAAAGAAGTTCGAAAAATAGCTAAAATAGCTCTTGATTGGATTGTAGATGAAAGACCTAAAATTTATGCTGATTTATTTACTGCATTGCCATCAGATGCTTGGTTAATGCAGGCAATAGAAGAATGGTGCAAAGATAAAGATTTTCAAAAACAGAATTATATTAATTTTGTCTTTACTGATGCTGCAACTATGGTTGAAAAAACTTATAAAAGAGATGATTCTCCTTATATTGACTATGAGGGCGGGTATTATTACGAATATGGAGATCATTATTTCCCTGATGGCGCAAGATCTGAAGGGCTTGTTGCTGCCTATTATTTGGCAAAATATTTAAAAATGGATAATTTGGCGCAAAAACTTTTAAATGCATGTAAAAAAGTTGCGATGTGTCAATTCCATCTTTTTAATGATGAATTAAACAATTATTCTCATAAAAATCAAGAACGATCTAAAAATTCAATAAGATTTAAAGCAACCCGACAATGGGTAAGAGTTGATTCTATACAACACGTTTCCTGTTTCTTTGCACGATTGTATAAAGCAGAAAATTAGCATAAAAAAAAACGACTAAACAGTCGTTAGGGAAAAAAGGGAAAGGAAAC
>CAJMDF010000022.1 GCA_905212085.1 uncultured Clostridium sp.
AATAATTAATTAATTAATTAAACAAATATAAAAAAGAGAACTTTAAAAGTTCTCTTTTTTTACCAATTATTTCTTGTCAAAGTCTGTTTGGCGTGTCTATCATACATTTTATCTTTGTACCAAGCGCCCTTAAAAGACTTATCATCATTATACATATATTGCATGTCATGAGAAATAAAATATATTGCGCTGACTAAAGTTCCATTAGCTCTATATTGTTTTGACATATAAGGAAAATTTGGATAATTTTCAGAAAACTTATCAATATATCTTAGTTTTCCCATAGCGTCGTAATAATATACAGTTCTCAAATTATTTTTATACTGGATTGCATAACTGATTAATAAATTATCTTTATAAAAAAATCCACAAAGATTTTCACTATCAGTTTCCTTCACACCATTTTTAACAAGCATGTAGTGTCTTTTAAAATCTTTGTCTTTCAAAAAATCTTTGTATTCAGCCTTGAACTCTTTTTTATTAAATTTATATACAGTATTTTCATCGAAAAGTTCTTTTTGATACTTATCAATCACAGCATCTCTTTCTATTTGTGATATGTCTAACCAATCAAAAACCAAATTTCCTGTAAGAACTATTTCAGACGGTAATTTTTCTAACTTTTTAATTGCATCCATATCCGCTGATAATGAAGCTTTCCCTAACATTAAAATACATAATAATATTGCGAATTTTTTCATATATACTCCTTTAATTTCTATCATCATAATATGAAAAGTTATTATGTCCAGACTTGACACTAAAACACAGAGCTAATCAAGGTTTTCAGATAATAAAATCGGGCATTTAACATAATGTAACAAAATTTTAACATATTTTTTTAAATTAAGCGATATTTTCTTGACGACAAAAATTGATGTATTATGATAAAGTAACATGGTAAATTTAAGTTAGGTGTACTATGCCTAAATTGAATTAGTCCATAAAAATTCATTAAGCTGAAGTTCAGTAAAATGAAAGGTTTACAGCCTCAAGTTAGATTTTTATTATTGTAAATATTTCATAAGCTCCTGAAACAAGTTCAGGACGAGAAAATGGAAAAATAATACAATTTTTTATATAGTACGTACACATAGACGAGGTGAATTAATGTCTAACACAAAATATGCAGAAAGAGTAACTCCAATGGGTATACCACATACTCGTTTGGATGATTTACCGGACCTTATTGAAGTGCAGAAAAAATCGTTTGAATGGTTTTTAAAAGAAGGATTGAAAGAAGAATTACTATCTTTCTCACCTATTAAAGACTATACAGGCAGATTAGAATTACACTTCTTACCAAACTATACTTTCGACAATGCGAAGTATACAATTGAAGAAGCAAGAATCCATGACGCTACATATGCAAAACAACTACGCGTAATGGTAAGATTAGTAAACCGTGACAGCGGTGAAATTAAAGAACAAGAAGTATACATCGGCGATATCCCTACAATGACAGACAAAGGTACTTTCATTGTAAACGGTGCTGAGCGTGTAATCGTGTCACAAATCGTTCGTTCACCTGGCGTTTACTTCAAACGAGAAATTTCTCCAGCCGGAAAACGTTTATATAACGCAACTATGATCCCTAACCGCGGAGCTTGGTTGAAAATAGAAACAGATTCTAACGATATTATTTACGTTAAAATCGATAAAAACAGAAAAATTTTAGCAACAACATTATTAAAAGCAATGGGCATTTCAGTTTCTGAAATGGAAACTTTATTCACTCACTTTGAATTTTTGAAAAAAACATTGGATAAAGATACCGCAGAAACAACAGATGATGCATTAATTGAAGTTTATAAAAAATTAAGACCTGGTGATCCTGCATCAGCAGCAGGCGGACGTTCAATATTAGAAGCTCGTTTCTTTGATGAAAAGAAATATGATATTGGTCGTGTAGGTCGTTACAAATTAAATAAAAAATTAAACTTAAATATTCCTAAAAACCAAAGAACATTAACAGTTCAAGATATCGTAGCATCAATCGAATACTTAATCAATTTAACATATGATGAAGGTACAGTTGATGATATCGACCACTTAGGAAACAGAAGAATCAGATCAGTAGGTGAATTGTTACAAAACCAATTCAGAGTAGGTTTATCAAGAATTGAAAGAATTGTAAAAGAAAGAATGACACTACAAGATTCTGAAACACTTACTCCGTTGAACTTATTGAACACTAAACCATTAGTTGCTTCATTAAAAGAATTCTTCGGATCATCACAATTATCACAGTTCATGGACCAAATTAACCCACTAGCTGAATTAACTCACAAAAGACGTATTTCAGCATTAGGACCTGGCGGTTTGATGAGAGAACGTGCAGGATTTGCTGTTCGTGATATTCACCCATCACACTACGGACGTATTTGTCCTATTGAAACACCTGAAGGTCCAAACGCAGGTTTGATAGGTTCATTAGCTACTCACGCAAAAGTAAATGATTACGGTTTCGTAGAAGCTCCGTTCTTTGTAGTTAAAGACGGCAAAGTAACAGACGAAGTAGTTTATATGACAGCAGACGAAGACGAAGAATTCCGTTGCGCTCCTGCTGACGTTCAACTAAACCCTGATGGCACATTCAAAGATGAATATGTACCGGTTCGTTACAGATCTGAATTTACAATGGATCAATCAAGCAAAGTTGACTTTGTCGGTGTATCACCAATCCAAATCATTTCAGTTGCGACATCATTAATTCCATTCATCGAACACGACGATGCTAACCGTGCATTGATGGGTTCAAACATGCAACGTCAATCAGTACCTCTTTTAATTACTCAAAGACCGGTTGTTGGTACAGGTATGGAAAAAAGAGCTGCCAGAGACTCTGGTATGGTTGTAATCTCTGATTGTGACGGTGTAGTTGAAAGAGTAGTCGGTGAAGAAATTATTATCCGCGATATTCACAACAAACCACACGTACATACATTAATGAAATATGTAAGAAGTAACCAAGATACTTGTATCAACCAAAAACCTTTAGTTCACGAAGGAGATAAAGTAAAAGAAGGCGATGTAATTGCCGATGGTGCTTCTACTAACTGCGGAGAACTTTCATTAGGTAAAAACGTAATTGTAGCGTATATGCCTTGGGAAGGTTATAACTACGAAGATGCTATCTTGTTATCTGAAAGATGCGTTCACGATGACATCTTCACATCAGTTCACATTGAAAAATTAGAAATAGATGCACGTCAAACAAAACTTGGACCTGAAGAAATTACACGTGAAATTCCAAACGTTTCAGAAGATGCATTGAGACACTTGGATGAACGCGGTATTGTTCGTATCGGTGCAAGAGTTTATGCAGACGATATATTAGTAGGTAAAGTTACTCCAAAAGGAGAATCTGAACATCCACCGGAAGAAAAACTTCTACGTGCAATCTTCGCTGAAAAAGCAAGAGATGTAAAAGATAACTCATTAAGAGTTCCTCACGGAGAAGGCGGTAGAGTACTCGACGTAAAAGTATTTGACAGAGAAAAAGGAGACGAATTACCACCTGGAGCAAATACAGTTATCAGAGTATACATCGCACAAAAACGTAAAGTTTCTGTAGGTGATAAACTTTCAGGACGTCACGGTAACAAAGGTATCGTTTCTAGAATATTACCAAAAGAAGATATGCCATTCTTACCGGACGGAACTCCAGTAGATATCGTATTGAACCCACTAGGTGTACCTTCTCGTATGAACGTTGGTCAAACTTATGAATTATTATTAGGTTTGGCAGCATACTTGACAGGTAACTACTATGAAACACCATCTTTCGATGAAAGATACGGTGATAACCAATCAGAAAAAGCAACTAAGGCTGAATTACTAAAAGGTATTAAAGAATCAGGTTGCGATTGGGTAAATGAAGACGGTAAAGTAAGACTTATCGATGGTAGAACAGGTGAACCATTTGACGAACCTGTTGCAGTAGGTCTTTCATATATACTTAAACTTGTCCACTTAGTAGACGATAAAATTCACGCTCGTTCTACTGGTCCATACTCACTTGTTACACAACAACCACTCGGCGGTAAAGCTCAATTTGGTGGTCAAAGATTCGGTGAAATGGAAGTTTGGGCATTAGAAGCATACGGTGCAGCATATACTCTACAAGAAATGTTAACAATCAAATCCGATGATGTTAACGGTAGAAACAGAGCATATGAAGCAATCGTAAAAGGTGACAACATTCCAAGACCGGGTATTCCTGAATCATTCAAAGTACTTGTAAGAGAATTACAAAGTATCGGTTTGGATATTACGGTAGCGAAAAAAGACGGTCAAGAAGTAGACTTAATGACTGATATGGACGATTTAAGAAAATCAGCTCCAAGAAGAGTTTTATCAGATATGGATTCTGAGTTGTTAAATATCAACTTCTTTGAAACACCGACTACATTCGGAGATTTATAGGAAAATTACTTGAAAGGGGGAAACTATTTCCCCCCACTAAAAAGGAGATAAATAGAAAATGTCAACAAGCATAGATTATTTTGACTATATACGAATTAGTATCGCTTCACCGGAAAGAATACTTAAATGGTCATACGGTGAAGTTACTAAACCGGAAACAATCAACTACCGTACATTAAAACCAGAAAGAGACGGTCTGTTCTGCGAAAGAATTTTTGGACCATCAAAAGACTGGGAATGCTATTGCGGTAAATATAAAAGAGTAAGACATAAAGGTATCATTTGTGAACGTTGTGGCGTTGAAGTTACAGACAGTAAAGTAAGACGTCAAAGAATGGGACACATCAAACTTGCAGCTCCTGTTTCTCACATTTGGTTCTTAAAAGGTATACCTTCTTACTTAGGCTTACTTTTAGATATGACTTTAAAAGATTTGGAACAAGTTATCTACTTCAATAACTATGTAGTACTTGATCCAGGTGAAAGTGAATTCAAAAAATTACAATTATTATCAGAAGAAGAATACGAAGATTACATGGCAGAACACGAAGATTCTGAATTAAAAGTAGGAATCGGTGCAGAAGCTATAAAAGAACTTCTATCTGAAATTAATACAAAAGAACTGGCAGAAGAAATAAGAACTGAATTAGCAGGTTCTGTAAATTCAGTACAAAAGAAAAGTAAACTTATCAAACGTTTAAGATTACTAGATTCATTAATTTCTTCTGAAACAGATCCGACTTGGATGATTATGGATGTACTTCCAGTTACTCCTCCGGATTTAAGACCAATGGTACAATTAGACGGTGGACGTTTTGCAACATCAGACTTAAACGATTTGTACAGACGTGTAATTAACAGAAACAACCGTTTACAAAGACTATTGGAAATGGGCGCACCTGAAATCATTGTAAGAAACGAAAAACGTATGTTACAAGAAGCAGTAGACGCTTTAATTGATAACGGCAGACGCGGAAGAACTGTTGTAGGGCCAAACAACAGAGCATTAAAATCATTATCTAACATTATTGAAGGTAAACAAGGTCGTTTCCGTCAAAACTTGTTAGGTAAACGTGTTGACTACTCAGGTCGTTCAGTAATCGTAGTAGGACCTCAATTGAAATTAAATCAATGCGGTCTTCCAAAAGAAATGGCAATTGAATTATTTAAACCATTTGTTGTTAATAAATTGATTGAAAGAGGATACGTTCAAAATATCAAATCAGCTAAAAAGAAAATTGAACGTTCTGAAGCAATTGTATGGGATATATTAGAAGAGGTAATTGACGGACACCCAGTATTATTAAACCGTGCCCCAACTCTTCACAGATTAGGTATTCAGGCATTTGAACCAAAATTGGTAGAAGGCCGTGCAATTCAGTTACACCCGTTAGTATGTACAGCATTCAACGCGGACTTCGACGGTGACCAGATGGCTGTTCACGTACCTTTATCAATTGAAGCTCAAACAGAAGCTAGAATGTTAATGTTAGCAACTAACAACATCTTAGCACCAGCTACAGGTAAACCTATTATCACACCTACACAGGATATGGTATTGGGTATGTACTATTTAACAATCCTGAAAAATCCTGAAATGGAACCTAAAGGATATTTCTACAACTTCCAAGATGCAATTTCAGCTCTAGAAGTAGGTGTAATCGAACTACACGACAAAATCGTTGTAAGAGATGAACACGGCGAAAGAATTGAAACAACTGCAGGAAGAATTATCTTCAACGAAGCTGTAAGAAATGCTTTGGCATAAGCAGAGATGAAGAAGACAGGAGGTCAAGAAGACAGGCTATTTTCAGTAAAAAAATCTGTTACCTCCTAAAAAACAATAAGCTATGTTATAAAAAAAGGAAATATATAATGGAAACAACATACACTCATGGTAAAAAAACAATAGATTTCATTAACAAGCAAATGGATAAAAAAGGTTTAAACAATTTGCTTTCACAAATGTATCTAGAGTTTGGCGGAGCTAAAACCGCAGAATTGGCTAACAGCCTTAAAAACCTTGGCTATAAGTATGCTACAAAATCCGGAACAACTATTTCTATCGCAGATTTACAAGTTCCGGCAATAAAAAAAGAGCTGCTTAAAGAAGCTGAAACAGAAATTGAAAAATCAACAAACAGATACCTAAAAGGTGAAATTACAGAAGTTGAAAGATATACAAAAGTTATTGATACTTGGTCTGAAACAACTGCAAAATTAACCTCTCAGGTTGTTGAAAACTTTGATAAATTAAACCCGGTATATATGATGGCATTCTCTGGTGCGAGAGGTAACTTATCACAGGTATCTCAGTTAGTCGGAATGAGAGGTTTGATGGCAGACGCACAAGGTCAAATCATCGACTTACCTATCAAATCAAACTTTAAAGAAGGCTTATCCGTTACAGAATACATCATTTCATCATATGGTGCAAGAAAAGGGCTTGTAGATACTGCGTTAAAAACAGCTGACTCAGGTTACTTAACAAGACGTTTGGTAGACGTTGCACAAGATGTAATTATTCGTGCTGACGATTGCCATACTACAAAATCAATCAATATGAAACCGATTACAGACGGCGATAACGTAATTGTACCTTTAATTGACAGATTATTAGGAAGAACAGTTGCTCAAGACATCGTTGATACAGATGGTACAGTTCTTGTAAAAGAAGGGACTACAATGAACAGAGATGATGTAAAAAAAGTAGCTCACCTAAATCTTCAAGAATTAAAAGTTCGTTCAGGGCTTACTTGCGGACTTGAATACGGTATTTGCCAAAAATGTTACGGTTGGGCAATGACAACTCAAAAATTAGTTGATATTGGTGAAGCAATCGGTATTATCGCTGCTCAATCAATCGGTGAACCTGGAACACAGCTTACAATGAGAACATTCCACACAGGTGGTGCTGTAGGCGTTAAAGATGCAATTAAAGAAGTAATTGCAAAACAAGACGGTGAAGTTATTTCAAACGTTAAAACAAGAGAATTAAGAACTCGTCACGGGGATGTAGTTAATATTTCAAACTATGAAACTGATATTGAAATTAAAGGTGCTAAAAGAACTGAAAAATATCATATCCCAGCAGGTTCTACAGTATTCTTTACAAACGGGATGAAAGTTGAAAAAGGGTTCAAACTTGCTCAATTTGAACCGGCAGCACAAGGCGGATCTCGTTTGACAGAAAAAGCTACAAAAGATATTTCTTCTGATTTATCAGGTGAAGTATTATATGAAGACTTCGTTGCTGATGAAAAGAAAGACAGACAAGGTAACATTTCAAGAACTACAAACAAACAAGGTATTATTTGGGTTCTTGGCGGTGATGTATATAACCTTCCTGGCGGTTCTAAGATATTAGTAAAAGACGGTCAAAAAATTAAAGAAGGCGAAAAATTAGCTGAAACATTAACTATATCAGAACATGGCGGAGAAGTTCGCTTTGGTGAAGACTTAGTTATTGAAGATGTAAAATTTGAAGGCAAAAATATTAAAAAGATTGTACAAGGTAAAGAATTGACAATCGTTATTGCTTCATTGATGCCTGAAAACGCTACTTTTGAACAAACTAAAAAAGAACAATTATGGACAGTTAATAAAACAGGCGAAAAATATATCGTAAAAGCTCCTGTAGATACTACAGTTGAAAATGGTATGATTATCGCTGAATTAATTGACGATGAATGTGCAGTAAATTCATCAGGTGAAATCAGATATGTTGATGTAGAAGTTGATGAAAATCAAATTATTACAAAACCTGGTTCTGTAGTATTTATTCCAGAAGAAATTCACCAAATTAACAAAGATTCATCTTTAAAAATGGTTGAAAACGGAACACACGTTACTGCAGGAACTGAAGTTGTAAAAGATGTATACTGTCACATTGATGGTATTGTTGAATTTAAAGAATACAACGACGTAATCCATGAAATTACAATTCGACCTGGAGAAATCCATCAACTTTCAAGTGTTTCAGAATTAAAAGTTGATGAAGGTGAAGTTGTAAAAAAAGGAACTGTAATTGCTGAAGGAATTAAAGCTAAAGAAACTTCAATTGTTACAATTATGGATTCATCAATTGATGATATTGACATTGATGATTTGGATGAAGAGCTTGATACAAATCTTTCTTTAGACGAAGATAGCATATCAAACCAACCTATTCAAATCTTAGTAAGACCAGTCCAAGTATTAGAAGTAGAACAGAAAAATGTTTCTATAAAATTTAATACATCAGACAGTTTAATTGATATCGTTCCTGTAACTCAATTACAATACAAAGATGGAGCAAGAGTAAGAAATCTTGACGGATCAACAATCACAAGAACAAGTTTAGTTCTTCAAATGCAAGGATATTTATCACACCTAAAAGGTATGGTAGAACTTGATGAAAAAGACAACCTAAGAATTGTTGTATTAGAAAACTTAATTGTTCGTCGTGAATTTGAAGGCAATGCAAAAACTATGTCATCACTTCAAACTGAATTATTAGTAAAAGACGGCGAAACAATTGCTCCAAAAACACCTGTTGCAAAAACACAAGTATTAGCAATTAATGATGGTACAGCTTCTATCAAAACTGATAAAGAAGATACAAGAAGATTGTTATTAACTAGTGAAGCATATGAAACAGTTTTACCTGTAAAAGGTAAAGTAAACGTTAAAAAAGGTGACTTTGTAAGATTAGACGCAATCGTTGCAGATAGCGGGGAAAAATCTCCTGTATCAGGTATGGTAACAGCTGTTAATAAAGGAGAAATAACTATTAGAAACGGCCGTCCATACTTAATCAGCCCAGGTACAATGTTACAAGTAGAAGCAGGGGCTCTTGTTCTACGTGGTGATAACATTGCAACATTGGTATTTGAAAGACAAAAAACTGGTGATATCGTTCAAGGTCTTCCAAGGGTTGAAGAACTTCTTGAAGGTCGTAAACCTAAAGATTGCGCTATTTTAGCTGAAGAAGACGGTATTGCAGAAATTGAAACTGATGATGATCTACCTAGATTATATCTTGTAACAGATAATGGTAGAACTGAAATTAAATATGCAATTGACGCAAACATCGTTGTTCAAAATAAACAAAAAATCAAAAAAGGTCAGCCTTTAACAAGCGGGCCATTAAACCCACACGATGTAATCAGACTTTGCGGACCAGAAGCAGCTCAACAATACCTTGTAGATGAAGTACAAAGAGTATACCGTTCACAAGGTGTAGAAATCGCTGATAAACACGTTGAAATCATCGTAAGACAAATGACTAAAAAAGTTAAAGTTGTTGAAGCCGGTGATACAACATTGTTACCTGGTGAATTAGTTGAAATGCAAACATTCGAAAAAGAAAATAAAGAAGTTGAAGAAAAAGGCGGAACTCCTGCAACTTGCGAATACATGTTGTTAGGTATCACAAAAGCTTCTTTAAATACTGAAAGCTTCATTTCAGCAGCTTCATTCCAGGAAACAACAAGAATTCTTACAGAAGCAGCTGTAGAAGGTAAAAAAGACATGTTGAGAGGTTTGAAAGAAAACGTTATCATCGGTCGTTTAATTCCTGCAGGTACAGGATTCCACCATCTATCAAATGCTAATGAAGAAAAAGAACGCGAAGAAAGAAAACGTGCAGTTGCTCAAAGAAATCAAGCTAGAAAACCATCTGCAATTTTAGAAGAAATTGAAGGTATGTTTGGAGCTCCTGATTTCCAATTAGGTAACGAAGACGAAGATAAATAAATAAATAAATAAAAACAAAAGAGCCTCAAAATTTGAGGCTCTTTTGTTTTATATAATTTCAAAATCTAACAGGGTAATAATCGGGTATTTTCCAACTTTTGTTTTTTATATTAAATAAAATTTCTATATCTAAAAGCTGATTTTTCAAAAGTTTTCATATAACAGTTCCGTAAGATATTTTGAAAGGAATTAAAAATATGGCTAGAATTATTGAAGGTGAAAGAAGAATTATAAAAATGTCAGTTGATGATATCTTAAATATCGTTAGAGAATACCAGACAATTTGCCAAAAGTCCTGTTGTTACGAACATACAAGAGAACTTTTATCTAAAGCAAACTTTTACATTCCTGAAGATGTTTAACCTTTTTAATTACCCAACAGAGGTTTTGAAAAAATCCTTTTTAGTTTATGCTAATATTAAACAGAAAGGAGCTTTCATGAAAAAAAATGTTATAATAATTTCTTTAATATTTGCAATCCCTTTATTATTATACATGGCACTTACAGCATCAAATTCAACAACTGCACAAACAACTGATATTGGAAAACCATCAGTTATAAAATTCACATCTGCAATGTGTCTTGATTGTCAAACTATGAATAAAGTTTTTAAAGAAATTTTCCCTAAATATAAAAATAAAATTAATTTAACAGAAATACAAGTCCAAGATAAAAATTCTTTTAACGATTCTCAAATAAAGAAATACAATGTAACTCTTGTACCTACAATTATTCTTTTAAATTCTCAAGGGAAACAGGTGAAAAGAATTGAAGGAGCTATTCCTAAAGAACAAATGGACAGTTATTTACAGGGACTTGAATAATAATGGAAAATTATATTAACTTATTTACACAACAAGGCAGCCTGCCTATATTATTTGGACTTTCTTTTTTAGGAGGTCTTATTGCATCAATTTCCCCATGTTCTCTTGCAATGTTACCAATTATAATTGGTTATATTGGAGGATATTCTGATGCAAAACCTCTTAAGACATTCACTCAAATGCTTTTCTTTGTATTCGGCACAGCAATAGTTTTTTCTATTATAGGCATAATTTGCGCAATTACAGGAAAAGTTTTCATATCATTTGCAGGCGGATATTTCGGAATATTCTTAGCAGGTATAATTATGGTTATGGGTTTGAAATTAATAGGTGTACTTGATTTTGAACTACCTGTAATAATAAAAGAAATGCCAAAAAATGACGGAACTAACACTTTTCTTTATCCGATAATCTTAGGCGGCATATTTGCTCTTGCGGGAACTCCTTGTTCTACTCCAATTTTAGCAGGAATTATGGCTTTTGCATCTTTATCAGCTAGTATTGCACAAGCAATTATCATGCTATTTTTATTTGCTTTAGGTCAAGGATTAATATTAATACTTGCAGGTTTTTTAACTTCTCACTTAAAAAATTGGAAAGGATTTTATAAATTTTCTGATTGGCTTTTAAAAATAAGCGGAGGCTTATTAGTAATTGCTTCAATATATATTTTTTATAAGATTTTTGCTCCACTTATTGTAAAATAGTTACAAATGCGTTAAAATCATTGTATCTATAGACACAATGGAGAGAAAAAATGAATACATATGAAGGTCAATTAGTAGCAGGTAATGAAAAATTTTGTATAATTATTTCCAGATTTAACGATTTTATAGGGTCAAAACTCTTATCAGGAGCTATTGACGAATTGAAACGTCATGGTGTAGCTGATGAAAATATTGATATTGTAAAAGTTCCTGGAGCTTTTGAAATACCTCTTGCATCTATGAAATTTGCTAAAACAAAAAAATATAACGCTATAATTACTTTAGGTGCAATAATTCGTGGTGCTACAAGTCATTACGAATACGTTAGCGCTGAATTATCTAAAGGAATAGCTCAAGTTAGTTTGCAAACAGAAGTTCCTGTAATTTTTGGAGTTCTAACAACAGAAAATATAGAACAAGCTATTGAAAGAGCTGGTACTAAGGCAGGGAATAAAGGTTCAGATGCTGCTAAAGCGGCTATTGAAATGGCTAATTTATTAAAATTAGTATAAGTGTTTATTATTTAAGGAAATCGGGATTCGACCGATTAGAAAGTTGGTGCAATATGAGTGAAGTAATCACAGAGTACAGAAACGAGAATACTAAAAATATCGATATTCTCCCTACAATTGAAATTGTCAGAAAAATGAATGAAGAAGACAAACTTGTAGCTCTTGCTGTTGAAGAAGAAACTGAAAATATTGCAGCAGCTGTTGATTTAATTGCAAAACAATTCTTAAAAGGCGGCAGATTATTCTACTTCGGAGCAGGCACATCAGGAAGATTAGGCATTTTAGACGCATCAGAATGCCCACCGACATTTAGTGTTTCTCCTGATATGGTGCAAGGAATTATTGCAGGTGGTGACAAAGCTTTCAGAACTGCTGTAGAAGGTGCCGAAGACAATTTCGATTTAGGCTATGAAGATGCTAAAGTTTTAACGGAAAAAGATGTTGCAGTTGTAATTTCTGCAAGCGGGAATCCAAAATACTTACTTGGAGTTCTTAAAAGAGCAGAAGATATAAATTGTAAAACTATTGGTATTACCTGCAATTCAAATGGTAGAATTGCAGAAGAAGCAGGACTTGTAATATGTGCAGAAGTTGGACCTGAAGTTATCGCAGGTTCTTCAAGACTTAAGGCAGGAACTGCTCAAAAAATGATTTTAAATATGTTATCTACAGGTGCTATGATTAAAATCGGAAAAACTTATGAAAATTTCATGATTGATCTTAAAGCGACCAATGAAAAATTAAAAGACAGAGCTATCAGAATTGTAGCTCAAATAGCAGACGTTCCACATAGTGAAGCTCTTGCAACACTATTAAAATGTGATTGGGAAATCAAAACAGCAATCATATCAATAAAAATGCAAATTAGCATTGATAAAGCAAGAGAAGAATTGAAAAAACATGGTGGAGTACTCAGAAAATTACTAAACTTAGGTCAGGCAGTATAAAGGAGAGCTTGAAAATGAAATTAACAGTACTTGGTGCAGGATGTTGGGGGCTAACATTAGCTTGGCTTTTAACAAACAACTTTGAAAATATAACCGTATGGGGCAGGGAACAAGATTTATCAGATGACTTAAAATCAAATAAACATTGTTCTAAACCATTAGAAGTTCAACTTGATAATAAAGTTGAAATAACATCTGACTTAAAAGAAGCTATTAAAAACGCTGATATTATTTTATCAGTAGTAGCAACATCAGGCACTAGAGATGTATGTGAAAAATTAAAAGAAGCAGGTATCAAATCAGAACAAATTATTGTAAACGCATCAAAAGGTAT
Organism: uncultured Clostridium sp.; assembly: GCA_905212085.1. GTDB lineage: Bacteria > Cyanobacteriota > Vampirovibrionia > Gastranaerophilales > Gastranaerophilaceae > Stercorousia. The sequence continues at coordinate 13,490 of CAJMDF010000022.1, forward strand.
TGAATTACCTTCATTGATGAGAATGTCAGAAGTTATAAAAGATGTATTACCAGAGCAAAAACTTGCAATTCTATCAGGACCGACTCTTGCAAAAGAAGTACTAGCAGGACTTCCAACAGCAGCATCTGTAGCTTGTGAGGATATAAAAGTTGCTGAATTTGTGCAAAAAGCTCTAAATGTTCCTTCAAAATTCAGATTATATACAAATACCGATGTAATCGGTGTAGAACTTGGCGGTTCTTTGAAAAACGTAATAGCAATCGCATCAGGTTTTGCTCACACGATGGGACTTGGAGATAACTGTGCCGGGACTCTATTAACTAGAGGGATGGCAGAAATTGTTCGAGTAAGTATCAATCTTGGAGCAAACCCATCTACTCTGTATGGACTATCAGGAATGGGGGATTTGATTGCAACATGTTCCAGCCCAATGTCGAGGAACTATACAGTAGGTTCAATGCTTGCAAAGGGTAAAAAAATTGATGATATCTTAAAAGAATTAGGCTCAGTCGCAGAAGGTGTAAAAACATCAAAAGCAATATGTGAACTTGCTAAAAAATTAAATATAGAAGTGCCTGTATCAAGTGCTATATATGAAGCAGTTTATACAGATATTACTCCTCAAGCATTACTTGAAAAATTAATGAACAGAAAACTTAAAGAAGAAGAAAGATACATATAATAATGAAATATGCTGTAAAATATTTAAAAAACACATTTTACCCTCTTGATGTGCCAAATACAATACACATTGAAGACGGACAAATGGTTCTTGTAAGAACAGAAAAAGGTGAAGAAGCTTTAAAAGCATTCATTGTAAATCCTCAAATTTCAAAGCTATGGGATAGAACAGAGAATAAACCGGAACCTTTTACTGTAATAAGGACTTTATCTCAAAGGGATCTTCAAACATTAGAAGAAATAAAAAAAGAAGAAGTTCAATCGTTTTTTAAATGCCAAGCACTTGTGCAACAGCATAAACTGAATATGAATCTTGTACAATGCAGAATAACATTTGACAGAAGGAAAATAACTTTTTATTACACAGCTCCAGAAAGAGTCGATTTCAGAGCTCTGCTTAAAGATTTAACACAAGTTTTCACACGTGTAAGAATTGATTTAAGACATATTGGAGTAAGAGATGAAACTTCAATTTTAGAAGGCTGCGGAGTATGCGGAAGACCTTTTTGCTGCTCAAGTTTCTTGAGAAAATTTGCAACAATTAACGTAAAACTTGCAAAAGATCAGGGAATGCCTATTGCCCCGGGAAAAATTTCAGGGACATGCGGCAGACTATTATGCTGCCTTACATATGAATATTCAAATTATATAGAAGCTGCAAAAGGAATGCCACCTGTAGGCTCATCTGTTATGACTCCAGACGGACTTGGTAAAGTTTGTTATCTTCAATTCTTAAGCGGTAAAGTCGCGGTTAAAATGGAAGATGGTAAAACAAAAGAATTTCCAAAAGGAGATATCGAAATGGTTGATGCAGATGTAAATGTTGAAATAGATATTCCTGTTATGAACACATATACAGACGATAATGACAATATTGACATCAGACAATTAGAAGATGATAAAAACAGTTCTACTGGAAATGTTTAAAAACATATTAAATTTAGAAAAATAACAAATAAACAATAAACTTCTTTTTTATTATAAAATGTCGAAGAAGGGACTCGAACCCTCAAGGTGTTAACCACACGAACCTGAATCGTGCGCGTCTACCAATTCCGCCACTTCGACATTTAAAAATTATTTTATTTTCTTAAAAAATTCATCAGAAATTAACTGAGAATATTTACTTTTTTCATTTGCCGAAATTAAGAGCCTTGGCTCTCCATCTTTAGTTTCAGCTACAGATATTATACCACCGACATCTCCAATTGGAAGTTTTTTTATTCTAGCTTCGAATTTTACATAGGGAATATCTTTACCATATGAATGCATTGTCCCGTGCTTTGTAACTTTTAAATCTTCTACAGACACCGCTTGGTATTTTATTTTGCTTATTGCTTTGTATAATTTTTCTTCAACATTATCTGATTTTATATCATCTGCAGTCAAAATCTCTTTATTTCCGGAATCAACTACAAACATTTTTTGTCCGGATGCTTTATGCTCTGCTACTACTGCATTATATCCCATAATCCCTGCAGCTCGTTCTATTTCAAATTCATCGTTAATTTTAGAAAAATCACCGACTTTTTGAGCTCTTTCCAGCATGGCATCTTTTGGAGGATTTAAATAATTATTGATTAATCCACTGACAAATTCTTTACCGCCTAATGCCATAAAGCCGACTACTGCCAGTGTAAGGATTATTGCTCTCAAAATATTTTTTAAACAACCCATGTTGAAATCCTTATCATGTTATACTATTATTATAACTATGAAAAAGGCAGAAATCAATCTTATCAATACGGCTGATATTAAGGTAGAAGACTTAACTCCTGCAATGCAGGAATATTTAAAAATTAAGCATCAAAATCCTGATAAAATTCTTTTATACAGATTAGGGGATTTTTACGAAACATTTTTTGAAGATGCAGTCACTATGTCTAAAGAGTTAGAATTAACTCTTACCGGAAGAGAACAAGGGAAATTTGGGAGAATTCCACTTGCCGGAATTCCTGCAAAAGCAGTAAATAATTACATTGAAAAACTTGTTCAAAAAAATTACAAAGTCGTAATTTGTGACCAATTGGAAGACCCAAAATTTGCAAAAGGGCTCGTAAAAAGAGGGGTTACTCGTATTATCACATCCGGAACACTTACTGAAAGTGATTTTTTGCAACAAAATTCAAATAACTATATCTGTGCATTATTTAAAGATGAAAAAAGCGGGATATGGGGCTTTTCATACGCTGATATATCAACTGGAGAATTTAAGGTTACTCAAGCTAATTATGATTTAATTTTAGCGGAATTGACAAGAATATCACCTGCGGAAGTTATAGGTTCTTCTGTAAAACAAAAAATTATGCCTTTTCAAATTGTACCTGATGAAAAAATCAATTTACCTGAAGAAATTACAAAAATTTATAACTGTTCAAAAATACCATCATCTGTATTTGATGCCAATTTTGCAGAAAATAATCTTAAAGCAGTATTTCAGGCAAACAGCTTAGAATCATTCGGATATGACAGGTACAAAATAGGGTTCAGAGCTGCAGGAGCGCTACTCGCATATGTTTGGGAAACATTAAAAGATAATGTTCCAAAATTTGAAAGAATTGAGCCTTATGAACTTTCTGAATATATGATTTTAGACGGAAGCACTAGAAAAAACCTAGAGCTCACCGAAACTTTGAGAGATAAAAATAAATTCGGTTCACTTTTATGGGCTGTAGATAAGACTAAAACCAATATGGGAGCAAGACTTCTGAAAAATTGGATATGCCAGCCGTTAAAAAGAATTGAAGATATACAAAGCCGTCAAAATTGTATTACTGAACTTGTTGAAAAAACAGATGAGAGAATAAACATCTCTAATTTACTTGAAAAAATATATGATATTCAAAGGCTTGCCACAAGAATGTCAAATAGTTCAGCCAATCCTAAAGATTTTCTAAGTTTAAAATCATCTCTAATGATGTTACCTGACTTATTAGATGCAACAGAAACTCTTGAATTTAACCCTCTATCTCAAATTGGGCAATATAAAGATGAAATTGCTGAATATACAAATTTAATTGATAGAACAATTTCAGAAAACGCATCTGCCCTAATAAAAGAGGGAGGAATTATAAAAGAAGGAGTGTCAGGAGAACTTGATTATTTTAGAGAACTGCTTTCTGGCGGAGAAAATTGGCTAAAAGATTTTGAAGAGAAAGAAAAAGAAAGAACAGGTATTAAATCCCTAAAAATCGGATTTAACAAAGTATTTGGTTACTTCATCGAAATTTCAAATTCTTATCTTAATCAAATTCCGGAAGGTTATATTAGAAAACAAACACTCACAAACGGTGAAAGATTTATCACAGAAGAGTTGAAAAAACACGAAGATGATGTGCTATCTGCAAAATTCAAATCTACAGAACTTGAATATAAACTATTCTGCGATTTTAGAGAATACTCAAAAGAATTTGTTTCAAAAATCAGGGAAATTGCTGACTGTATTGCAAAATGCGATGTATATACAGGTCTTGCACAAACAGCTGCTGAAAATAATTTCTGCAAGCCAATAATTGATGACTCTGATGATTTTATTGTAAAAAACGGACGTCACCCTGTGTTAGAAAAGATACTTCCACTTGGCGAATATGTTCCAAACGACTTGGAATTAAAATGTAATTCTTCTGATTCAACACAATTTATGATTTTAACAGGACCGAATATGGCCGGTAAATCTACATATATGCGACAAAATGCATTAATTGCAATCTTAGCACAAATCGGATCCTGGGTTCCTGCTGATTATGCTAAAATCGGGGTTATAGATAAAATCTTTACACGTGTAGGCGCTTCAGATGATTTAACACTAGGTCAATCTACATTTATGGTAGAAATGATTGAAACTGCCTGCATTTTAAATTCTGCGACAGAAAGAAGCTTTATACTGCTTGACGAAATAGGCAGAGGTACAAGCACATATGATGGTGTTGCAATAGCTTGGTCAGTTGCAGAATATATTGCAACAAAAATTAAAGCAAGATGTATTTTTGCAACGCATTACCACGAATTAAACGTAATGACAAAAACTTATCCACAAATTAAAAATTACAGAATTACTATTAGCGAAGAAAACGGAGAAATTGAGTTTTTACGTAAAATAGTTCAAGGCGGAGCAAGCAAAAGTTATGGGATCCAAGTTGCTAAAATGGCAGGACTCCCAAGTGCGGTAATTAAAAGATCCCAAGATTTAATGACTAGAATGCAAAAAGATTACTCAAATAATCTTGCAACACGCAAAAAAACATCAGATGCTCCAACAGTTGATGTTCCTCAACTTAATTTATTCAACTAACCTTGACAAAAAATCAAAAATAATAAATAATATAGAAAAACAAGGAGGTTGAAAAATGTTTATTCAAGAAGCTTTGAGAGTGCCCCCCCCCCGCGAAACATAACTATAGCAAGCGTTTTTAATAAAGTACTTTGCTTTTTTAACAAAATTTGCAACACTAGTGATATAAACTTTAACAGAAATAAAAAAGCTTTCACTCTTGCAGAAGTATTAATTACTCTTGGTATTATTGGGATAGTTGCTGCACTTACAATTCCAACACTAATGGCAAATCATCGAAAAAAAGTTGTAGCGACTCAATTAAAACAAAGTTACAGTATTTTATATAACGCAATAAAAATATCAGAATCAGAAAATGGTAGTTATGAATATTGGGATATTCCAGAAAATACTCCTAATTCTTTAGAGATATTTTCAAATAAATACATTTTACCATATATTACATATCTTGAAACAGGAATTGCAAACAATAATAATAATACAACAATTAATATTAATGGTAACGAAAAATTATTCTATATAAAACTAGTTAATGGTACTACCATCGCATTCCACAGAGGTGGAGGAATTGACATATATGTCGATATAAACGGAGACAAAAAACCAAATAAAGCAGGATATGACCAATTTGCTTTTTTATTAAATATTTCAAACAGCCTCTCATATTCTAAAGGATTTGCACCTCTTGGAAGGAATCGGGTACTCCAATCTCGGGAAAATACTCTTATTTCTTGTGGAAAAAATGAACCCTGGCTTTGCTCTGCAATTATCGAATTTGATGGTTGGGAAATAAAAAAAGATTACCCTTATCGTATTTAATAAATATTTGTAAAAATTTTAAATTTCAATAACAAAAAATCTCCTGTTTAGTTTTAAATACAAACAGGAGGTATTTTTATGTCAGGTATTGAAGTAGATTTAAATAAAGTAACTGCTCAAGAACAATTTCCAGCAGCTAAAACAAATAACAAAACAAATGAACAAATCTCACAAATACCAGTAACTAATAAAACAGAGCAAAAACCTGACAGTTTTGAAAAATCTCAAGAAAAATCTCAATCAAATATAAAAGAAGAAGAAATTAATAACAAAAAAAAGAATAGAGAGCCAAAAAGTTTTAAAGAAAAATTAGCAAGTTTTTGCAAAACATTTGTAAAAACAGGCGATTACATAAAAGCCACAGGAGCAACTGTAATCTATGGAGGACTTGCAGCCGGAGCTATAATGTTTTCTAACTGGCTTTTCAAAGGCTGGCCTAAAGTTATGAAAAAGCAAATCAAATTTGAGGATATGTTCAACAAACCACTAAAATGTATCAGTAAGTCATCAAAAATATTTGCAGGAATAACTGCAGCTGCTATCGGCGGTTACCAATTTGCAAAAGCTTATCTTAAATCTAACCAACACGCAGCTCATGTTGATCAAAAATTAAATAACAACTCAAAAGTTAAATCGTGAAAAAATCAACAAAATCTTCATTCATAAAACCTTGATTCTCTGCACTACTAAGCCATATCCAAATTCTTGGATCATCTAACTTTAATGTATCCTCAAGAATTTCATCTTGTGTATTGTTTACAATGTCATTAGGGAAAATTTTTTTTAGAATTTTATTCATTAAGAAAACCTCCTTATTACTACATCTATAAATTATTTAATGAGATTTTCTCAAATGTCAAACTAAATCAAGTTTTTATAATGCTCGTTATAAAAATCCCCAAAAGTATCGTTTAAGATAGCTTCACGGCATTTTTGAGAAAAGTCAACAAGATATTTTATATTATGAATAGACAATAATGTTGCAGCCGTAGATTCTCCACATCTCCACAAATGCCTGATATAAGCTCTTGAATGATTTTTACAAGCATAACAATTACAACCTTCAACCAACGGACGAGGATCGTCATAATATTTTTGGGTTTTAATATTAGATTTTCCATTAGGAGTAAAAAATGATCCGTGTCTTGCATTTCTTGTAGGCAAAACACAATCAAACATATCAATACCGCGTTTAATACCGTCTAATAAATCTTCAGGAGTACCTACTCCCATTAAGTAACGAGGTTTGTTACTAGGCAGCAATGGTGCAGTGAATTCAACAAAATGATTCATAATATCTTTCGTTTCCCCCACACTTAATCCGCCAATTGCGTATCCTACAGCATCATAAGATGAAATAACCGCTGCACTTTCGCGTCTTAAATCATCATAAAAAGCTCCTTGGACAATAGGGAAAAGAGCCTGTCTTGGATTAGTTTTAGCTTTGAAACATCTTTCCAACCAACGATGAGTACGTTCCATTGCTTTTTTTGCAGTATCATAATCACAAGGGAATGGTGCACACTGGTCAAATGCCATAATAATATCAGCACCGATATCCTGTTGAATTTCCATTGAAACTTCAGGATTGATAAAATGCTTTTTACCGTCTTTTGGATCTCTAAATTCAACCCCATCTTCAGTAATCTTATTTAGATGGCTTAAAGAAAACACCTGAAATCCACCGGAATCTGTTAATACAGGCTTGTGCCAATTCATCCAACTGTGAATTCCGCCAAATTGCTTAATCAACTTTGTACCAGCTCTCAAATATAAATGATATGAATTAGATAGCATAATCTGAGCACCTGTATCCATAATTTGATCAGCTGTTAGAGTTTTAACTGCTGAATTTGTGCCAACAGGCATAAAGATAGGAGTTTTTATTATCCCGTGAGGAGTTGTTAAAATTCCTGCCCTTGCGCCTGTTTGTTTACATTCGTGCACTAATTCATATTTAAAATATTCATGAGCGTTATCTCGCATCAATATCCTCTGTAACGATTTCCATCATATTTTTATAATCTGTACAAAGTTCTTCAGGCTTGAAGTAAATATTAATTTCTCTTTCAGCACTTTCAATACTATCAGAACCGTGTACTGTATTGTATTCTTTTAATTGAGCATAATCAGCTCTAATTGAACCAACATCAGCTTCACAAGGATCAGTTACACCCAACAAATGACGAACTCCTTGAACAGCTTTGTAACCTTGAAATACCATTGCAACTATTGGACCGCTTGTAATATATTTTACAAGACTCGGATAAAATGGTTTATCAATATGTTCTGCATAATGTTTTGCAGCAATATCTTCTGTTACTTGAAGCATTTTCATGCCGATAAGTTTATACCCTTTCTTTTCAAAACGGCTGATAATCTCTCCGACACAACCTCTAATAACTCCGTCAGGCTTAATTGCCACAAATGTTCTTTCTTCTGTATGCATAATTCCTCCATTCAAGTTTATATTAACATAAAAATAAGCTATTTAACAGTTTCCATTTTCTTAATACTTTTCAATAACATAACTGACATCATTCCGCATAAAATAATCGCAGCAGATGCAAGTCCATACCAAAAACCTCTTAAATTCAAATGAAAATGGAAAGCTAATGTATATCCTAAAGGTATTGAAATCAACCAATAAGCAACAAAGTTTGAAATCAATACAACACCTGTTCGTTTCATTCCTTTAAAAATACCTGATAGCGCGACTTGCAAACCATCAAATACTTGGAACACAGATAAGATATATAAAACAGGGATAGAAATTTTAATCAAATTATTATCCTGAGTAAACAATTTTACTAAAAATTGAGGGAATGTTGCAAATATAAATGCACTACATAACATAAATCCTACAGACATTACAATTCCAACGAAAGAATATTTTTTTAAATCTTTTATATTACCGGCACCGTTTGCAAAACCAACCTTAACTGCAATTGCATTTGAAATTGCGAGAGGCACCATAAATGATACAGTCGTCAACGTACAAACTAAATTTTGAGCTGCAGCATACACGCCTGACACCCTACCCATAATTATTGCAATACTATTAAAAGCTATAAATTCAACCATAATAGCACAAGATATAGGGATTCCAATTTTGATTAAACTCTTATAATAATCAAAATCTTTGTAGTTATTGAAATTCATAACACTGAAACAATATATTAAAAGAGCAAAACCCATAAAATATCTAACAATGAAACTTGCAACAGCTAACCCAAGAACCCCTAAAGAAGGTATCGGGCCCAAACCAAATACAAGAATAACATTCAAAGCAATATTCAAAAATACTGAAAAAACTGTTACCAAATTCGGGAACAATACAATTTCAAACGCTTGCAAAAATTCTTTTAACGCTGCATGTAAATACCCGCCAAAAGTAGCAAAAGCAGTTACAAACATATATTGCTTAATCATTGGCACAAGTTTCGCTTCAAAATGCAAATAATCAATCAATGGAATGGATGCAAGCACAGCAAACATTACAAGAACACTCAAAAACATTGAAAATCTAATCGTTGGGAAAAAATATTTTTTAGCGCTTTTTCGCTCTCCCCTAAAATTAGATAATAAAGGAGAAACACTAGCTATCAAACCAATCCCAAAAGTTTGGATACAATTTGTAATAGCTGTAGCAATGCTAATCGCAGCCAAAGTATCCGTAGAATGATGTCCAGCAATTAAAACATCCCCCGCACCTATTAAAATAAATCCGAGGTTTCCCATAATAATAGGCAGGGCAATATTTAAAAGTTCTTTTGCATAATACTTAAACTGGGTGCTCATACGAACATGATTATAACATAAACAAAATTAAGCGTTATAATCAAGCTTATTTCCAACATTTTGAGATTTAACAGCCTGAGCCTGCATTTTTATACTCTGTGCTTGGGCTGCAACACGATAATCTTGATCAGAAGGATCTGAAGGTGCCATAGCAGATCTGATAACAGTATTTGCATCATTAATTGTCTTTTGAGGATTATTAGGATTTAAAGCAGGCATTTTAATATCAACATGTCCTGCAAACGGAATCCCATCTGCATTACGCTCAATAACTATTGAGCCCGCTAAAGCTCCACCGGCAGACTTATGTGCAAGCTCATGAGCATATATCTCATCATAGTTTTTTTTAATTAAAGCATCTTTTTGAGCTTTTTGCTGTTCTTTTTGCTTTTCAATAGGATTTGTAAACCTGTAAAACAAATTAATTCCTGCCATACAAAAACCTCACACACATACTACCTACTATAATTGTAACATATTTATAGGAGGTTTTCAACCCTAATATTAAGTTATATATAAGTTTCAAAAATTAAGATATAATTTTTCTCTAAAATCTATATGAAATCAAACCGCAAAGATGCTGAAACGAGTTCAGCATGACATTACAAAATATTATTTACCAAGGATAATTACTATTAATTTGCCAACCACTATTAACTATTTTTTTAAAGCAACCAATTTTTTGATTATTATTGCAACCATCACAACAAAAAAAACAAAATAAAGATTCTTTGCCACACCTGTCACCATTACTTAAATCAAAATCAGCAAAAAATACATCACGACCAGCTAAATTAGGTCCTTTATCACCATTTATATCAATCATAAATCTTCCCCAAGTAGAAGATGTCCCATGATAATCATTTATTTTTATTAATATACCGTCTTTTAAATAAAAACCTATAAATTCAGACAAATCAGTTTCTGAGCCATTTGCATTTTTATACTTATACTCACATTCATTTGGCTCACAGACTCTGACTGCATCAACATACGGCAATACGAACTTTCTCACAATCGCAGTTCCAGGATTTGGATACCATATCGGACTAGTTCCATCAGGAGACCACTCACTTATATCCCCATAATCAACAATAGCCAGCTGTTGAACCTGTTGCATTGTTGAATACACTTTTTTAAGCCGTTCAACAACAATTTTTTTTTGATGATTTGCAATTAATGTAGGCATTGTCATTGCTGCAACAACACCAATTATACCCAATGTAATCAATACTTCTGCAAGAGTAAAAGCTTTTTTCATAAAATTCTCCAATTGTTCTCTTTTAGACTACATACTTTTTATAATATAACACATAAAATTAAATTGTGAACAATAAGACTACAAAAATTTTACAATTAGGCAGAAATATATTTAAGTTTCGCAAAGCAAAAGGGCTTTCTCAAAATCAACTTGCTGAAGCTTTAGACATATCAAGAGAACATCTGGCAAAAATTGAAACAGCAAAAAGATGTGTCAGTCTTGGACTTTTAATAGATATTGCAGAAAAACTTGATATACCAGTTAAAGATTTTTTTGATTTTTAATTTATATAAAAAAACCGAAGATTTAAAATCTTCGGTTTTTTTATTATTTTTTATCTTTTCCTGTTCGTTTATAGAAATCTTCTATAAAACCGGTATTAAAGTTCCCGCTCATAAACACAGGATCTTCAATAATATCTTGATGGAACGGAATTGTTGTTTCAACACCAGTAATGACATATTCTTTCAATGCTCTATACATTCTGCGTCTAGCTTCATTTCGAGTTCTGCCCCAACAAATTAATTTTCCTATCATTGAATCGTAATATGGCGGAATTTTATAATCCTGATATGCGTGAGAATCAACTCTTACACCGAAACCGCCTGGAGTTACATAACCCGTAATTTCACCAGGGTTTGGCATAAAATCTTTTTCAGGATTTTCTGCATTTATACGACATTCAATTGCATGCCCGCGAAGCACAATCTCATCTTGAGTAAAGTCGAGTTTTTCACCTGCAGCAATCATAATTTGTTCTCTTACTAAGTCAACGTTAGATATCATTTCAGTTACGCAGTGCTCAACCTGAATTCTTGTATTCATTTCCATAAAATACCATTTACCGTCATGATCTAATAAGAATTCACAAGTACCTGCACTTTCGTAATTAATAGCTTTTGCAGCTCTTACAGCTGCAGCACCCATTTCTTTACGAGTAGCTTCATCTATTGCAGGAGATGGAGCTTCTTCTAACAATTTTTGATGACGTCTTTGAATTGAGCAATCTCTTTCACCTAAGTGAACCACATTTCCATATTGGTCTGCTAGTATTTGAACTTCAATGTGACGAGGATTTTCCAAATATTTTTCAGCATACACATCAGGATTTCCAAAGAAATTCTGTGCTTCAGACTGACAAAGATTCATATTAGTTTCCACATCATCATCACTTCGGCAAATTCTCATACCTTTTCCACCACCACCAGCAGTAGCTTTTAATATAATCGGATAGCCTACTTTATGAGCGAATTCTTTTACTTCTTCAGGAGTTTTTAAAATCCCTGTACCAGGAGTTACAGGCACATTATTTTCAATCATAGTTTTACGTGCTGTAGCTTTATCACCCATTTTTCTCATAGCTTCAGCAGTAGGTCCGATAAATTTAATACCGTGTTTTGCACAAATTTCAGCAAAATCAGCTCTTTCAGACATAAAACCATATCCGGGGTGAATTGCATCAGCCCCTGATACAATTGCAGCAGAAATAATTGCAGGAATACTCAAATAACTTTTAGAACTTTGAGCAGGTCCTATGCAATATGCTTCTGTTGCAAGTCTTACATGAAGAGAATTTGCATCTGCTTGAGAATAAATTGCAACGGTAGGAATACCAATTTCTCTACAAGCTCTTATAATTCTTACAGCAATCTCTCCGCGATTTGCGATTAATACTTTTCTAAACATTTTTCTTATCCCTATAAAACAGTAACAAGTGAATTAAAACATTCACTTGTTACTACTCACTATTCTTTTATTCAATATACATTAAAACTTGACCAAATTCTACAGGTTGACCGTCTTGTACACAAATCTCAACAATTTTACCTGAAAATTCGGATTCAATTTCATTCATTAATTTCATAGCTTCAACGATACATACAACATCGCCTTCTTTAATAGTCTGCCCTACTTTTACAAATGGATCAGCATCAGGAGATGGTGCAGAATAAAAAGTTCCAACCATTGGAGATGTCAAAGGTTTACCCTTTTTAACTTCTTTTTGCTCTGCAGGAGCTGAAGCTTGAGCTGGTTGAGCTGCTTGAGGTTGAGCAACAGGAGCTGCTACTACAGGAGCTGCTGTCACACCTACAACTTCATTTCTTAAAGTAATAGCTTGTTCACCATCTTCTAAAGATATTTCTGTTAAAGAGTTATCAGCTAAAACTTTTGCTAATTTTTCAATATATTCTATATCAAATTTCATTACTTTGCCTTTCTTAAACATTATACAGAGTTACGCTCTATCTAAATATTCATTAGTTCTTGTATCAACTCTGATTTTGTCGCCGTTTGAAATAAAGAACGGAACATTTACAACTGCACCGGTTTCAAGAGTTGCAGGTTTAGTACCTCCTTGTGCTGTATTACCCTTTTCAGACGGAGGAGTATCAGTTACTTCCAAAATAACGTGTGCTGGAAGATCTACACCAATAATTCTTGAATCGTGCATTAAAACTTGAACAACCATATTTTCTTTCAAATATTTAATACCGTCACCGATTTGGTCTTCAGTTAATTGAAGTTGTTCATAAGTTTCGTTATCCATCATAACGTATTCTTTACCTTCTTTATACAAATATTGCATTTCGCGTCTGTCCAACATAGCTTTTGCAACTTTTTCACCGGCTCTGAATGTTTTTTCAACAACCTGACCTGTTTCTACGTTTTTAAGTTTTGATCTTACGAAAGCTGCACCTTTACCCGGTTTTACGTGTAAAAATTCAACAACAGACCACAAACCGTTGTCTAATTGAAGCGTTAAGCCTGTTTTTAAATCGTTTACTGAAATCATATTTTTCCCCTTTTCATAATAATATAATCATTCTATGTAAGTCGATGATACCATAAACATTAAAAACTTCAAACAATTGTTACAATTAAGAATGGAATTATTAACATACTGGCAAAAAATTTAATGTTTGGTTATTATATAAACATAATTAAATTGAGGGGTATAAATTATGAAAATTTCAGCTATCAACAGATGTTGTCCAAAACCGCAATTCACATCTCAAAAAAACGGTTACGAAAATCCTATTAACAGAAAAACGGAAAAAGGTCTAGCAATATTGGGCTCAATTGGCGGAAGTGCTTTAGTTGGAGCTACAGCAGCAGGTATCGGAAGCTGTTTTATTAAATCTGGCGCTAAAAGCAGAGGCCTAAAACTAGGTGGTATAGGAGCTGCGGCAGGATTATTAACTCTTGCTCTTACACTACCGGCAAAACTTTATGATACAAAAGTAAGAGCATTTACAAGAGAAAAAGAAATGGATGTATTCTCTCGTGACAGAGAACTTAAATCTAACATTTTAGAAGAAGTTGATAACGAAGTAAAAGATGAAGATGTTTCCTTAGATCAAAAAATCAACCATTACACATCTGTTCAAATGGCAAATAAAGGTAACGGAATGCTTATCAAAGGAGTTTAAATGAGAATTAGCGCAATCAATCACAGCTACTCATTTACTCAACAAAAACAAACACCCAAAAACGATAATAACCCAATATCGAAAACCGGAGAAAAAGCAAAGCTTACTAAAGCAGCTTTTGTTGCAGGATTAGGTTTGGGAGCAAAATTATTATTCGAAGTTTTGGATGGAGATTTTGTTGTTGATACTTTAGGCGAAAAGGCTGAGAAAATAGTTGACAAACAACATAAAAACGCAACTAGAAATAAAAAAGTTCTTTTAGCTCTTGGAGCTTGGGCTGGATTAGTTATGGCATTTATCGGCGGTTTTGCAATGCTATATACAATTTTCAAAGCTCCGAATATAAATTACAACGGAAATGTTAATGCCTTTAAAAAAGGGAAAGATATGGATGTATATATTAAAGGCAACAAAATAGAAAAAGATCTTTATACCCAAATGAATGAAAAAGCACAAAATGCAAATAAAGAAGAAAAAGCTAAATTAAAAGAACAATACATACAAATGAAAGCATCTAAAAATCAAATTCCTGAATTTGTAAAATAGAAAATCTATTGACAAATCATAAAAAATAATAAATAATAATAGAAAAGATGGAGGTTGAAAAATGTTTATTCAAGAAGCTTTGAGAGTGCCCCCCCCCCGCGAAACATAACTATAGCAAGCGTTTCTAACAAAGAACTTTACTTTTACAACAAAAATTGCTATACTAGTGATATGAAACATCACAAAAATAAAAAAGCTTTCACTCTTGCAGAAGTTTTAATTACTCTTGGTATTATTGGAATCGTTGCTGCATTAACTATGCCTAATTTGGTTGCAAATTACAAAAATAAAGTTTTTATAAACCAAGCTAAAAATTCTTTTTCTACATTATCAAATGCATTAATAATGACAAAAGTTAACAATGGTCTTGATTCTTATGAAGATCTCTTTCAAAAAGACAGAACGTCTGATGAAATACTTGATATTATCTCTAAAGAATTAAAAGTTATAAAAACCTGCAAATCAGGGAAAGGTGGCTGTATTTCTTGGAAAACCAAATATCAAAAAAAACAGTTCCAAAATGGAAAAACAGTTTATTCTGATATGAGAACAGCAAGTAGTGCAATTCTCAGTGATGGCAGTGTAATTATTATTCAAAACTTTACTAATCAAAGGCAAAGCGGTTGCAATTGGGTAAATAGCCATCCAAAAAGGGACGAAGCAGGGAATATTGTAAAAGATGAAAACGGAAATGATATCATTATTAATACCCAAGATAACAGATGTGGAGCAATAAAAGTAGATGTGAATGGAGGCAAAGGTCCAAATCAGTTTGGAGCTGATACTTTTGACCTAGGAGTATACCCTAATAAACTACATGGGAATTACTCATTCTTATACAATGACAAGCTTGATTACGAAAATTATGCAGAAGGAAAAGATTATTAAATTAATAATTAAATTTTTATGCTAAAATAATCTTGTAATGGCTGAAGGACAAATTTATAAAATTCATTCAGATTTTTATTACGTTGATGATGGCGTAAATTCTTTTGAGTGCAAAATTAGAGAAGTTTTGAAAAAACAAAAAGAAAAAATTCTCGTCGGAGATTTTGTTGAATTTGAAAACGGAGTTATCACAAATCTCATTGAAAGAAAAAATTTTATAAAACGTCCAAGCGTTGCAAATATTGATCAAATTATTATTGTATCTGCCCTAAAACAGCCTGATTTAGACTTACATCAATTAAACAGATATATCGCACTTGCAAAATACTATAATATCCCAACTGTTTTGTGCTTCAACAAAGAGGATTTAAAATGGGAAAAACAACTCGGAGAAAAGATTAAAAAAATTTATTCACCCTTAGGATACAAAATTGTATTCACTTCAGCGACAGAACATAAGGGAATAAAAAACTTTGAAAAATTACTGAATAACAAAACAAGTGTTCTTTGCGGGAATTCAGGTGTCGGCAAATCAAGTCTTGTAAACGCGATTAACCCAGACCTTAATCTAAGAACCAAACAGGTTAGTGAAAAAACACTAAGAGGTACACATACGACTAGACACTGTGAAATCATTAAGTTGAATAACTCCTCAAGAATTGTTGATACTCCCGGGTTTAGCAACGTTAAATTTGATTTTATCTTGCCCGCTGACGTAGATCTTTTGTTTGACGATATTGCAAAATTCAGAGATGATTGCAAATATTCAGACTGCCTTCATATTAACGAAGATGAATGCAACGTTTTAAATAATATTGATAAAATTGACTCTACACGATATGAAAGTTATCTTGCGTTCATTGATGAAGCAAAAGAATATAAAGAACGCATAAAATACGAAGGTAAAAAACAAGAAAATAATAAAAAATTTGTCCACAACAGACATATTGCAAAAATCAGCGAAAAAAAACGTCAAAGTGCAAGAAACACTCTAAAACAAAATATTTATAAGGATATTGAAAATGAAGATGAATGATTACATTGATTTAGTAAACAAAACAATTGATGAACTTATGCCAATACACTATCCGCATAAGATTTTTAAAGCAATGAAATACACAGTTACGCTACCTGGCAAAAGATTAAGACCAGTAATGTGCTTGGAAACCTGCAGAATGTTCGGCGGGAATTACGAAGATGCTCTCCCGACAGCCTGCGCAATTGAAATGCTTCACGCTCAAACCCTTATTCACGATGATCTTCCTTGTATGGATAATGATATGTATAGACGTGGTCAATTAACAAATCATATGGTGTTTGGAGAAGCTCATGCAGTCCTTGCGGGAGATGCTCTTTTGACTTTTGCTCCGCAAATTATTCTAAAAAATTCAAAAAATTTAGGAGCAGAAAAATTAATCAAAATTATGGAAGAATATTTCCAAGCAGCCGGAGCATATGGAGTAATAGCTGGTCAAGTTGTTGACATTGAAAGTGAAACTTTAATTAAAGCAATGGAACTTTCAGGCGGAATTGACAAAGATGATGAGCAATTACCTGTAATATTAGACTATATTCACAGCCACAAAACTGCCGATTTATTTAAACTTGCTCTAAGATCAGGAGCAATAATTGCAGATGCAAATATGCAGCAATTAGAAGAAATTACAGAATTCGGGCAAATACTAGGAGTCGCATTCCAAATTGCAGATGACATTTTAGATGAAACATCGACTTTTGAAGAAATGGGAAAAACTATGGGCAAAGATAAAGAAGCTGGAAAACTCACATACACAGCTCTTTATGGACTTAAAAAAGCAAAAGAAGATTTAAACAAACTAATTGACAAATGCTTTGACATATTAAATAAAAACAACTTAAAATCAGAAGTTTTTGAACAAATCTTAAACAAAATTAGAATTAAATAATTATAAATTTTGCAAAAGTAGTATTGTTATGCTATACTTATAAAACATAATACAAAAGAGAGTAGGAATTAATGCTTACAAAAATCATTAACACTGGATATGAAGCGATTTTAGCTGGAATATTAGCTGCATTTACAGCACAAATTATTAAATTTTTTATTTTTACAATCAAGACAAAAAAAATTAATTTTAAAATATTCACAACTACAGGAGGAATGCCAAGTTCTCATTCTGCAGGAGTAATGGGATTATCAACTGCTGTTGGATTAATTGAGGGTTGGGATTCTATTGTTTTTGCAATATCAATAGGTTTTGCGCTTATCACAATGTACGATGCAGCAGGTGTAAGACGTGCGGCAGGAAAAACCGCAGCTTGTTTAAACAGAATGATGGAAGACTTTTACAAGCATGATGTGCAGGCAATTGGCGGAAAATTAAAAGAACTACTGGGACATACTCCATTAGAAGTTATAATGGGTGCAATATACGGTATTGTATTTGCATATTCTTTCCACTACTGGTTATCTTTATAATAAATAATGAATAAAAAAAATTATATTTATAAAATTGTAATTATTTGTATTCTATTGTTTGGAATATTTTTACGAACAAAATACTTTCTAAACTTTAGATGGCTTTGGGCTGATGAAATATCCTTGGTAATGAATATTTATGATACCCCTCTTATAAATTCATTTATGCCATTAAAACTTCATCAATCAGCACCTCCGCTATTTTTACTCTGCTCTCAAATTATACTTGCTTTTTTTAAATTATTCACAATTCACCATCTACAAAGTTTAAGAATTATTCCTTTTATCAGTTCAATTATTTCAATTCCAGCATTTTATTTATTATCAAAAAGATTTTTAAAAGATAAACTATGCTTAATAAGCAGTAATCTTTTATTTTGCCTTAACATTCATCTAATATACTTTGCACAAGATTTTAAACAATACAGCAGTGATGTTTGTACATTTATATTAGTTTTACTAAGCTACTTCTACATAAATTTAAAAAAAATAACTAAAAAACAAATTACATTACTCTGTATATTTTACATTATATGTAGCTGGTTTTCTATTACAAGTATTTTTGCAATTGCAACTGTCTTAATAGCATTAACAACAAAAAAAGATTTTAAAGGAAACATAAAAAAATACTCAATTATAACAAGCTCATTTTTACTCAATTTTATACTGGTTTATTTTTTACAAAAATACTCTGCAGATGATTCTCAATTATTCTCTTTTTGGTACAAAGGATTCGTACATATATATAACCCAATCTCTTTTATATCTATTATATTTAACGCTTTCAAGTACTATTTTAGAGAAATTCCGTTATTAAATAATATAATA
>CAJMDF010000023.1 GCA_905212085.1 uncultured Clostridium sp.
ATATATTATTAATTATATAGTTAATAATGTCAATATATATTGTCCTTATTAATTAATAAATAGTATCATTTTTGAATGAATAGAGAAATTAAACTTGAAACAGATAAATTAGCACAACAACTTAAATACCTTGCAGCTATGGACGGCTTAACCATAAAAAAGGTAAAAGAACTTGTTAATGCAAAATACAACAAACATGACAGCAATAATAATCTAAGTAATAAACTCAGAAACAAAACTTTTCGAGTAACAGAATTAGCCGAAATCCTAGAGATTTTAAATTACGAAATTATTTTACGGAAGAAATCTTAGCTTTTATACCTTGTTTTATTAATATATTGATTATATCTTGAGGAAGTTTAGATACAATTTCTGCGACTTTGGCATCAAACCCTACTGTATAAGATGGTTTTGGATTTTTAATTTTATCAACTTTTAATATTAAATTAACAACTTTGTCAACACTTAAACCTTCTTTACCATTTTTATAAGCATTTGCCACCATATATTTCATTTCTTTATCATAGCCTGTACAATTATT
Source organism: uncultured Clostridium sp. (assembly GCA_905212085.1). GTDB lineage: Bacteria > Cyanobacteriota > Vampirovibrionia > Gastranaerophilales > Gastranaerophilaceae > Stercorousia. The sequence goes on from CAJMDF010000023.1 coordinate 542, forward strand.
TATAGCCTCTTTATTTAGTTCAACAGATTTATCCCACAATGGCGTAGCTATTACACCAGGCTTTATAGAAATAACTTTTAATCCGCTTTCTACTGCCATTGCGTTAAATAAAATATCAAGAGCTCTTTTGGAAGCACAATATGGTGCTACAAAAGGAAATATTCCAAAACTCGACATAGAGCTTATGTTAATAACTTTTCCATCCTGCAATAATGGAATAAGTTTCTGCGTAAAATCCAAATGGGAAAAAGTATTAACTTCAAACTGTTTTCTTATGCTATCAACAGGAATTTTTTCCATAACTCCAGCAACTACACAACCTGCAACATTTATTAACGTATCAACACGTTCCGTTTTAGATTTTATAAAAGCTGCAGCTTTAGAAATTGAATCTTTCCTTTCCATATCAATATAAAAAGGAACAGCCCCAACATTCTCTAATTCTTTAACATATTTTTCATTACGATAACCTGCAAAAACAATATTATCCTTTACTAAAGACTTTAATAAAGATTTACCAATACCAGAGGTCGATCCTGTAATTACATATGTTTTTTTCATAAATCCTCTTATTAATCTGACATATAAGAACTGAACAATGGTAAGTAAAGAGCTAATGCCAATACTAATACGATACTTCCTATTACAATAAGCATTATCGGCTCAATCATTTTAGTCATAGTATCAATAATTGTATCAAGTTTTTTATCAATAAATGCTGTTGCTTGCAATAACATATCACCCAAACGACCTGATTGCTCACCTGTAGCAATCATAAATAAAATCATTTTAGGCATAACACGTGTAGATCTTAAAGCTATTGATAAATGCTGACCTTGTTGAACTTTTAATGTTGCAGATTCAATCTTTGTCTTTAAAGTATAATTTGTCAATGTAACATTTGCAAGATACAAACATTCTATAATAGGAACACCAGCATCATATGCAACTTGCATAACCGCTACAAAGTTTGCGAAATTTGAATATTGAATCAAATCTGTTAATAATGGCACTTTTAATACCCATTCATCAATTTTTCTTTTACTTGGCTGCCATTTCATAATAAATGTAAAGAATCCAGCAATTGATCCTAAAATTATCGGTACAAAAAACCAATAAGTTTTTAAGAAAATACCAGTACTCATTAATGTTGCTGTAATCCAAGGTAATTCTTTTCCCATACCATCAAACATTTCTTTAAATACCGGGAATACAAACATTAACATAACAAGTACAATTATTACAGCCAATACGATAACGAACATCGGGTACATTAATGTACCAATAACTTTACCTCTAATATTAGCTTCTTTTGTTAATAATTCCAACAAACGCTGTAAAGTCTTTTCCAATTCACCGGAATCTTCACCGGCTTTTACAAGACCTATATAGATCTGTCCAAACTGATCAGGATATTTTGCAATAGTATCTGCAAAAGTTGCACCACCCATAATCTGACGTCTTAACTCTTTTGCAACAAGTCTTACTTTTAACTTTGCAGCATCATTTTCAATAAACATCAATGATTCAATAATCGGAATCCCTGATTGTGCTAAAATTTGCAGAGTTGAAGTAAAATCCATTCTGTCTTGAAGCCCGAGTTTTTTTACCTTCCCAGGTTTTAAATCCTTTTTTTCATCTTTTTCATCCCCTTTACCTTGTTCTTCATAAACTTTTGTGGGGATAAAACCTAATTTTCTAATACTTTCACGAGCTTCTCTTAAATCAGCAGCATCAACTTTTCCTTTTACAATATCTTTATTATTTTTTAATGCTATATAATTATATATCGCCATACTTTCTCCTATTCATTAACTACACCCAGAACTCTTACGAATTCATCGATAGTCGTTAAACCTTTTAATATGTGAGACATACAAGATTGATGAAGTGTCCTCATTCCATTTTTTACAGCAGCTTCTTCGATTTCCAAATCATGAGCCCCCATAGCAACCAATCGTTTTATCTCCTTATTGATTGTCATAATTTCATAAACACCTAATCGGCCTTTATATCCTGTAAAGTCACACTTATTACATCCTTTAGCTCTGTATATAGGCTTTTTCATAAATTCTTGAATTTCTTCTTCATTAGCAATGATTTGTCTTGCTTCATCATGAGTTGCAAAATATTCTTCTTTGCAATCATCGCATAATCTTCTAACAAGACGTTGTGCAATAACACCAGATAAAGTAGAAGAAACCAAATAATCTTTTGCACCCATTTCTATTAAACGAGTAACAGTAGCTGCTGCAGAGTTTGTGTGCACTGTACTTAATACTAAGTGACCGGTTAATGCAGCTGATATTGCAATTTCTAATGTTTCATAGTCACGGATTTCACCTACTAGTATAATATCAGGGTCCTGTCTTAATATCGCACGCATACAAGATGCAAATGTAATACCGGCTTTAGCATTAATTTGAGACTGGTTAATACCTTCCAACTTAATTTCTATAGGGTCTTCAATTGTTGTAATATTTACATCTTCATCATTTAAACTTTTTAATACTGAATACAATGTTGTTGTTTTACCTGAACCGGTAGGACCTGAAGTTAAAATAATACCATTTGGACAACTTACCATATTCTTTATTTTTGCGATATCTTCAGGAGTTCCGCCAACAAGGTTAATATTTTTATCTGCAGCATTCAAACTAACTGCAGGAGCCAATACACGGATACAAACCTTTTCTTTTCCTGATACAGGTAATGTGTTAATACGAAAATCATAAAAACCGTTTTTATATTTTATTGAAAAAGTACCATCCTGAGGTCTTCTGTGTTCAGCAATATTCATTCTTGATAATACTTTGAAACGAGCAATTACTGAGGTCTCAACTTTAGGTGGAATATCCAATACTTTTTGTAACATACCATCTTTTCTGTATCTTACAATATATCCAGATAATCTTGGCTCTATGTGAATATCAGATACCTTATTATCAATTGCGTTAGTAATAATCTGATTTACAAATTTTGCAACAGATCCGGTTGAATCTTTTAATTGCTTATCAACCATATCTGCAAGAGACTCTTCAGCCTCAAATTCATCGGCTTCACTTTCAATTTCTTTAATTACTTTTTCTGTTTCTTTTTTCTGCTCACTGAAAAATGTATTTAAAGAATTCTCAAACTCATAATGAGTCATTAACAATTGCTTTGGATTTTGCCCTGTTAAATAAATAATATCTTTCAAGACATCAGGTTTTACAGGAGTAACAACACCCAAAATCAATGTTTTGCCATCTGAAGAAATTGGAATAATCTTATTAGCTTTGATAAAATCTTCAGGTAATATTTTAATAAATTTTTCTTGAGATGCTAGCTGCTCAGATGTTACAAGATCATATCCGGTTTGTAAATGAAGGATTTCTTTTAATTGATCTAATGTAATAAATCCAAGTTTAAATAATGTAGATCCGATAGGAATTTTCTGACGTTTACTTTCAGCTAATGCTTGCAATAGCTGAACATCATTTATATATCCTTTTTGAACAAGCAATTCACCTAATCTTACCTGCTTTGAAGTTCCATCGTCTTTTGAATCTTTTTGCATATCCTGTTTAAGACTTGCAATCAAATCAGATAAATCTTGATCTGGGACTTGGATAAACTTTACTTGTTGAGGGAAAAATTCTTTTAATTTTAAATTTATTACCTCTTTATCTGAAGAAGAATTAATAGCTACAAACAGGAAATTATCTTTAACACTAATTGGAACAAATTTATATTGTTCCAATAGTGTACTACTTACCTTATGCAGTATCTGCAAATTGACACTGTTTTTTAATCTGTTTAATAGCTCATTCATCTTATATATATTTTATTCTACAATGTTTCGATATTTCCAGTAGCATCTTCTGTATCAGTAATAATTTTAGGAGTAATCATTATTACCATTTCATTTTTCTTTTTCTCAGAACTTGTAGATCTGAATAATGTACCAATTAATGGGATATCACCTAATACTGGCACCTTACCAATAGATTTTTGTTCTTCTTCACTTATTAAACCTGCAATAACCAAAGTTTCGCCATCTTTAATTCTAACATTTTTCAAATCTAGATTTCTGCGAGATAACAATGTTGCTGCAATATATTGTCCACCAGTATCTTGAGCTTGAACTTGACTTAATATTGTCGCATATTCAGGTTTAATATTTAATGTAACATAACCATCCGGACTTATAAATGGAGTAATACCAACCTTTATACCTGCATCACTACCAATATTATATGTTCTGGTAGCCAATGTACCACCGGTATAAGCTGTTTGTTCTGTTTCTGTAGATTCAATATAGTCTTGTGTAATATCAATAGTTGCTTCTTCACCATTTGTAATTAAAATTTTTGGATTTGAAACTACACGACCTTTTTGATTTTTTACAAGGTAATTAATAGCATATGAAATATTTACAGGTCCTTTAAATGGAGTTAATGTATTAACTAGTTCAGGTTCGTCTCCGCTTGTATCCCAAACTTCATATCCGCTACCTTTGAAAAATACTGGATGTAATGGATCTGTTTTTGTTGTTTCTCCGTCAAATGATGCAGAAAAAGCATTACTTAAGAATGTCCAATTGTTTTGTAATGATTTGCTGCCATCTTCATTTAACTCTATAATTGCAACTTCAAGGTAAGCTTGAGGTTGTTTTTTATCTGTTTCAGCAATAAAGTCTCTTATCATCTCAATCTGCTTTTCAGAACCGCCAATTATATTAATAGTTCCTAATTGAGAATAATAAGCAACTGATAAATTCTGTAATCCGAAAGAACTAACAGTAGAGCCACTTAACTGGCCATCTATAGTACAAGCTACAGTTCCTGCATTAAGCGAAATTCCGCTACCACCTGAAGCTGCACCACCGTCTCCACCAGCTGCATCAGCTGCTGCGCCTGTAACAACTCCTGCTGCACCACCTGTAGGAGCTCCGTCACTTTTAGCTGGTACACTTGAATCTGTTGAAACAGAAGCTGGAGCTGCTGGTGCAGTTCCTCCTGAAGAAGCTCCTGAAGCTGCAGGCAATAACATATTACAAATCATATTAGCCATTTCTGCAGGAGTAGTATGATTTACTTTAAAAGTTGTTGTTTGAGGTTTTTTATCAAACTTTTCAACAACTTTCTTTGCAATATCTACATCTGTTTTTGTTCCAAAAATAATTAATTCATTTGTAACAGGGTTAGTAGTTACAATATCTGTATCTGACAAACCAGGTTTGTGAATTCCGTATATATTTTTATTTAAAAATTCAGCTAATGCAGCTGCACTGATATATTTGACAGGGATTAATGTCATATCTTGTTTTGCAAAATTAACCCCGCTTGTACCAGCTTTCGCTACAATAATGGTATTGTTATCAACAACATAATTCAAATCATTGATTTCCATTACCATATTAAAAGCGTCATGCAAAGGAACATCAACCAAATCTAATGTAACTGTCCCTGAAACTGAATTGTGGAAAACTATATTCATTCCAGCTTTGTCTGCGAACATACGTAATACTTGTTTTACATCAGAATCACGTAAACTAATACTTATTAAAGGATTTTTCTTAATAAAACTAACATCACCCTTTAATTTAAGAGAATAATCATTGTCATCTCTTAATGCAGGCTTGCTAGTATTACCATATTGGACAATACCAACATTTTCCATTGCAGAAACAGTCAACAAGCTGTTTGAAAAAATCAATGCTGTTAACATTAGACTTGCAATAATTTTGTTTGAAATTTTATTCTTCATATCTGCTCCTGATTACTTATTATAATTAATTGCTTATTTTAAAGAATTATGACGGCTGCCGAATTTATTTGATAAATTTGATACGGAATTAAAGTGAATTCCATTATCAGTAAACAAGCCACCTACACTTGCTTTATATACATTCGCGCCATATTGAACGGTAACTGTTTCTTTCCCAATGGACAAGATTTTATACCCATTAACAAGATCTCCTGATCTTACCAAATAATCCATACCGTTAATATTTAAAATTGCAGAAGGATTATACTTGTCAAACATAATCCCTGATACTTTTGTAGTCATTACCTCTGTCGCAGTTTCATCTACAGAAATTGTTTCCGGAGGAGGCAACAAATCTGCTGCATATTTAGGTTTTTGTTTAGATCTTGCCTTTGCCTGAGCATATCTTTCATTTTCCGGCAAAAAAGGATCTGACCTACCTAAATCTTCAACAGACATTGCAACCATTGTATCATCTTTTTTTGTTTGATCAGCCACTGCTTCAACATCATCTGGAGCGATAGCTGCATTTACACCATCATCACCAACTTTTACATTCTCTTTTGGTGTTTCAACTGCACTAGAGGTATCTTCCATAACGGATTCTTCTGTTCCATTTTGAGTACAACCCGTTGTATTTACCATGATTACAGCTAAAAATAAAACAATTAGTCCGGCACCGATTTTTTTATTTAAGCTCCAAAACCGATCCTTGGTATCTTCTTCATAAAACCTATCAATAAAATTCTTACTCACTTGCCACCTATTTTTATTATATCCTATTTTATTATAGTGAAATAATTTGATTAGTATATCAATTATTTAATGTATTTAATTATGATTTTTTTAATTATCATAACTTTTATTACATTGTAACATATTTTTTATAACATGGCAAAAAAGTCAAAAGTATTAAGACTCATAAAGACAAACATTCACTAAAAAACGAGCAATATAAGGGGTTTAAAGTATATAAATTTTATTTAACATTTATTGGAAATTATTTGTAATTGTATGAATATATTCTAAAATTTGATCAAAATATCGCAAATCTGAATTTCCATCAATTACAAAATCTGCATATGTACGACCGGGAAGAACATATTTTTCACCTGCGTGTAAAAGGTATTCCCATTGTTTTATAGCATTTTCTTCATTTTGATTTCTTTCAGCCTTTGCTCGTTTTATAAAACGTTCTTTTCTTATTATATTATCTGTTTCAATATATATTCTTATATCAAATACATCTTTTACATCACGATACATAGTTGCAATACCTTCTACAACCACAACCTTATCTGAACGAACTTCTAAAGAATTCGGGATAGATACCCCTGTTCCGTTTGGCACATATCTTGGGGCCATTATTGTATCACCCTGTGCTAAAGCTTCTAAATCTCTTTTTAGAAGATCTAATTGAAAACTTTCAGGAGCATCAATATCATACCCATTGTCTGTCAAATTATCAAAACTACCATATTTTTTAATTAAATCAGATATATCATTAAAATAATTATCAGTACTCAAAACAGATACAGGCATAGATAACTGTTCAATAATATTCTTTATTTCTCTACACATAGTAGACTTGCCTGATGCAGATTCTCCTGTAATTCCGATTAAAAAACGCTTTGAAGGATTGTTTATCAATCTCTTTGTAAATCTTGCTATAAAAGTCGGACTAACTTCCTTAAAAATAGGAGTATCACAACGTTTATCATACGCAAGAATTTGTTTAAATTTTGTTTGGAGGTAAAAAGCGAGTAATTCTCGACCAGTTCGTGAATTGAAATCAGGTTTCAATATTTTGTCACTGGAATTTAATTCTTTATCAATTAATAATTGCATTATATCATCCATATAAATTTATTATGAATGTAATAATACATGAGAAAAAAAATTTTTGCTAGTGTAATATGAATAAATTTTTACATAATATAAAAATCTTAATTATTGTTATTTTTTTTTCTTGTAATATAATTTGAATATAAAAGGAGAGAGGAAATGGATACATTAACTAAAAATGAGGGCTTAATTACTAAAATTATAGGTCCTGTAATTGACATTGAATTCCAACAAGGTGATTTGCCGGAAATTTATACGGCATTACATATCTTTAAAGAAGACGGTTCATACATAGTAGCAGAAGTGCAACAAATGCTTGGATCTAATAAAGTCAGAGCTGTTGCAATGGCATCTACAGACGGTCTTAAAAGAGGCATGAAAGTTCTTAATACAAATGAACCGATTAAAATTCCTGTAGGCAAACCTATTTTAGGAAGAATTTTAAACGTAACAGGGGACCCTGTAGATAAAATGGGACCAATCCAAACAGATACATATTTACCAATACACAGAGAATCTCCAAAATTAGTAGACCAAAATACTAATATTGAAATTCTTGAAACAGGTATTAAGGCAATCGATTTATTACAACCATATCAGAAAGGTGGAAAAATCGGGCTGTTCGGTGGTGCCGGTGTTGGTAAGACAGTATTAATCATGGAATTAATCCATAACATTGCAATGGAACATGCCGGAGTATCAGTATTCGGCGGTGTAGGTGAAAGAACTCGTGAAGGTAACGACTTGTGGAACGAAATGAAAGAATCAGGAGTTATCGACAAAGTAGCTCTGATTTACGGACAAATGAACGAACCACCAGGAGCAAGAATGAGAGTTGGTCTATCAGCTCTTACAGCTGCTGAATACTTCAGAGATTTTTCAAAACAGGATGTATTATTGTTCGTAGATAACATTTTCAGATTTACTCAAGCAGGTTCTGAAGTATCTGCCCTATTAGGACGTATGCCATCAGCTGTAGGTTATCAACCGACATTAGCAAATGAAATGGGTGAATTACAAGAAAGAATTACATCTACAAAAGACGGATCAATTACATCTGTACAAGCGATTTATGTACCTGCTGATGACTTGACAGACCCTGCTCCGGCAACTACATTCTCACACTTGGATGCATCTACAGTATTGTCAAGACAAATCGCATCTTTAGGTATTTATCCTGCAGTAGATCCGCTTGAATCATCTTCAAGAGTATTAGATCCTAATATTATCGGAGAAGAACACTACAATACTACAAGAAAAGTTCTTGAAATCTTGCAAAAATATAAAGAACTACAAGACATCATCGCAATTCTTGGTATGGATGAATTATCAGAAGAAGATAAAGAAACAGTAAACAGAGCAAGAAAAATTCAAAAATTCTTGTCACAACCATTCTTCGTTGCTGAAAAATTCTCAGGTATTGCAGGTAAATACGTAAAACTAGAAGATACTATAAGAGGCTTTAAAGAAATTATCGAAGGTAAACATGACAATTTACCTGAACAAGCTTTCTATATGGTAGGAACAATTGAAGAAGCAATCGAAAAGGCAAAAACATTAAAGTAGAAGGTCCGAAGACAAGAAGTTCAGAAGACAAGCATAAAAAAGACTTTACTTCTTGACTGAACAACTTCAAAACCTCTGAAAGGGTATTTATGCATTTAAAAATAATTACACATGAAAGAGTTGTCTTTGATGAAGACGTAAATGAAATATATACCAAAACTACAAACGGAGAAATAGGTATATTAAAAAATCACGTCCCAATTATGGCTGCTTTGGATATTGGAGTTACAAAAGCCGTAAAAGATGAAGATGTAAAATACTTTACGACAATGGGCGGAGTATTACAATTCAAAGATAATCAAGCTTTAATTCTGACAGACACAGCAGAATGCGGAGATGAAATAGACGTTGCTCGTGCAAAAGATGCTCTAAAACGTGCTCAAGCAAGACTTGCAGATATGGATGCAGAAATCGATGCTAAAAGAGCTGAAGCAGCTATTGCAAGAGCAATGGCGAGATTAAAGGCAACTTTAAACAATTAAAATATTTGAAACTAAAAAATAAATAATAAAAAATAAGGTGAGATTATCAAAATCTCACCTTATTTTTTATTACCAAAATTTAAAAAACTTGTATAAGTAGTTTGTCTATATATAATAAATTATATGGAAAAGACACTTTACCAAATTTTTAAAACATTTTTTAAAGTTGGGACACTATTATTAGGCGGCGGATATGTTATCTTACCACTTTTACAATCAGAACTCGTTGATAAAAAGAATTGGATAAGTGATGATGAATTATGTGAATACTATGCACTTAGTCAAAGTATACCAGGAATTATAGCTGCGAATACTGCAATTTTTACCGGATACAGGTTAAGAGGCTCATTAGGTGCAATTTCTGCTACACTAGGAATTGTAACTCCCGCTTTTATATCAATAATATTAGTTGCAAGAATTTTAGAAGAAATTATAAATCTTAAATTTATCCAAAGCATATTTTGGGGTGTAGGAGTCGGCGTTCTAATATTAATATTCCTTGCTGTAAAAGAAATGTGGAGAAAAAGTATTGTAGATAAATTTACTTGTGGAATATTTTTTACAGTATTTATTTTATCGTCTTGCTTCAAAGCTCCTCCGGCAGCTTTAATAATCTTAGCTATTTTTATAGGGCTTTGGTTACCATATCAAAATAAAATAGAACACGGAGGGAAAGAATAATGATAATTTACTTAAAATTATTTTTAGAATTTTTCCATATCGGTCTATTTTCATTTGGCGGAGGATACGCAACATTACCATTCTTATACCATATAGCTGACGTTCAAAAATGGTATACGACAAAACAATTATCAGATATGATTGCAGTATCATCAATTACCCCCGGTCCAGTTGGTGTAAACGTTGCAACATTTGCAGGTTTTTCAACAGCAGGAATTCAAGGGGCTTTAATTGCAACTACAGCTGTTATTTTACCATCATTAATAATAATTATAATAATTTCTAAACTCTTAGAACAATTCAGACACAATAAGTATGTAAGATCAGTTATATACACATTAAAACCTGCAGGTTGCGGACTTTTAGCAGCTGTCGGAGTTGATATGTTTATAAATAATATAAATATATGCGGAATGATTTTACTTGTAGGTCTATTTATCGCAAGTATTACAGAGAAAAGAGACCCGCTATTTTATTTAGGAGTATCTGCATTAGCAGGTCTTATTGCTGGATTTTTCAATTTAACAGGTCAATAATGCACAATTGACATTAACATAAAAATATGAAATAATAGAAAAGAAGGAGGCTGAAACTATGAATTTCAAAGCGTTAAGGGTTGCCCCCCCCCCGCGAAGGTCGCTTGGGTTAAGGGATTAAGAGTTTTTAGTGATGCATCACTTTACAATATTGGAGAATTACTTTATAATAGTAATATGCGTCACGGTTTTAGTAAGAAAAAATTATTTGCATTTACATTAGCAGAAGTTTTAATAACATTAGGAATTATTGGTATAGTTGCGGCAATGACTATGCCTGCTTTAGTCGGAAAATATCAAAAAAAAGTTTTAGAAGTAAGACTTAAAAAAGCATATTCAGTAATAAATAATATACACAACAAATTGCATTTAGAATATGACAGTGTATACAATACTTTTGTAACTGATAATCCTACAATAGAATTAAGACAAGAACATTTTAATAAATTTTATCAAGAACTACAAGCCCCTGAGATGTGTGGTTCACTAAAAAATATAGAATCAAATAAATGCTTTGATACAACAGATGGCAGCTTAAGATCCATATATAAAACATTGAACAACCAAAGCACTTTAAATACTACAAACATGCTTCAAGAAAACGCAATTATAGATAGAGATGGAACGATTTATTTTGTAGGGAATGTTGTAGTATCACAATGGAACAACTCATACACTGTTGATATCAACGGGAAAAAAGGTCCAAATAGAGCAGGATATGATGTTTTTATTTTTTTCTTTGATAAAAATAGCGACAAATTAACTCCTTACAAAAATTTAAGTTTTTGTGACAAAACATCACCAAATGTTCATAACGGTTTTGGATGCACATATTATGCAGTAAATGATATTTGCCCATGGGATGAAAATAAACGATACTGGGACTGCATTCCTTAAATAATTCTTTATTAATTAATTCTATATTGTAAAGCTTGCATAATATGATTTTGAGTTATATTATCAGAATTTTCTAAATCTGCAATAGTTCTTGCTAGTTTTAAAATTCTGTCATAACGCCTGCCTGAAAGCTGATATTTTACTGATGCAATTTTCAGTAATTCGGCACTTGCATTATCAATTTGACAATATTTCTTAATTAATTTTGACGTTAATTCTGAATTTGTAAGAATGCCATCATTTTTATAACGTTCTGATTGAATTTTACGAGCTTTTATAACTCTTTTTCTAATATCAAAAGATGATTCTGTCGCAGGTTTTGCATTCAGTAATTCTTCTGCAGTAAGTCTGGGGACATCAACTTGTAAATCTATTCTATCTAATAATGGACCTGAAAGCCTTGATTGATATCTGTTAATTTGAAATTCAGAGCAGTTGCATTGCTTTTCTTTATCACCTAAATACCCGCAAGGACAAGGATTCATAGCACCTAATAAAATAAATTTCGCAGGGTATTTTATCGAATGCTTCGCTCTTGAAATAACAATTTCCCCATCTTCTAAAGGCTGTCGTAGAACTTCAAGAACATTCCTCGGGAATTCAACCATTTCATCTAAGAAAAGCACTCCACGATGAGCAAGCGTAATTTCTCCAGGTTTTGGAATTGTGCCTCCACCAATTATACCATTTGCCGATGCTGTATGGTGAACCGCTCTAAATGGTCTTTGGGGCATTAACGGTTGATCAGGAGACAAAAGTCCACAAATACTGTAAATTTTCGTCAGTTCAAGTGCTTCTGATAATTCTAACGGGGGTAAAATAGATGCAAAACATTTTGCCATAAGAGTTTTACCTGATCCAGGAGAACCAACCATTAAGATATTATGTCCGCCTGCAGCTGCGATTTCTAATGCTCTTTTTGCCTTTTGCTGACCTTTCACATCTTTGAAATCATACAAATAATCTTGATTTATTCCAGATAAAAGATATTCATTCACATCGACAGTTGTAGGATTAATTTTGTTTTCTGCAAAATGATTTACAACATCTGAAAGGCATTCCGCCCCATAAATATTTACACCACCTGCAAGTGCTGCTTCTATCTCATTAACCTTTGGAACAAATATATTTTTTATTCCTGATTTTTTTAAACCTAAAATCAAAGGCAAAACTCCGCTTACACCTCTTAAAGCTCCATCCAGAGATAATTCCCCGATAAATGCATAATCTTTTATTATTTCTTCTTCTAACACACTTTCCTCTGTCAAAAGACCTATTGCAATAGGAAGATCAAAGTTTGAACCTTCTTTTTTCAAATCTGCAGGTGCAAGGTTTATTACAACTTTCTTTGCAGGAAAAGTATACCCTGAATTTTTGATTGCAGACCGAACTCTATCTCGAGCTTCATTTATTGCAGCATCAGGTAAGCCGACTATTGAAAAAGCAGGCAAAGAATTCAAAACATCTGTTTCAACAGATACTTTATATGCATCAAGACCTATTACAGCTGCAGTCGTAACTTTATTTACCATACAAATATACTACTACAAATATTTTTATTGTATAATCAAAATATGAATATTTTAGCAATTAATTTTGGCGGAATTGGTGATGAAATATTTTTCTTACCAACCCTAATATCTTTAAAAAAAGAATTCCCTAACGCAAAAATCACTCTTGCTCTAGAACCAAGAAGTAAAAGCGTTAAAGATTTAACTGACGTAATCGACGATTTATTTCTAATTGATGTAAAAAGTAAAAATAAATACTCAGAGCTTTTGAAACTCGTATTCTTAGCTCGTAAAAGTCATTTTGACATGGTAATATCATCCGGAGGGAATAAATTAATCAGTATACTTTTGACACTAATGGGTATAAAAAAGAGATACGGATATAACACAGGCAAATTAAGCGAAATATTACTTACAAAAGCAGTACCCCTGAACAAAAATCAATATGCCTGTGCAATGTATCATGATTTAATAACCCCAATTACAAGCCATAAAACAGAATTACCGGAAATCAATGTTCCAGCTCAAGAAAAAATTCCAAACTCCATATTAATCCACCCTGGAGTTAGCAAAATGAGCATACAAAAAGGAATGATAAAAACTATCCCTGCTGAAACATGGGCAGAAACTGTAGATCTTCTTTTAGATAAAGGGAAACATGTAATTCTTGCAGGCGGGCCAGATGATAATGAAGTAATTGAAACTATTCGAAATAAAACAAAAAATAAAAATTTCGAAGATTTCTACGGAAAAACAAAAAGTTTAAAAGATTTAGCTGTATTAATAGGTAAGGCAGAACAATTTATCTGTTCAGATTCTGCACCTTTGCATGTTGCTGTTGCAATGAAAACCAAAACTTATGTTATTTTCGGACCTACAGATGACAAAAAATTAATTCCGCAATCAGAAATTGTAACCCCAATTAAAGCGAATGACAATTGTCCGATAAAACCATGCCTGTGGGAGCACAGACAAACAACTTGCGAAAAATTGGATTGTTTAAAAATTAGTACGAAAGATATTATTGACAAAGTTCTTTAGAATATAACTCTTCAAAAATTTCTCGCAGTTTTATTTTATCAGCAATAATTTTTCTCAACTCTCCAAGCGGCTTTGAATTTTTAGAATTTTCAAACCACAACTTCATATATCCGCTTTCTGAATATTTTTCAGCCATATGGTTAACAAGGTTATTCCAGTGATGCTCCTTTTCTGGAGAGGGAGAATTTGCAATTGAATATTGAATTGTTCGTTTTATTATTTTTAAAGGATTAATATCTCTATCAGCTTCTGCAACTATTTTTCCATATATACTTCGTGGCGGATTTTTAGAAGAAGCTCTATGATCTTCGACTGCCTCTTTCATTAATTGTATTTCATCTCGTGAAAACCATTGCTGCAAGACTTTATCAGCCGCCAATATTTTGCCTGACACAATATGATGAAATTCTCTTCCCTCACATAGGCCCAAATCATGATATGCAGCTATAACATAAGCATAATCAAGATTTACACCACAACTTTTCGCCAAATTCAAGCTTTCATCAATAACAGTTTTTACATGTTCAAGATTATGCCCCTTATCAAAGTCTGTATACTTCGGAATAATAATAGTTTCAATATATTTTTTTACTTCTTTATTTATCATATTCCAACACTTAGTCCTGCACAAAGATTTATTGATTGTCCCGTTATACCTTTTGCATCCTCTGAAATCAAATATTTACAAAGCTTTGCAACCTCTCCTGGTTTTACAAAACGTTTTTGAGGAATTGTATCTATTATTTCTTCTTTTGAAAATTCACTATCTTCAATAGATGCCATTCCAAGTTCTGTTTCAACCCAACCAGGATTTATCGTATTCACAGTAATATTATATTCTGCCAATTCTAGAGCAAGTCCTTTTGTAAGTCCGATAAGTCCGGCTTTTGATGATGAATAAATACTTGCAAAAGCCTCTCCCATTACACCTGAAATTGAGCCAATATTTATAATTCTACCCCATCTTTGACCTTTCATATGAGGAATAGCTTTGGATATAAGATATGCAGGTGCAATCAAATTTGTCTGATACAATCTTTGAATATCAGCAATATTCATAGTTTCCAGTCCTGCATATATGTATTCTCCAGCATTATTTATTAAAACATCAATGTTTTTTTCTATTATAAAATTTGCAAGGTTATTTACATCTTTTGATAAATCACATATACAAAACCCTTTTGCATTACACGCAGCAAGAGCCTGCTCATTCCTACCTGTAACGTATACTTCTCCCATACTTTGAAGTTCTCTAGCTATAGCATTTCCAATACCTTTTGATGCTCCTGTTACTAATATATTCATGATTTATACTCCTTTAAAAAACTTTGCACAATATATGATGCCATAAATATTCCGGCGCAACTTGCAACAAACGGAGTTGATGATGGAGTAATTTTT
Organism: uncultured Clostridium sp.; assembly: GCA_905212085.1. GTDB lineage: Bacteria > Cyanobacteriota > Vampirovibrionia > Gastranaerophilales > Gastranaerophilaceae > Stercorousia. Next base: position 16,253 of record CAJMDF010000023.1, read on the forward strand.
GTAAATTCTATATTCTCACCATTTTTAGTCATAATTTTTTCTGTTGCGGACAATTTTTCTTGAACAAAAGGTTTCTCTCTGCTTGCAACAACTGTAATTCCTTTTTCTATCCCTCTTTTTCTTAGCTGGTAAATAATATTTGAAACAAATGGTGCATTTTTATTTTCGATTTCAGAAATATCAGAAATATACAATTTGGTAGGATCAATCCTATTCCCTGCGCCCATTGAACTTATCACTGGAATATTCTTTTTAACTGAAGTTTCCAAAAGCTCAATTTTTGCCCTCATTGTATCTATTGCATCAGCGACATAATCGATATGAGAAAAATCAAAATTTCCCGAATAAAAATCATCTATTACATGAATTTTCAAATTAGGATTAATATCTTTTAATCTATCTTCAAAAAGTTTCGCTTTATTTTGTCCTACAGTTGAATGCAGTGCAATTAATTGACGATTAATATTTGTTAAAGACACATTATCAAAATCAATTATCGTAACTTCTCCAATACCTGCTCTCACAATGGCTTCCGCACAAAAACCGCCGACACCGCCTAATCCAAAAATTGCAACATGTTTTAAAGAGAGAAGATATTGATTATCTTCTCCCCAAAAAAGTTTATTACGTGAAAAAATATCTTCACTCATATGCTTACATCACTATTTGATTATTCCAAAACCTAAAAGGAAAGTACAAACCAAAAATATACCTGCAACTATGCCTGTTAATTTATTCAATCCTTTTTCTGCACTTTTTTGAGAGGCAAAAACATGAGATGCTCCGCCTATCCCTGCAATCCCATCACCTTTAGGTGAATGTAACAATATTAAAATTATCAATAATAAAGCTGAAAAAATCTGCACAGCCCATACTAAATTCAATAACATTATTTTTTCTCCTTTTTCTTAGAAATAAAATGGGCTCTTTTTGAATTCAACTTAATATTTTCAAAAGTATATAATCTTGCAGGTCTTTTAGATGAAGATTTTGTAAATTCATCCAATTCAATCAAACCTTCAGTCGAAAGAGCTTTTTTTCTAAAATTACGTTTATCTAAACTTTTACCCATTATCAACTCATAAGCTTTTTGCATTTCAGTAAGAGTAAATTTTTCATTTAACAACTGATATGCAACAGGGCATAATTCCAATCTTTCACGAGTTCTTTTTAATGAATATTCAATAATTTCTTTATGGTCAAATGCTAAAGGCGGCAAATCTGAAATCTTATGCCAACCTAATTCAGGTGTTGTAACAATTTGAATATCTTCAGCTCTTACAAGAGCAAAATATGCGCAAGTAATAACTCTTGCATTAGGGTGACGAAGAGGATCACCAAAAGTGTATAATTGTTCCAAATAAATATTATCCACATTTGTACGCTCTTTTAAAACTCTTAATGCCGCTTGATCAAGATTTTCAGACAATCTTACATATCCTCCCGGAATTGCCCATTTATCTTTAAAAGGTTCGTTTGTCCTTTTTACAAGCAAAACCTGCAAGGCATTATTCTTCATTGTTACAATAACTACGTCAACCGTAATTTCGTGGGTTTTTGTTTCATTAAAAATCATATATTTCTCTGTCCCTAAAATATATCATATAATAAAAAAATAAATTTACATTAGTTAATAGTCTTTTTTTATTAACAAAATTTAACATGAATTAAAAAGTTTTAGCAATTATTATTAAAATAAATACTTTATATATATACGGGGAAATTATAGGAATAAATATGAGTATTTACAACTGGGGATTTAACAACTTTTATATAAACAGTTTTATGCCGACACCTTATTGGGGCAGCTGCGGTTGTAATGCTTTTAATTCCGGATTTAGATTTGGAATATTTAATTCCTTATTAAATTATACAGTTCCGCAAATGAATATTTTTTCATTTACTCCTCAACTTTCAATGCCATTATTTAATCCATTTAATAATGTATATACAATGGCAAATAATTATGTTATCCCATCATTTATGGCAAATCCTTTTGATTACAGTATTCAAGCTGCATTCTCACAATTAAATACTTTTAATAACTATACAAAACAACTAAGTGAATTACATATTAATACAAATTTTAATCTTTTAACAAAAAATAAAAAAGAAAATTCTACTAATACAGAGATAAAAACAAACACAAATAACAATGAAAACTCTAACAATGTAAAAAAAGAAACATCTGAAGATTCAAAAGAAAATATAAAACCAAGAAAAATTAAAACACTGATATCTAAAATAAAAGGGAAAATAAATAAACGTTTAAAACACAAAAATAAACTTGATTCTAATTTCTTAAATAAAGTAAAAGAAGTTGCTAATAATTTAAACTGTGATTACAAAGATTTACTGGCTGTTCTTAATAGTGAATCAGGACTTGATCCTAAAGCTTGGAACGGAAAAACAGCAGTAGGCTTAATTCAATTTACAGATCAATCTATAGCAGAACTTAACCGTATCCACGGATTAAATTTAACTAAAGAAAAAATTGCACAAATGTCTGCAATAGAACAACTGGATTTGGCTGAAAAATATTTAAAAATTGCAAAAAGTTATAATTTTGCACCAAATGCGAGACTTTCTGCAGGTGATTTATACGCTATAACATTTTTACCAGGCAGAGCAAACCAAAATGTTCTATGCAGAAAAGGGGAAAAATATTACAGTCAAAATAAAGGACTTGACATAAATAACGATGGAGTTATAAGCAAAGAAGATTTAGAAAACAGGCTTGCTAAAAAGCAAATCAATGAATCAATTTTTGCTTAATAAAAAAAACAACATTACAATTCTAAATAATCCATTGATGTTCCGAAATGTTTCATGTACATTCATATAATAAAGTCTGATTTGCGGAAAGGTTCAAAAATGGATAAGGGATACATTGAAAACGGTTTTATAGTTGATGTTAGTAATGCACAAAAAACATCTGAAATTATTTATGAATTAAGTAGAATATTAGATTTGCCTGATGCCCAAAGTAAAAAAGTATGTTTAAAATTAGGCTCAGTTAATTTAACAACGACTGAACTAACAAGCATTAAAGCATTAGTGGAATCTATGAATTCTGAAATTGAATTTATTACAACAAGTTCCACATCTACTGTAAAAGCAGCTGAAGAACTGAATATAAAAGTTTCAATTTTAGAAAACAAAGTTCCAATGCCTGAATTTAATGCAGATCAAGAAAAAGTAAACAAAGAACTAGAAAAAGCTCTAGATAAAATTTTTGGGGATGACAATACTGATATTAAAACTTTTGCAGAAGAAAATAATTTACAAAATTTACCGAAAGATTCTCAAATAGAAAATATACCGATTGAAGATTTAAAACAAGAAAATCAGCCTGAAACCATTGATAACCAAGTGAAAGAAGAGGAATCTAAGCCTCAAGAAGATATCATAGAAAAAATACCTTCTAATAATTACACAGCAATAGATTCCACTGATTTTAGCACCACATCGGAAGAATTAAAAGATTTTAATAAAGAGTTGGAAAATGCTAATAAAATAGATGGTGATGATATTGAGGATATTGACTACAACCTTGATGACTTACGTAAATCGTTAAGAGAAACGGAAAAACTTCCAACATTATATATTCAAAGGACATTACGTTCAGGTCAAAGCATAACATCAGACGGAAACATCGTAATAATAGGAGATGCAAACCCGGGATCTGAAATTATTGCAAAAGGCGATATTACAGTCTGGGGTATATTAGGAGGGATTGCACACGCTGGCGCAGCAGGCAACCAATATGCAAAGATCAGAGCATTAAAAATGAATGCAATTCAATTAAGAATAGCAGATACCTTCGCTAGACGTCCTGATAATATTAATATTCCGTATATACAAAAAACAGATACATTTATACCTGAAGAGGCTTGTATATACAAAAAACAAATTTTAATACATAAAATACATGAATCATAAAAAGGAGAAATCATGAGCGGTAGAGTTATCGTAATAACATCCGGAAAAGGTGGTGTAGGTAAAACGACAACAAATGCCAATATAGGTACAGCTCTTGCAAAAGCTGGGAAAAAAGTCGTTATGATTGACACCGATTTGGGATTAAGAAACTTAGATTTGCTACTAGGATTAGAAAACAGAATAGTTTATACAATAGTAGATGTAGTTGAAGGACGTTGTAAATTAAAACAAGCGCTGGTAAAGGACAAAAAGAATCCAAACCTTTGTCTTTTAGCTGCAGCACAAACCCGTGATAAAACAGCTGTTACCGAAGAACAGTTAAAAGATATATGTGAAAAATTAAAAGAAGACTTTGATTTTATTTTAGTAGACTGTCCGGCAGGTATTGAACAAGGATTCCAAAATGCTGTAGCCGGTGCATCAGAAGCTATAGTCGTAACAACTCCTGAAATGTCAGCAGTTCGCGATGCAGATAGAATTATAGGACTTTTGGAAGCAAAAGAAGAAATTAAATCTTATAAATTATTACTAAACAGGGTTCGTCCAAATCTTATCAAATCAAATGATATGATGAGCGTAGACGATGTAGTAGAAATATTATCAGCTGATTTAATCGGAATAATTCCAGAAGATACTGGAATTATTACATCTACAAACAAAGGTGAACCTATCGTAAATGATGAAAAATCTTTAGCAGGAAAAGCTTACAATAATGTAGCTAGAAGAATTATTGGTGAAGATGTTCCATTTTTAAATCTAGAAGAACCTCAAGGGGTAATGGCCAAAATGAAAAAATTCTTCTCCGGCCTAATGGGAAAGGAGAAGTAAAAAGATGATACTACAAAATTTATACAATAAGGTATTAGGCTTTTTCCGCCAAACAGATACAGAACAAGAAAAAGAATCAACCAAAGAAACAGCTTGTAATAGATTACGAGTAGTCCTAATGCAGGATAGAACAAATTTAACACCGGAGTTAATGGAACGCATGAGACGTGAGATGGTAGATCTACTATCTAAATATGTAGAAATGGATAAAGACGCATTAGAACTTAATCTTGAACAAGACGGCGATCAAGTAGCCCTAATGTTATCAATTCCTGTCATCAGAGCGAAAGACGAAGAAGAAATAAAAGCTGCATTAGAAGCAGAAGATACACAAAAAGAATCTGAAGAAAATGAAACAGAAGAAGAAAAAATTCTAAATGAAGATTCTAAAGACAATTCTGAAAATGAAGATGATGCAGATTACGTCGACGATGATGAAGAAGAATCAGAAAATAATAAAGACGATGATGACAATGACGAAGAATAATTTATTTTTATAAAAAATTATCATAAAAAATTGACCTGATCGGTCAATTTTTTTTATAAGTAAAACTTTAATTTACAAATCTATACATTTTCTCATTTCCATTGTTGACAGCGAAATTTGTTTGTTTTAACATTGATATGCTTGGAATTAATGTATTTACTAATATCCGAAATATTTGTTGAATAGCGATTTCAAGCAGTGTAATAGATAAAAAAAGAAAAAGGAATGCAAATGGCAAGCACACAAAGACAAAGAATCAGAGTTTGTTTAAAAGCATACGATCATAAATTAATTGACGTATCTTCAGACAAAATCGTAGAAACAGCAAAAAGAACTGACGCTAAAGTAGCTGGTCCTATTCCTTTACCTACAAAAAGACGTATATATTGCGTATTACGTTCACCTCACGTAGATAAAAAATCTCGTGAACATTTCGAAATGAGAACACATAAACGTATTATTGATATATACGAACCTACTCAACAAACAGTTGAAGAATTAGGCAGATTAGATCTACCGGCTGGCGTAGATATTGAAGTTAAGTTATAATTAACTTTTTGAAAACTAAATAAGCATTATGCATTGTAATGTGAACTGCGACCGTTTGGAATAACAATTCCACAACGGGACAGCCGAGAGGTTGTAGAGGTGAAAGCCCTCAAATTAGGTAAAGATTAGCAAGACGTAGCGCTCGCAAGAGAAAATGCAATCCCGAAACAGGGGCAGAATAATGTCTGCACCAAGTAGGGTGAGCAAGAAAGGTAGAATATGACACTAGGTGTAATAGGAAAAAAACTTGGAATGACTCAAATCTTTGACGAACAAGGTTTGGCTATTCCTGTAACAGTAATCAAAGTTGACCCAATTGTTGTTACTCAAGTAAAAACAGTTGAAACTGATGGCTACAACGCAATTCAAGTTGGTACAATTGCAGCAAAAGAAAAACACTTAACAAAAGCTGAACTTGGCCACTTCAAGAAAAATAACTTGGAAAACTTCAGACACCTTCAAGAATTCAGAATTGATAACCCACAAGACTACAAAGTTGGCGATAAAATTGAATTATCAGTTTTAGACAACGTTGAAAAAGTAGACGTAACAGGAAAATCAATTGGTAAAGGTTTCCAAGGTACAGTAAAAAGATGGAACTTCTCAAGAGGACCTATGGGACACGGTTCTAAAAACCACAGAGAACCTGGTTCAATCGGAGCTGGTACAACTCCATCACGTGTTATCAAAGGCAAAAGAATGGCTGGTAACATGGGAAATGAAAGAGTTACTATTACTAAATTAAAATTAGTTAAAGTAGACGCAGCTAACAGCTTAGTATTAGTAAAAGGTTCAGTACCTGGATGCGAAGGTAGATTAGTAACAATCGTTCCAACAAGAACAAAATGGAACTAAATTCAAGAAAGTAATATAATATTAACCCGCTCTTACCATATAAAACGGGGAACCGAAAGGGGTAAGCGGAAAGCAAAGGAAAAAAACAAAAATGTCAAAAGAAATATTAAGTACAAACGGAGAAAAATTAGGCGAAATTACATTGAACGAAAATGTATTCGGTGTAGAACCTAATTTACATGTAATGCACTTAGCATTAAGAAGACAATTAAATAACGCTCGTCAAGGTTCAGCTTGTGCTAAAACAAGAGCAGAAGTATCTGGCGGCGGTAAAAAACCTTGGAAACAAAAAGGTACAGGTAGAGCAAGAGCAGGTTCTCTTCGTTCTCCATTATTTGCAGGCGGTGGCGTAATCTTTGGACCAAAACCAAGAAGTTATGCATTCAACATGCCTCAAAAAGCTAGACAATTAGCTATTAAATCAGCATTGTCAGCTAGAAGCGAACAAATGGTTGTAGTAAAAGATTTTTCTGCAATCACTGAACCAAAAACAAAATTAATGGTTAGTGCATTAAAATCATTAAACGTAACTGGTAAAATTTTAATCGTTGCAGATGTAAAAGCTGAAGAAAATAAAAATTTAGAATTATCAGCAAGAAACATCCCAAGCGTAAAAATCATTTTACCTTCAAACCTTAACGTAAAAGATTTACTGGAAGCTGATTCTGTTGTAATTACCGAATCTGCTGTTAACGATATAACAGAAAGGCTACAATAATGAGTAAAGCAAGAACAAATACGGAAAAATTATATGATGTAATTAAAAAACCTATCATTACTGAAAAGTCTGTAGGTGCTACAACTCTAGGTCAATACACTTTTGAAGTAGTAAAAGATGCTACAAAAGTTGAAATTGCACAAGCTGTAGAATTAGCTTTTCCTGGAAGAAAAGTTAAAAAAGTAAGAACAGTTTACATGCCATCTCATGAAAAAAGAATGGGATACAAATTCGGTAGAACTGATTCTTCTAAAAAAGCCATCGTAACAATCGAAGGCGATCCGATTGAAGAATTAATCGGAGCATAATAAAAACAGGGCGTAAGGCGTATGTCCTGAAAATGACACAAAGCCAATTAAAGGAGAAAAATAAAAATGGCAATCAGAAAAATAAACCCTACATCTCCAGGCCAAAGAGGGATGACAAAAAGTGATTATCAAGAAATCACTTGCACAACTCCTGAAAAATCATTGTTAAAATCATTGAAAAAAACAGCAGGAAGAAATAATACAGGTAGAATTACATGTCGTCACAAAGGCGGCGGTGTAAAAAGAACATACCGTATCATAGATTTCAAACGTGAAAAATTTGGCGTACCAGCAACAGTAAAAACTATTGAATACGATCCAAACAGAAACGTTAGAATTTCATTAGTATTCTACGCAGATGGTGAAAAAAGATATATTTTAACACCGGAAGGACTAAACGTAGGCGATGTAATCGTAAGCGGACCTGAAGCTCCTGTACAAACAGGTAACGCACTTCCGCTTGAATTAATTCCGTTAGGTACAATAGTTCATAATATTGAACTTACACCTGGTCGTGGCGGTGTTATGGTAAGATCTGCAGGTAACGCAGCTCAAGTTATGGCTAAAGAAGGCAACTACGTTACAATCAAACTTCCATCATCAGAAATGAGAATGGTAAGAAAAGAATGTATGGCTACAATCGGTACTTTAGGTAATGCAGAATTCAAAAACTTATCTATCGGTAAAGCAGGTAGAAAACGTTACTTAGGTATCCGCCCAACAGTACGTGGTGTTACAATGAACCCTTGCGATCACCCACACGGTGGTGGTGAAGGTAAAACAGGTCCAGGGGGTAATCCAAAAACACCTTGGGGTAAACCAGCTCTTGGTCATAAGACTAGAAAATCAGGAAAAGCTTCTGATAAACTAATCGTTAGAAGAAGAAAAAAATAAGAAATAACAAATAAATAGGCAATGGGGCTTAATGCCCCAAAGGCCTTTGAACCAATAAGGAGAAAATATTAATGGCACGTTCATTAAAAAAAGGTCCATATGTAGAAGAAGCTCTACAAAATAAAATCGCAAAAATGAATGCAAACTCTGAAAAAAAAGTTATAAAAACTTGGTCAAGAGCATCCATGATTGTACCTGATATGTTAGGACATACAATCGCGGTTCACAACGGAAAAACTCATGTACCTGTTTATGTAACAGAACAAATGATCGGACACAAATTAGGTGAGTTTGCACCAACAAGATTATTCAAAGGACACGCAGGCTCTGACAAGACTGCTAAACGTAAGTAACGCAATTAAAAGAATAAGGAAATAAAAAAATGGAAGCTAAAGCAAGACAAACAGATATTAAAATGACAGCTAGAAAACTTCGCAGAGTAATCAACGAAGTAAGAGGAAAATCTGTCGTTGAAGCTCAAGATATGTTGCGTTTTATGCCTTATTTTGCCGCTAGAGTAGTTGAAAAGAACTTGAAAGCAGCAGTTGCAAATGCACAAGAAAAATATGGCGTAGGTGCTGAATCTTTAAAGGTTTCTGAAATCTTTGCAGATGAAAGCGTTACATATAAAAGAGCAAGAACAAGAGCGCAAGGTCGTATGTATAAAAGACTAAAACGCACTTCTCACTTAACATTAAAAGTAAGTGATATCAAGTAGTAGTAATAACAAAAGGTAAATAAAATGGGACAAAAAACACATCCAAAAGGATTTAGAATCGGCATAATTCAACCTTGGGTAAGCACATGGTTTGCTAAGGTAAAAGATTATGGTGCATTCGTAGCAGAAGACGCTAAAATAAGAAAATTTATTAAGAAAAAACTTTATGCTGCAGGTGTTTCTAAGATTTTAATCGCTAGAAAAGCCCAAAACATAACTATCACAGTAGTAACAGCTAAACCTGGTATCGTTGTTGGTCGTGGTGGTCAAGGTATTGAAGATTTGAAAAAAGAAGTTTCAAAATACATCGGAAAACCTGTAATCATCAACGTTGTAGAAGTTGCAAGAATTGATGCAGATGCACAACTTGTAGCAGAAGCAATTGCTCAACAATTAGAAAAACGTGTAGCTTTCAGACGTGCAATGAAACAAGCAATGCAACGTACAATGAGAGCTGGTGCTCAAGGTATTAAAGTTATGGTATCCGGACGTTTAGGCGGAGCTGAAATTGCTCGTTCAGAATGGGCAAAAGAAGGAAGAATTCCTCTTCAAACACTTCGTGCTGATGTTGATTACGGATTTACAGAAGCTGATACTATTATGGGTAAAATCGGTGTTAAAGTTTGGATTTTCAAAGGTAACTTAATGCCTGGCGAAAAAGCAGACCAAAACATCAAAGCAAAAAGCGGTAAAGAAGGTTCTGAAAAAGGCGGAAGACGTCCAAGACGCAGAATCGCATCTAATGAAGAAGCATAACCGCAAATTATAAATAGTAAGAAAAACTAAATGGAGTAAAATAAAATGTTACAGCCTAAAAAAACTAAATACCGCAAAATGATGAAAGGCAGAATGAAAGGTACAGAAACCAGAGGAACAAAATTAGAATTTGGTGGCTATGCACTTCAAGCTGTTGAACCTGGTTGGATTACCAGCAGACAAATCGAGGCTGCACGTCGTGCAATGACTCGTGAAATCAAACGTGGCGGTAACGTTTGGATTAAAATATTCCCTGATAAACCAATTACTGCAAAACCTGCTGAAACTCGTATGGGTTCAGGTAAAGGTAATTTGGAATATTGGGTAGCAGTTGTTAAACCGAACAGAATTCTATTTGAACTTGACTATTTCGACAGAAGTGTTGCAGTTCACGCATTAGAATTGGCTGCTCAAAAACTGCCTATCAAAGTTAAAGTAGTAGAAAAAGCTAAGTTAGAAGCGTAATTACGCTACAACTAATAAGGAAAATAAAAAATGAAATTAGATGAAATGCGCGAAAAAACAGTAGAAGAGCTGCAAAGTGCAATAAATGAATGGAAAAAAGATTTGTTTAACTACAAATTACAACTTTCAACTCATAAATTAGAAAACACTGCAATGATTTCTAAAACAAAAAAATTGATAGCTCAAGCAAAAACTGTAATAAAAGAAAAAGAGGTACAACATGCCTAAGAAAGAAAAACAAGGTGTAGTAATCAGCAACAAAATGGATAAAACAATCGTAGTTAAAGTAGCAGATTATGAACCACATCCAAAATACAAAAAAATTATTGAATCAAATAAAAACTACAAAGCTCATGATGAAGGTAACATTTGCAACGAAGGCGATATCGTTAGAATTGTAGAATCAAGACCTATCTCTGGCGACAAACGTTGGACATTAGCTGAAGTAGTTGAAAAAGCTAGATAGTAATATCTATTAGTCAACATTACCATAGCGTAATGAGAGGACGAAACAGTAAAACATTCTTTAAAAATAAAGGAAAATAAAAATGATACAACAAGAAACTAGACTAGAAGTAGCAGATAATACAGGTGCAAAAGAACTTTTATGCATTCGTGTAATGGGAAGTTCAAATAAAAAATTTGCTGCAGTTGGCGATGAAATCGTAGCAGCAGTAAAAGATGCAAACCCAAATATGCCTGTAAAAAAATCTGAAGTTGTTAGAGCTGTTGTAGTTAGAACAAAAGCTGATATCAAACGTGCAGACGGATCAGTTATCAGATTTGACGAAAACGCAGCAGTTATTATCAACAAAGATGGCAACCCACGTGGAACACGTGTTTTCGGACCTGTAGCTCGTGAATTAAGAGATAAAGGTTACATGAAAATCGTTTCTCTTGCACCGGAAGTTATCTAGTGCAAGATAGATAATCCAATAAAATATAAAGGAAAAACAAAATGACAAAGAAAAAATTGCATGTAAAAAATACTGACAGAGTAATGATTATTGCAGGCAAAGATAAAGGCAAATCAGGAAACATTAAAAAAGTTAACGTTACTGAAGGCACTGTTACTGTTGAAGGTTTGAATATGGCTACAAAAGCTCAAAAACCTCAACCTATGGCAGGAATACAAGGCGGTTTAATCAAAGTTGAAGCTCCTGTAGATGCTTCTAATGTAATGGTTATTTGCCCTGCTTGCGAAAAACCGACAAGGATCAAACACGAAGTCGTTGACGGCAAAAAAGTTCGTGTTTGTAAAAAATGTGGTGAACAATTAGATGCAAAATTATAATATTTACATGTTTATTGTATAATATTATTGCATCGTAGAATTAAGGAAATACGAAAATGACAACAAAAACTAGAAGTTTAAAAGCAAAATATCAAGAAGAAGTAATTCCTGCATTAAAGGAAAAATTCGGATATAAAAATATTAACCAAATACCAAAGCTTCACAAAATTGTTTTGAATATGGGTGTAGGAGAAGCTTCTCACAACTCTAAAATTGCAGAAGCAATTGAAGCTCAATTGACTAAAATAGCTGGTCAAAAATGCGTAGTTACAAAAGCTAAAAAATCAATCGCATCTTATAAGTTAAGAGAAGGAATGCCTGTAGGTGCAATGGTTACATTGCGTGGCGAAAGAATGTATGACTTCTTACAAAAACTTATTTGTGTAGTATTGCCTCGTATTCGTGACTTCAGAGGTATCTCTCCAAAAAGTTTTGACGGTCGTGGAAACTATACTTTAGGTTTGAAAGAACAAGCATTATTCCCGGAAATTACTTATGAAGAAGTTGATTTAGTAAAAGGTATGAACGTATCTGTAATCACTACAGCTCAAACTGATGAAGAAGCTCGTGAATTACTAAAATTATTGGGAATGCCTTTTAAAGGGATGAACAAATAGGAAGCGTAGCCGCTTCATCCGCTAATAGCGGTTATGACAACAACAAACAAAAAATAAAAAAAGGAGAAATTCATGGCTAAAAAAGCGATGATAAACAAAGAACTAAGACGCGAAAAACTTGTTGCAGCCGGGAAATACCCTGCAGTAAGACTTCATAACAGATGCAGCATTTGTGGAAGACCTCACGGTTACCACAGAGATTTCGGTCTTTGCAGAATTTGTTTAAGAAAAATGGCTCACGAAGGATTACTTCCGGGCGTTACAAAAGCAAGCTGGTAGTAAAGTATACCGTGAAAATAACTTAGACTTTTTAATAGTTTATAGTAAAACTTTGTTTTGCATAAATTTATAAAGTCGTAAGTAAATGAAACGTTCTACTTTATCTTATGCGAAATATAAATATAATAAAACCAAAGGACCGAGGGATGCGGTCTTTTTTGGTTTTTTATAATCAAGTAACAATAATTAATATATTTAAATATATACTTGTAAATATAATTAGTTCATGATACTTTAATTATACAGTTCCAGACTGCTGAAATACGCTTAATTATAAAGCAACAATTAATTCAGTAAGTGGTGTAATAGTTAAAAAGGATACTGCCTATAACTGTGGGTAAGTCCTCGAAAGGGAAAATTTTATGTCAATGACAGATCCTATAGCAGATATGCTAACAAGAATTAGAAACGCTAATATGGTATCACACCCATCAGTATCAATGCCATCTTCAAAATTAAAAGTTCAATTAGCTAGACTTTTAAAAGAAGAAGGTTTTATTACTGATTACAGCGAAAAAGTAGAAGGTAAATTTAAAGTATTAGAAATCACTTTAAAATACGATGCTAACAACAAACCTATCATTACAAAATTAGAAAGAATTTCTAAACCAGGTTTGAGAAACTACAGCAAAGCTAAAAATCTTCCTAAAGTATTAGGTGGTATGGGTATCGCTATCGTTTCTACTAGCAAAGGTCTTTTAACAGACAGAAAAGCTAGAAAAGAAAACATCGGTGGCGAAGTTCTTTGCTACGTTTACTAATCAGTAATCAGAAGAACAGAGGACAAGAGGTAAAGACTTTTTCGTTAAATAACTTGCCTTAATATGAAATCTGGACTTCTTGAATCTATATTCAAACATAATTGGTAGAAAAGTTTGAAATTAAGTACACAATATACCTAAAGGAGAAAATTAAAATGTCACGTATTGGTAAAAAACCTATCGAAATCCCACAAGGGGTTGAAGTTAAAATAGAAGGTCATACAGTTACTGTAAAAGGACCTCACGGAACAGAAGTAGTTGAAGTTCGTCCAGAAATTGAAGTAAAAATGGAAGATAACCATGTTGTACTTTCAAAAATTGGTGATTCTAGAGAAACAGATGCTCTATATGGATTATCAAGAACTTTGATTGCTAACGCAGTACACGGCGTAAAAGAACAATTTGAAAAGAAATTAGAAATCCAAGGTGTTGGTTACCGTGCAAATATGGAAGGTAAAAATCTTAACCTTTCATTAGGTTATTCTCACCCTGTGATCGTTGAACCACCTGAAGGAATCACAATTACAGTAGAAGCTAACACAAAAATTTCTGTAAAAGGTTCAAATAAACAAACTGTTGGTGATGTAGCAGCATTCATCAGATCTAAAAGACCTCCTGAAGTTTATAAAGGAAAAGGTGTTAGATATGAAGGTGAACACATCAGACGTAAAGCTGGTAAAGCTGGTAAAAAATAGGATAAAACTTACTAAGCTTTGCTTAGACTTGATAAAATATTATTTATGCCCGCATAAACCCTTGATATGTCAAGAAGGTTTGGGTTAAACGAAAGGAATATAAAATGATTAAACAAGAAGTTAGAAAACCAAAAGTTCAAAAAAGACATAGAACAATAAGAGTAAAAGTTTCCGGAACAGCTGAATTCCCTAGATTAGCTGTATACAGAAGCACAAAACACATTTATGCTCAATTAATTGATGATGTAAATCATGTAACTTTAGCATCTGCTTCTTCTAACGATAAAGAATTAAAAGAAAAATTAGCTCACGGTGGTAACATCGAAGCTGCAAAAATCGTTGGTGAAGAAATTGCTAAAAAAGCTAAAGTTAAAGGCATTGAATGCGTAGTATTTGACCGTGGAGGTTTCTTATATCACGGTCGTGTAGCTGCTTTAGCTGATGCTGCTAGAGAAGCTGGCTTAATGTTCTAAGAGCCTAGCCGCTCCACCCTTTAAGTAAGTTTTTGCATAAACTTATTTAAAGGCACAATTCAAAGGAGTGTTTCCGCTTTTTAACATAAATTAAAAAGACAGAGTTGAATAAGCTCTGTCTTTTTTAATACTTAAAAAATAATTAATTATTTCAAATTTTTACATTTTTTAT
>CAJMDF010000024.1 GCA_905212085.1 uncultured Clostridium sp.
TATATTATAAATATGATTTTAATATTAATTATGATTCTTTTTTGAATATCCACCAACCTTTATTTTCTTGCTTTTGCGGTTGTTTTTGCGGTTGTTCCGGTTGGTACAATGGCTTTCTGATTGGTGAACGTTGTGCAAATACACTTTTAGATAATGTGTTAATATATTTATTGTTTAGATGAGCGTAATCAAATAGGATAACTCCTTTTGCATTTACTTTTCTTGCTTCGTGAATTAATCTTATTAAATCTTCATCACTCCCGCCCATAAATGTAACAAAAAGGCCTGCATAAAAATCAGTATTCCCTGATTTTGCGTTTATTACATCTGACATCATTTTATTTGCAGTTTTAGAATCACAAGTTAAGAATAGAGGTGTAAGACCATTTATATAGCCTCTTGTAGTCCAAGTTCTCCAATCTTGTTGTTTATGATCAAGTGCTGCTAATCTATCAGGAAAAATTACCGCACTTATATATGTGTTGGTTCTTTTACCCATTTCTCCTATTTTTTTGACAACATTTGTTACTTGTTCTCTTCTGTAATTGTTCCATTCAAGCCAAAGCGGATCAGTTTTTAAAATATCATTAGGATCTACACCATAAATTGATTTAAAATCATTACGTGCATAATCTGTATATCCCCAGTTTGATGATTCATTTAGAGAAACACAGTTAGGGTATCTTATGTAGTCAAGATTTATTCCATCCGGTTTGTATCTGGTAATTATTTCATCTGCAAGTTTTACTACAAAGTCTTGAACATATGGATTTGCAGGGTCTAAAAAGTATCCGTTATGTTCTGATGTTGATTTTGAAGGATCTACTGAATCTGTATCTTTTTTGGTTTTATTTCCCCAAGATGGATTCATTGCTAATATACTTTTAGGATTATCTTTTGGGTTTTGTGGTCCAACATAAAATGTTTCAAACCAAGTATGAATTTTTATATTTCTTTTATGTGCTTCTCTAATCCATATTTCAAGAGGATCAATTCCTGCAAATTTTTCATATTGCGGAGTAAAGCCGTATGCTTCCATTGTTTTGCTTGGGAATATTGTTTTCCCATGGAAATATGTTTCAAGAAAAATATTATCAATTCCTGCATGTTTTAGTCTGTTAAGTGTTTTTTCAATTTCTTCTTCACTTGTTTCTGTTGGTCTTAGCCAAACACCTTTTAACTCTCCATTTTTGTAAGGAATGACACTTTTTAAAGCGTCATTTGATGCTTCTATAGCTAGTTGTGAATATTTTTTGACTTCATCAGGTTCTTTTCTTGCTTTTTTTAAATAATCTTTTGCATCATTAATATAGCTTGTAGGTATTCTCCAATTATAATCAGGACTTAATGAACGATAATATTGAAGCATTTGTTCTGCTTCTTTTATTTTTTTCTCTGACTCAAAAATATAACTTTCAGAAGTTGTATATGTATATATTAAATTAGAAGCTCTATCGATATAAATTTTTGTACCTATTTTGATACTTGAATTCATCCAATTTTTTGCACGTCCATGACCGCTTATTACAATTCCATTTGGAGGAATTAAAGAATCAGCACCAGATAATTCGGTGACAGTATTTCCTTCAACTATTGCTTCTGCTCCGAATTCATTTGTATTTGTTCTTGATCCGTAATTTGGTGTATAAATTACTAATTGATTAATTCCTCTTGCTCCAGGGAGATAGCTGCCTGTTTTATTTGTGTAGGCTGTGGGGTCAATTGCATTAATTAAATTTTTTGTATAGCTGAATACTACTTCATTTTTTGCAGGTTCATATGGCTTAAACACCGGTTCCAGGGTATCATCATAGATAGTACCAAGGTATGAATTATCAAGGTTTGTCTGATTTGAACCTATTGTTGTTTGTTGTGCTGATGCTTGGGGCTGCAATCTAGCTGTTATTGTTTGATCTTCAGCATTTGCAAATGATGTTGTTAATAAGAATAATAAAAATATAATTAATATGTTTTTTAGTTTCATTGTCTACTTTTACTCCCTGATAATATGATAATATTCTGATTTATCATAATTTAGCTCATTTAAGAGTTGTATTTTTTTTTGTATATTTCTGTCTGGTTTTATTGAATATGATATCTCATAAAATTTTTTTGCATTAATCAAGTCTGCTAATTTTTCATGGATAATTGCAAGTTTTATATTTAGTTCATTTTTATTGTTTAATCCATTGTTATATGCAATTTTATAGTATTTTAAAGCTCTTTTATAATCTTTTCTGTGATAATAAAAATCCCCAAAATAAAAATTTGCATAAGCATTTTTAGGGTCAATATTTATAGCTTTAGAAAAACTTTCTTTAGATAGTCTTGGGTGATTTGTATAATCATAAATTTTTCCAAGTTGAATATATGGTTCTATTCTTGAATAGTCAATTTTTGTGAGGATGTAATATTTATTTGTTGCTAAATCTAAGTATTTTTTCTTTTCTGTTTTATTTTTGGATTTAAAATACAAATCAAAATTCTTATCAGCTTCATTTTTTATAGAATTAAAATCTAATTTAGAATAATCAAACAATATTGAATTATAATCTATGCGCCCTGAAACTGCAGCATAAGAATTATTAATATTACATCCTAAAAGAATTAATAATAAAAATAGAAGTGGAAATTTTTGTATTTTCCTATAAATCGTCATAACTTGGAGATGTTTTGATATTATAATCATTTACAAAAGAATGATCATCATATGCTGGGTCAATATACATAAAGAATCTTCTTACTGCTTTTATTACAGGTTGATTATAATATTCTTTTTCAATAGGCTCTGTCAAAGGTTCTCCATTTGCTCGCGCCATAGTCTTTTGTGTTGTTTGAACTAATGAAGAAGAGTATCCTTGATTTTTCATAAAATCAGGATTTGTAGTATCTTTCACAGTTAATTCTGCATAAGCAGGTAATACACATAAAGCTGTTAAAATTAAAGTTAAAAGTCTTTTTTTCATTTCCACCTCTATCTAAAATTATATATTTTTTTATTAATTGTTTCAAAAATATTATAATTTCTTTACATAAAATTTTCCATATATTATTTGTATGATTTTGTTATAATCTCTTCTAATTTATTAAGTAATTCTTTTTCCGGAACTTTCGCGATTATTTCACCTTTTCTGAATATAATTCCTTCTTTTACGCCGCCTGCAATCCCAAAATCAGCGTGCCTTGCTTCTCCGGGGCCATTGACTGCACACCCCATTGTCGCGATTGTAATGGGTTTATCCAGATTTTTAAATTTTTCTTCAACTTTTTTAGCAAGTCCGATTAAATCAATTTGAGTTCTTCCGCAAGTTGGACAAGATATAAAGTTGACCCCTTTTTCTCTTAATCCTAAACTTTTTAAAATATCAAAACCAGCACTTACTTCTTCTACAGGGTTTTCAGTAAGAGATACTCTAATAGTATCTCCAATCCCTTCAGCTAGTAAAGTTCCAAGACCTACTGACGATTTAATAAGCCCGCCTCTCATAGTACCTGCTTCTGTTACACCTAGATGCAATGGATATGGGATTTTTTCAGCTATCATTCTATAAGCCTCAATTGTCGTAAGAACATCTGAGGATTTTAATGAAACTTTAATTAAGTCAAAATTTAAATCTTCAAGTATTTTTATATGTCCTAATGCGCTGATGACCATTTTCTCTGATAGCGGAATGTCCATGTTCACAAGCTCTTTTTCTAATGAGCCGGCATTAACACCTATTCTTATTGGAATTTGTTGTTGCTTTGCAAGTTTTACAACTTTTTCTACATTTTCTCTTTTTCCAATATTTCCAGGATTTAATCTTAGAGCATGAACTCCGTTATTTATACATTTTATTGCTAATTTATAATCAAAATGGATATCTGCAATTATTGGAATTGGTGATTTTTTGGCGATTTCTTTAATTGCATCTGCAGCATCTTGGTTAAGTACTGCAAGTCTTACAAGTTCGCAACCTTTATCAGTCATTTCATTGATTTGGTTAAGCGTAGATATGACATCCCTTGTATCAGTGTTGCACATTGATTGAACACTAATCGGAGCATCTCCGCCAATTTTTACATTTCCGATATTTAATTGTTTTGATTTTCTTCTTTTTATCATATTATTATAATAGCACAAATAAAAAGGAGAGAAAAATGAGAGTTGCTGTTTTGTCAGATATTCATGGAAATTTTCAGGCACTTGAAAGTGTAATAAAGGATTTACAAGAAAATCATTGTGATAAGGTATTATGTTTAGGAGACCTTGCTATGGCAGGTCCGCAGCCTCGTATGGTAATTGATTATATAAGACAGCAGAATAATTGGGTAGTTATTCAGGGAAATACAGATAAATTAATTGCGGATTTTTCTCCTGAAGTTTTTGAAGATGTAAAAAAAGGATTTCCTGTAATGGCTAATGCTTTAGCTGATGATATTTTAGTGATAGAGGAGGATAAAAAGGATTATTTAAAAAACTTACCTCCGCAAAAAGAATTAGTTCTTGACGGAGTAAAAGTTCTTCTTGTCCATGGCTCTCCAAGACGTAACAATGAAGATATTTTACCAAACATGCCATTAAAAGAAATTGAGAATATGCTTGCAGGGACTGATGCGGATTTGATTTTTTGCGGACATACTCATGTTCCTGCTGGTTATCAGACAAATAGCAAGCAAACAGTTGTAAATGTCGGTAGTGTCGGTCGTCCTATGACAAGTGAACCAAAATCTTGTTATGTAATTGCTGATTTTCAGGATGGAGGTTTTTCAATTGAACACAGATTTGTAGATTATGATAGAGAAACCGCGGCAGAAATTATTCGTGCAAGGGGCTTTGAAGGAGCGGATAAACTTGCAGGAATGATTTTAAATCCGACATCAAGACATATTTAATTTTTTACTTTCAATTCTTTTGATGCGTGATTTATAAGTTCAGGTATAATTCTTTCATAAATTTTTATTTCTTGAGGATTTTTTACCAAATTGCCTCTTTCATATATTTCTCCATTATCTTTGATGGTACACATAATATGTTTAGTCATATTATCTTTAGAGTAACCTGAATACTGTAATAAAAGTGTTCTTGATGACGGATTATTTGGAGTTGCAATAGAGGTCATTTGAAATTTTTCAACATTTGGATTATCGAATTTGTAAATCTTATTTAATTGTAATTTTTGAGCAAAATTTTGAACTAAATCAATACTTGTTTGTGAGAGTTTTGATATTGCAGTTTTTCCGGAAAAAGAAACACTGTCGCAAGATGTGTTATTTGTGTTTGTGTAATATCGATTTTGTTTTTGAGTATTAATACTATTTGGTATAGAAAAAAAATTAATGCTTCTTATGGGTGTAATCATGTATTTTTTACCTTTCTTTTGTATGAAATATAAATCATGAGAAAAATTTTTTTTGCTATTATATGTAAAACTTTTTTACATAACAAGAGTTTTGCTAAAAAATTTTTTTATGCTACTATTTTTTTACAGAGGATATTTTATGAATATTAATAAAGATGAACTTATCTCATATATCAAAAAATTAAGTGAGCCAAAGGTTTTAGTTATAGGTGATTTAGCAATAGATGAAATGGTATATGGAGATGCTGAAAGAATTTCAAGAGAAGCTCCGGTACTGATTTTATTACATTCTGAGACAAAGTTAATTTTAGGTGCAGCATCAAATGCAGCTCATAATGTATCCACTTTAAATAACGGTAAAGTTAGTGTAATTGGCGTTTGCGGCGATGATTTTCAAGCCGGTCAATTAAGAGAAACTTTTGAAAAAGCAAATGTTAATTGTGGCTTGCTTGTGGTTGATCCAAGTCGTAAAACAACGACAAAAACCAGAATTTCAGGATCAATTACCACATCTATTACTCAGCAGATTGTAAGAATTGATAGACAAACGAATTCTTTCTTAAGTCCGGAAATAGAAGAAGAAGTTTTGAAACAGATAGAAAGAGCAGTTCCTGAACATGATGCAATAATTTTATCTAATTATCATATAGGAACTTTGACTCCTAAGATTATTCAGGAAACTATAAGATTAGCTAATCATTATAATAAAATTGTTGTTGTAGATGCTCAAAAAGATTTAGGTGTATATAAAAACGTTACTTCTATGACACCTAATCTTCCGGATACTCAAAAATCTGTCGGTTTTGTCATTGAGTCAGAAGAAGATTTGAAAAAAGCAGGTGATAAATTATTAAATGAAACAAATGCAGATTCTGTTCTTATTACTTGTGGTGCTGACGGAATGTTTGTTGTAAGTGGACATGGTAATTATACTAAGATTCCTGTGTTTAATAAATCTGAAGTATTTGATGTTACAGGAGCTGGGGATACTGTTACAGCTGTTTATACATTAGCTTTAGCTGCTGGTGCAAATCCTTGTTATGCTGCTATTATTGGTAATATTGCCGCAAGTATTGTTGTAAAACAATTTGGTTGTGCAACTACAACTATTGATGAAATTTTAAATGCTGTTGACAAATTATAATAATAGTATTTGAAAATTTAAATATTATGGAGAGAATTTTTATGGAAAAATTAACAGATAGTTTAAAAAAATTTAGACCGGTAGATATTATAATTGTAGCCGGTGTAATTATTGCATTGCTTGTCGGATTTTTTACATATAAAAATTATAGACAAACTGCTGCAAAACAAATTGAAGCAACTTCAAAAATATCTTTTCAGGTATATATAAGAGGTGTTACTTTAACTGGAGATAATGTACCGCTTCGTTCACATGAAAAAACTTTTATTAGTATTAGAAATGTTCCATATTCAGATTTGGATATCGTAGATGTAAAAGCTGATAGAAAGAAAATAGTTTTACCAATTTTGAATAGTAAAAAAGTTATGGTAGTTGAAGATCCTTCTCAAGCAAATGTATATGATCTTGTTGTTACATTAACAGATGTTGCAAAAATTACTAAAGATGGTGCAGTTGTTGGCGGAAATAAAATTAAAATGGGACTGCCTATTACATTGGAAGGGAAAGATTACAAATTTAACGGGACAGTTTCTGATTTGAAAATTATGCCTGTTTCTGATGATGACGAATATCATAATTCTATAGATGCGAATGACAATGTTTAATAATATATTAAAATTTACTCAATCAAAATTTAAATATTTGTATGAAAATAGTTTATTTTTACAAGAGATAGATAATATTATATTTTTATCTATACTAGCAGTATTTTTATCATCTACTGTAATGTCATCTGATGTTATTGGTTTTATAGCATTAATTACTGTATTTCTTACTTTTGTAAAAATATTAACTAAACCTAATGAAAAATTGGATTGCAAAAACTTTGAATTATGGCTTTTAGCTTATTTTATGATTGTGATAATAAGTTTGGCAGGCTCTACTTTATTTCATTTAAGTTTAAAAGGTTTTTTCAAAACATTTACATATTTAGCTTTTTATTTTTCATTGGTTCAATATCTTAAAAATAATAAAAATAAAATTCCATATATTCTTGCAACAATTGGTATTTGTGTAAGTTTTGAGTCTATAGTCGGATTTTTGCAAAACTTTTCTCATGTTGAAGAAATATCAGGTTGGCAAGATGTTTCAGGGTTAAATCCAGAAGAGGTTATGACTCGTGTGTACGGGACTTTAAAGCCTTATAATCCGAATTTGTTAGGTGGATATTTTGTAGCAGGTATTCCTGCGTTATATGGATTAGCAGGATATTTGTTTACTGATAAAAAATATAAATATTCAATAGTTGGATTAATTTTAGCATTATTTTCAACTATGACATTGTTTTTAACAGGTTGTCGCGGATCATATATCGGTATGATGGTAATTTTTGCCGGTATGTTTGCAGTATCTGCTAAATATTTATGGAATAATTATAAGCAAATATATTTATCTATTGTCGGTGTTGTTGTTGCTATTGCAACATCTGCAATACTATTAGTTACATCTTTGAGAGCAAGAGTCCTTTCAATTTTTGCAATGCGTCAGGATTCTTCAAATTCATTCAGGTTTAATGTTTACCATTCTTCTGTTGAAATGTTTAAAGATAACTGGTTATTGGGTATTGGTGTCGGTAATCAAAACTTTAGAGAAATATATGGTTTGTATATGAAAACAGGTTTTGATGCATTAAGTGCTTACAATATCTTTTTGGAAATTGCAGTTGAAAGCGGAATTTTTGCATTAATTGCTTTTGTTGGATTTTTAATAACTTTAGTAAAAGATGCAATTAATTTTATATTAAAATCAAATGATACAAAAGCTGTGATAATTGTATCTTCTGCAATTATCTCAATTGTAGCTGTATGTATTCATGGTATGGTAGATACTGTATTTTTCAGACCGCAAATTCAGTTTATTTTTTGGACAATGGTAGCAGTTGCTAGAGCTTTGATTTTTGATAATGAGTTAGTTTAGTGTTAAGTTTTTACATATTATTAAGCTTATATAAAGGCATGGAAATACTGTGGTAAACTAATACTATAGGCTATAAACTATGGCAAAAAAAGGAGAGAAATATGATACCTATTTTAGATTCAAAACGCCAATATGCTACTATTGGTTCAGAAGTTGAAAAAGCAGTTTGTGAAGTTTTACGTTCAGGATCTTATATTTTGGGACAAAATTGTAAAGCTTTTGAACAGGAAATGGCTGATTTTATCGGTTGTAAATATACTGTAGGCTTAAATTCAGGTACAGATGCTTTGCATATTGCATTAAGAGCTTTGGATATAGGCAAAGGTGATGAAGTAATTACTGTTGCATTTACATTCGTAGCTACAACAGAAGCTATCGGTATTGTTGGTGCAAAACCTGTTTTCGTTGATATTGATAAAGATACTTTTAACTTGGATGCTTCAAAATTAGAAGCTGCTATTACTCCAAGAACAAAAGCAATTATTCCTGTTCACTTATATGGTCAACCTTGTGATATGGATACAATTATGGCTGTTGCTAAAAAGCATAATTTGCATGTTGTAGAAGATTGCTGTCAGGCTATCGGAGCATTATATAAAGGTAAAATGGTTGGTACATTCGGTGATTTTGGCTGCTTAAGCTTCTATCCTACTAAGAATTTAGGAGGAATGGGTGACGGTGGTCTATTAATGACTAGTGATGAAAAATTAAGAGATAGAGCTGTTGCTTTAAGAAACCACGGTGGTGCAATACGTTATCATCACGACGAAATTGGTGTAAACAGCCGTCTTGATGAAATTCAAGCTGCTATTTTACGTGTTAAATTGCCTCATGTTAAAGATTGGAATGAAGCAAGACGTAAACATGCTTATTTCTATAATGAATTATTTAAAGATTGCGAAGATGTTCAAACTCCTAAAGAATTAGATAATACATATTGTGTTTATCACCAATACACAGTAAAAATTCCTAATCGTGATGAAGTTCATAAAATGCTTCAAGAAAGAGGAATTGGTGCAATGCTTTATTATCCTATTCCGTTACATTTACAAAAAGTTCATGAATACTTAGGAGTAGGCAAAGGTTCATTACCTGTATCTGAAAAGAATACTGAAATGGTAATTTCTTTACCTATGTTCCCTGAAATTACTGAAGAAGAACAAAGAACAGTAGCTTCTACATTGATTGATTGTATTGAAAAATCAAAATCTAAAGCTGCTGTATAATTTAATTAATAAACTAAAAAAGACGATGCTTAATTTTAAGTGTCGTCTTTTTTTATGAAATAAGATGTAATTTGTTTCCAACTTCGGGACTAAATATATTTTGTCCTAATCCGACCATATTCCCAAATTGAGCATCTAATTGACTGCTTATTGGAACGGTTGTCCTTTGTGCTGTAAGCCCTAGAAATCCAATGTTATTGTTCGTCCGATTTGTCCTAAAGCTATTATAATCAGTGTTTGGCATTGTAATCGGACTGCTGCTTATTCCGGAGCCGTCCATACCCATTCCATATATGTCAGTATTTGCTGCTATTTTTCCTATTTTTAATTCGTCACCTGCAGCCATATTTTACCTCGTTTTTTTTTAAGCAAATAGATTTAACGTTCTTGTTACTTCTTCGCAGTAACCGTTTTTATAAGTATATTCTGTTGGAGGCTCTCCATTTACCTGACCAACGTAACCTGCTGTCGGTTGTTGCCATAGTCCCATACTTCTTGTATTGGCAAATGGATTTTCTCCTCCGACTGAATTTATGGAGTGCCTGCTTATATCTGTGTATAACTTTACTGCTTCTACCGGAGATGTTTTTTCACGGTAGACAGCATCAATTCTGCTTATTGCTGTCATGATGTAGTTCCTATTAGATATGTTATATATATAAAGTATATAATATTGAAAAAATTGCCTTTTGTTTAAAATATCCCTTAATATTAATTAACATATCTTAGCGCATTATTTATACCCAATAAAAACAAAAAAATAACATAATGTTAAGTTTTGTAAAGTGTAAATTCTACACTATATGGGTATTTTCAGATTTCAAAAAAAATTATTAATCCATTCTATTGACATTTAAAATCTTATATGTAATAATAATTACATAAGATTTAAGTGTAGTCGAAACACTAAATATAAATAGATTCATTAACCCCAAAAACATATAAACTCCTAAATAATAAACACTAAAAGAGACCATTAGGATGCAGAAAACGACCCACTCAGCGATGAGTGGTTTTTTTTATTTATATTCTGTAATTTATTTTATGTTTTACAAATAAGTTATTAAAGAAAGATTTATTATTTTTAATGTCTTTAACACTTAATTCCATTAGTAAATCTTTATCAAATGTTAATGTTAATTTATCTTTTGGAAAGAATATTTGATTAGTTGATTCCGAGCCAAAATTTATTGGTTTAAATTTATATTTTAAATGGAAAGGAATTGCTTCTGAAAGTGAAAGGATTTGAATTTTTTTAAGATTATTTTCTATCAATTCAATAATACTTGTGAGGCGCATTATTTCGCCTAAGCCTATATGTATATTTTTATTTAAAAGAGTATTCATATTGCAGCCTTTAAAAGTATTTTCATAAATTTTAAAGCTGTTTATTCCTACAATATTTTTTTTGTTGTCGATTAAAATTGTTTTAAATTTATTTTTTTCTTTAATTGTAGAAACAAAGACAGCTTGTCCTAAATTATTAAAAGCATTAAGGGAAGTTACAAGTTTATACTTCCCAAAATTTTTTAATTCTATATTGCTATTTTTAGTTATCATTTTATTATATTGCTAATCAATTCTTCTTATTATTATAAGATTTCTCGTATGGTTTTCTTCCAGAGGTAAATTATATTTTATTATATCAATTACTTTTGAATTGAATTTTTTTAAAATATTTTGAGCTTCTTTTATTTCTTCTTCTGTACGTATTGATTTGTATGCAATAAAATACCCGTTTTTATTTAAAAGTGGCATTGCATAATTTGTAATTACTTTAAGTGGTGCAACAGCTCTTGATGTAATGATATCAAATTTATCTTTAATATTTTCTGCTCTATCACAGATAGTATGAAGGTTTTTGATATTAAGTTCAGATTTCATATTTTCAATTGCGTTAATTTTTTTTCTAATACTATCTAAGCCGTATACTTGAATGTTTGGGTATTCTAAAGCTATTGGAACAGATGGAAACCCTCCTCCTGTTCCGATATCTAAAAGTTTTTTTGCTTTTATTGGATATTTTTCAAAGAATTTTTCAATGGAGAGGCTGTCAAATATATGTTTTTCCCATAGTAATTTTTCATCATTTTTTGATATTAAATTTAATTTTGAGTTTTGATTTAAAAATATTTTTATATAATCGTTAAAAAATTCTTTGTTTTTCATTGTATTCCTAATTTCTTTATATCATTTATACGTATTTCAATTTTAGTTATATTATCTTTTGTAAAATTATTTAATGCAAGAGAATGTGCATTTTTATAGTATTGTAGAGCATTTTTATAATCTTTTTTGTTGTAATAGTAATCTCCTAGGGCAAGATCTGATGATGTTATATAAAAAGGTTCATTTAGTTCAACTGCGCAAGCTTTTGCCTTTTTGAGGTATTCAAAACATTTTTCAGGATTTTTTAAAGAATAGATTTCTGCAAGTTTCATTGATGAAATATATATACCATTATAATTTTTTGTTATTTCATCAAGTCTTAAGCTTTCTTGCAAATATTTTACCGATAATTCTGTTTTCCCGTTTTCATCGAATATTGTTGCGAGATTTGTTAAAGAAGAAGATAAATATGCGTTAATTGTTGGATCTTGAGATGTTTCTACGCATTTTTTATAGTATTTTACGGCATTTTGAATTTCCCCTTCTTCATCGCAGTTAAGAGCATATTTAAAATAAAGTTCAGCTAATACATTTTTTTCAATCCCTACTGTTGATTGAGGTAGTATGTTTTTAAAGTCTTTGCCGGTTATACTTGCAAGAAGAAGTTTTGATTTTGTTTTGAGATTTAAAGAGATATCTTCTGTAATAATTTCGTTCAATATTTTTTCTGCTCTATCGCGTTTAAATGTAATATAGTATATGTTTGCTATTTCATATTTACATTCATTTATTTTTTCTGTATCTCCTGTTGAAAAGTAAAATTCTTCAGCTAACTCGTAATATTTAAGAGCATTGAACCAGTCAGAGAGCTTATTAAAGTTTTGAGCCAGTTTTGTATATATTTTGGGTAAAAAAGTATAATAATCATCATCACTGTTCATTGTAAGAGCTTTTTGATAAATCATAATAACTTTTTTGTAGTTAAAATTTTGTTCTTCTTGTCTTGCAAGATTAATTAAATTTATTAATGAAAGATTTTTTATTTCATCGAGAGTTTTGTTGTTTTCATCTGAGATATCAACAAATTTATTTATAGAATTTGCAATTTTATTCATAATATTAATTTCATCTTCTTCTGAGTCAAAGACAAAAGAAATATGTTTGATTTGTTCATCTTTTTCTTGTTTTGTTTGTGCAATAGGTTTAACTATTTGAGGTTTGATAATTTGATTAGTTTGAATTTTTTGTATTGTTTTTTGAGGTAAAACAGGTTTTTTGGGGATAAACAATTCATGATATTCGATTTCTTTTCGCATAGTCTGTCTGGAGATTAGTAAATCTCTTTCTAGAGGTTTTAGCGGCAGTTGTGTATTGTATAGTTCAACACAACTTTTATGAATTTTGACTAAAATATTTTCTGCAATAGAATTTTCAGAGATTATTTTATAATAATCTTGTAGGTAAATCATTGCACCTTCTCTTGTGAGGACAAGATTATCGACAAGAAATGATATTTTTTCAGAGTTATATAAATTTAAATTTTTTAGTAAATTGATATTTACAGGGTGGCGTATTATTGTTAAAAATCTTATCAAATGACCGCTTATTGGATCAACTAATGATAATGCTTCTCTAAGTATAAAATCATTGAATGATAAAAAACTTTTTGTGTATCCAGATAAGAAATCTGTTAGGCTGAGTTTTCTAATCTGCATAATTTTTATAGATAATGTTGTATAAAAATAATAGCCTCTTGAGTATTTATATAATTCATCCGAAAGCGGTCCGATTTGTTTTATATCTTCAGATCTTAAGTATTTTTCAAATATCCCTTTATCCAGAGCATTTATTGCTACTCTGTCATAATCCGTATTAAAATCCGAGTAATCGAATTTCCGTGATATTAGTATTATTTTAATTTTATTATTTTTAGATATATGAGAAAGAAAATTTAAAATCTCTGGTTTGTTATCTCTTAAGACTTGTTCAAAAGAATTTATAACTATAACAATAGGTTTTTCAATAGATTCAAAATATGCATTAATTTTTTGAGTAAAATTTTCAGTTCTAGCTTTTGGGACTTGAATTATATTTTGAGCTGTTAATTTTTTGAAACTGTCAAAAAATTCCAACAAGATATCATCAAGAATTGTTGTTTCAAAGCAGTTATATTTTAGTTTTATAACATCTTCATTTAAAAAAGATAATGCTTGATTAATAACATATATTTTTCCAGTGCCCATAAATCCGTTTACTAATAGCATATGTTTATCGGATTTGAAAAAATTAATAATTTTTTCTATTTGACTAATGTTATTTTCAATAAGAAATTGATTAATTCCAATATCTTGTTTTTGAATAGCTTTTTTATCTTCAATGTCAGTTATAAATTCCATAAAGCTATATTAATAGATTTCTTAAAATTTTGCAAATCAAATATTTTTATAGTACACTATAATTATAATATTAAGATAAGGGGAATCGGATGGAATTTTTCAGAAAACACCAGAGAGTAATTGTTGCAATAATTGGTATTACTTTTATTGCATGGACCGTTGGATTAATGATGTTGCCTCTTATGGTTAAATAATAGATATGAGAATAATAAAGAATTTAAAAAAAGGATTTATAATATTTTTGGTAATGCTTATAGGTAATATAGGCTTGATTGCTGATGCAAACCAGCTTAAGACTATTCAGCATAAACAAAGAGTTACTCATGAAAAAATAAGAAGATTAAAAGTTTTAGAACATCTGGAAAAAAATAAGCTTTATAAAAACCAACAAAAGTTGGAACAGGCTTCAAATTCTTTGCAGTATTCAAAAAATCAATATTCCAGTTTGGAAACTCAATTAGCACAAATGCAAAAAGATCTAGCTGCGTCTGTTGCTGAATTTAATAAGGCAAATGTGGATATGAGGAAAAGAATTCGTCAAGTGTATAAAAATCAAAGAACCGGTATGTTTCAATTGATTTTTTCAGCAAAAGACTTGAATTCATTATTAGATGTTGTTTATTTTGAAAAAATTGTTTTGAAAAAGGATTATGCAAGAATATTAGCAGTCAAGGCCAAATCTCAAAGAATTGCTATGATGAAAAAAGATATAGAAGCTAAAAAAATAGCATTAGCTCAGTCTATTCAAGAAATTAATTCTCAACAACAAAATATAAAATATGCAATCGCTCAAAATCAGAGTATGATTAATAAATACAAAACAGATAGAAAAACATATGAAAGAGCTGAAAGAGAATTAGCCAGACAGTCTGCAAGCATTCAAAGTATGATTGCAAGAAATCGCGGCGGTTCTACTGTAAGGATAACTTCTGCTGGTTTTATGAGACCAATAAGCGGAAGAATAACTTCGCCTTTTGGCTGGAGAACTCACCCTATATTTAATAGTAGAACTTTTCATTCAGGTGTAGATATTGCAGGTCCAAACAGAGGTAGTATTAGAGCATCTAATTCCGGAAAGGTAATATATTCTGGTTGGTATGGCGGATATGGAAAAGTTGTCATATTAGACCATGGAGTGGTGAATGGGAAACCTACTACTACATTGTATGCACATATGTCTTCTATAAGAGTTGGACAAGGACAGTTTGTTCATAAAGGTGAAGTGGTAGGATATGAAGGTACTACTGGTTATAGTACAGGACCTCATGTTCACTTTGAAGTTCGAATTAATGGAAAACCTAATAATCCGTTGAATTATATTTAAGTAAAAAGGTAATAAGTTGAAAAAGAGTTTTTTAATTACAGCATTAATTTTATCATTGACTTCTCAAGCGGTATTATCTGCAGAGATGATAAAAGGCCCTGAGGATTTAGAGGATGTATTTAGTAACAGCTTTTATGAATCTCCTCTTTCTGCACCTATGCCTGAAGTTGAATTGAAAGAAGGAAGCACTATGCCTCCTTGTAAAGGAATGCCTCTTTTTAAAAAAGTTAGAATTAAAGTAACAAATAAGATAAGAGAAAAAGATTATAAAAAAACTCTTGAATTAATTGAGCAAGAAAAACAAAAGCAAGCTGAAATGGAAGAAAAAGAGCTTGAAGAATTAAATAAAGAGTTAAATATAAATTATAAAAAGGATGAAACATCTGAAGCTCCTAAAAAAGTAGATTCAAAAAATAAAAAAGCAGATGAAACAGATGTGGATGCCGAAAAAACTTTAGAGTTGGAAGGCGGAGTAAAAGAGCATGTAACATCCAATGATGTTATGTTAGATGCGGATAATATCGATTATGATGATAAAACTCTTGATATTATAGCAACGGGATCTCCGGTATTATATTTTCCGCCTCAAAATGTAACTATTAAAGCAGAAAAATTAGTATATAATAATGTTTCAAATATTTTAAAAGCATATGGAAAAGTTGAAGTTATAAGAGATGGACATAGCGTATTTGGAGATTATTTACAGATAAACTTGAATGAAGAAAATGCTTTTATGGATAATATTGAAACAAAAGCTTCGATGTTGACAGTAAGAGCAAGAAAATCCGAAATGGAAGATGATAAGATTATTTTACATAATGGTAAAATGTCTTCAGAGGAGTCATATATCCTTGATTTTCACACTAAAATGATTGGTGGTAATAATTTCAATAGAATGATTATTGATGATGAGGAAAAATCTTCAATAACTGACCAAGTTGGAGATACCGCTATTAATATAAAAGCAAAAGAAGTTATTTTTAATGCTAAAAGAGATCATGATGTTGTTACCTTGAAGAAGGCTCAAATTAATTACGGTGATACAAAGTTATTTACTATTCCTTCTATTACTGCCCATACAAATAAAAAACGAGAATTTTTCGATGCAAATTATCCTGAATTTGGTTCTCGTGGTAAATTAGGAATGTTTTTAGGACCTGGCTTTGTGTTTGATACTCCTTTACAGAGCGGTTCTACATTAAAAGTAATGCCAATATTAAATAATAAAAGCGGTATAGGATTTGGTGGTATGTTGAAGTATCGGAGTGCTACTAACTATACTGACCTTGCGTATGGCTCATCTGCTGATGTTTTTATATTAAAAGGTAAACAAATTTTTGATGATAGATTGTATATGCAATATGGTGCAAATTCATATATGGATGAATGGTGGTTTGGACCTAGAATGCCTAAATATACTGCTGAATTAATTTATCATGATCGAGGAATGATACCTTCCACAATTGGAAAAGGGTTGAATTTAGATTTTAGACAACGTTTTGGTATTGGTTATATGCAGAACAACGATATTAACCGCCACGGTGAAAATATTCAATCTGCAGATGTGGGAACAATTAGAACTCGATATATGGCAGAGGCTGCACAAACATTATTTAAATATGAAGACAAGGAAAATTTACGATCATTAAATTTAGCCCTTGTAATGCAAGGTAGTGCCGCTTTATACGGAACAGGTGATACTCAATTTGTTGGTAGAATTGGTCCAAGAGTTCATACTCAATATAAATATTGGATGCAGGATATTGGCTTTTTTGCAACGGCTTACCAAGATGGTACCCCTATGCAGATGTATGATATGTATAGATATGGTCATGCCAATGTATATTTAAGAGAAGCATTAAGGCTAAACAAATATGTGACGGTTGCTTGGTCAGGAACGTTAACTTTAACCGGTGATTCTCCAAATGGTGAAATGTTTCAGGAAAATTCTTTTATTTTAGCTTTGGGTCCTGATGATTTTAAGGTTAATATAGGTTACGACTGGGTAAGAAGACAGACATATTTTGCTTTTGTTTTAGCTATGGATACTAAGGGTTCTTCTTTAGAGTTTGATAGAATGGAAATCAAAAATCCGGATAGAATTGCAAAAAGTAATCAAGAAGATGTTGAATTGAAAGTGTATGATGTTGAAAATAACTCTGCTGATAAAAAAGTTGAAAAGAAAATGATTTATGCAGAAGTTATTGACATCGAAGATCCTAATAAGGAACAGATATAGATGGATAGATTAAAAGAATTAAAATCAGAAATAATTGAGTATGGAAAATTAGCAGGAATTAAAAATTATACTCCCGGGTATTCAGGAAATTTTTCCGCAAGATATGATGACAAAATTTTAATTACATCTTCAGGTTCTTCAAATGGTTATTTATCAGAAGATGAATTAGTTTTGATTGATTTCAGTGGAAATTTAATAGAAGGAAATAAAAAGCCTTCATCTGAAAAGATGTTACATGTTGAATTTTATAAAAAAAGACCTGATGTAAATTATATAATCCATGTGCATTCGCCTTATTTGAGTTCGTTTGCCTGCTGTCATATTCCTTTAGATGAGCCTATAATGGCAGAGAATGTATTTTATTTTGGAGAAATTCCTTTAGCAGAATATGGACTTCCATCATCTATGGATTTGGTTGAAAAAACGGCGAAATATTTTAAAGATTACGATGCTGTATTGATGGCTAATCATGGTTTTATTGTAGGTGATAAAACCATTAAAGATGCATTTTTAAAGCTTGAACTGGCAGAATCTTATGCTCAGGTTGTTTTTAATACAAAGATGATGGGTGGAGCTGTTTTATTTACCCAAAAAGAAGTTGATGAAATTAATTCTTTAAAAAATTAGTTGTGATATAATAAATTTAAGTAAAAGAGGAAACAAAAAGTGTCAATGTCAATAATGTTAGAAAATAAACAGGGATTAATAGCTGGAGATGGAATTTTACCAGTAGAAATGGCTCGTCATGCAAAAGAAAACGGTTTTGAAGTAATTTGTATTTCTTTGGCAAATGATAATGTTAAACAACTAAAAAAATATTGTTCAAAAGTATATTCTTGCCACCCAGGAGAAGTTAATAAAATTGAAAAAATTCTAAAAGATGAAGAAATTAAACAAGCAACTTTTTTAGGTAAGGTACATAAAAGGGTTCTTTTGCAATTGCATAAGTTTGACTCCCGTGCGATTGAAATATTAAAAGCAGCGCAGAGATTAAATGATGATAAAGTAATGCTTTTAATTGTTAATGAGTTTGAAAAGTTAGGTATAACTGTTTTAGACCAGACAATATTTATCAAGAATTTAATGATTCCATCAGGTGTTTTAGGAAAGTTAAAACCTACAGAAGAACAAATGGAAGATGTAAATTACGGTTTTTGGCTTGCAAAAGAAATGGGAAAAGTGGACGTAGGTCAATCTGTTGTGATAAAAGATAAAATGATTATGGCAGTAGAAGCAATTGAAGGTACAGATATGTGTATTAAACGCGGATCAAAACTTGCAAAAAGCGGAGCTGCTGTTGTAAAAGTTGCAAAACCTTCTCAGGATAAAAGATTTGATATTCCAGCAATTGGTTTGAAAACGTTAAAAACAATGAAAAGATATAAAGCTAATTTAATTGCAGTTGAGGCTAATGAGACAATTATTGTAGATCAGGAAAAAGTAGTTAAATTTGCAGATGAAAATGATATTGTAATTATGGCTGTGTAGAATGAAAAGACTTTTTATAATAACAGGAGAATATTCCGGAGATATTCATGCATCTCATGTCGTCCAGGCTCTTAAGGCAATAAATAAAGATGTTGAAATTGAAGGAGTTGGCGGTGAAAATTTACGAAAAGCCGGCGTAAAATTATTTTCTGATCAAAAAAAAATGGGGGCTGTAGGATTAAGCCCTAAAATTATAATCGATCATATAACTTTAGGTAAACGAGTTGTTGATTATTTAATTAATGATTACAAGCCTGATTTGGTTTTGTTGATTGATTATGGTGCTTTTAATTTGAGTGTTTCAAAATTTTTAAAGCGAGCAGGGATTAAGGTTTTTTATTATATTCCTCCTCAAGTTTGGGCAAGTAGAAAATGGCGTATAAATACAATAAAGAAAAATATTGATGAAGTTTTATGTATTTTCCCTTTTGAAAAAGATTTGTATGAAAGTTATGGTATAAAAACTCATTATTGTGGGCATCCGTTAGTTTCTCAATTGCAGACTAAGGTTGATAGAGATGAATTTTTTGAGAAACATGGATTTGATAAAAATAAAAAGTTAGTATCAATTTTCCCTGGATCAAGAGAATTTGAGTTAAAATATTTGATGAAAGTTTTTATAAAGACTGCTCAGAATTTGCAAAAAAAACATCCGGATTTGCAATTTTGTTTATCGCATGCCCCAAATATTTCTGATAATGTTTATGATAAGTATTTAAAAAATAGTCCATTTAAGGTTATAAAAGGTGAAAATCAGGCATTATTAAGTGCGTCAGATGCCTTAATATTAGCATCTGGAACTGTTGCATTAGAGGCTTGTTTATATCAAACTCCTATGATTATTGCATATAGAGGTCCATGGTTATTTTATTTGATATATTTGATTGTGAGATGTATTAAACGTGTGTCTTTGCCTAATATTATTGTGAATCAAGAGATTGTTCCTGAAATTATTCAGGGTGATGTTAATGTAAATAAAATATCTTACGAGATAGAAAAATTGCTATTTGATTTAAATTATAGAGAAAAGAATATTTTGGAATTAGGTAAAGTTCGAGCATTATTATCTGATAAAGTATCATCAGTTGAAGCTGCTAAGGTTATTTCTGAAAATCTATCAAAAAGTTAATAAATCTTTAGAAAAAGGCAATATCTTAAAGCTTTATGCGTTAATAAATATAGGTAGCGTATGATAAATCAGGTATTGTCGACAAATACTTCTCAAAGAAGTGCATTTAGTAATTTTAAGCAACCGCAAAACGGCTACTATATAAACGCGCCTTTTAATTATCAAGAAGAAAAAAAAGAGAGCAATCATAAATTAGGAAAGACAATTGCTATATCTGCTTTAGTTGTAGGTTTTGGAACTTTAGCACTGTTAAGTGGGGGATTTAATAAGGGGACTGTTAAATTCTTAAATAAATGGAAACTTAAGTTAGAACAAAAAATGGCAAAAAGTAGTAAGTTTAAAAATTTCTATAGATTTGCTGTTGGGAAGATTGATTCATTTTTGTCAAAATCTGAAAGTATAAATAATTTTACAACTTTGAAGGATGTATTCTTTCAACGTTTAATGTGGGGAAAAGATGGCAATAGGTCTTTTACAAGAAAAATTCATGAAGGTATCACAAAATATTTTGATAGAATAAGCCGAAAGACAGTTAATTCTTCTTATTCAAATACATATGATAAATTTGCTGGGTTATCAGAATATTTTGCAGCTGTAAATGAAAAAGTTTTGAAAAATCATAGTAATGATCAAAAGTATCTTAATATAATAAATAAAATAAATGCAAGAGTCGCTACTGTAAATAATAATTTGGAAAAAGGTTTTGGAATAAATGTAAGGAATGATAGATTAAAAGAGATAAAATCATCTTCAGATGGTTTATTTGAATTTTTCTGGGATGCTTCATTAAAAGATGTCAGAAACTTTAAGTCTAAAAATATGTGGCAAACTTTTATTGCTGAAGATTATTTGTTGCCTGCAAAATTAAAATTAGGTAATAAAGTAAGTATGTTACGCCAAGCTATTACTCATGATATTCTAGACAATTATAAGGCATCTATTAAGGCATTTGATAATATCCAAAAATTTGTAAATCCTTCAGATTTTTCTACAAATGAAATATTGAATGGATTGCGCAACAATTTATCAAAATATAAAAATCTGTCAGGAAAAGATGAAGCTGCTCAAAGATTAGAATTGAATAAGGAAATAATTAAAAATTTAAAAGATTTAAGCTCAAACTTTTCAAAAGTGTCAAAAAAATATAACTATAGTGATGATGCAGTTAAATCAATATCGACATATGTTGCAGAGGTCGAAGAAATAATTTCCAAAAGCTCTAAGGGTGAGTTACAAGAAATTTTAACTTTATATAAGAATATTTTGCCTAGAACAGAATATTTAAAATTAAAATCAAAAGTTCATTCTGCAATAAAATCATTAGATAAATCAATTGATATTGAAACAGTCCAATATTTTGATAAAGCAAGAGATTTGAAACTAGGTTCAGCACCTACTGATGTTTTATCAGTTTTGGGAACGGTAGGTACAGTTGGTTACTATTTAAATAGAGCAGAAACAACAGATGATAAATATTCTGTTTCTTTAAAATACGGGATTCCGGCAGTAGGAGCTATTGCGACTTCATTATATTGTACAGCAAGATTAGTTTCCGGTGGTAAGGCTATGCTATTTGGTCTTTTATCCGGCTGGGCAATGAATAAAGCAGGAGTCTTGGTAGATGATGCAAGGAAGAAATATTCTTTAGATGTGTCTTTGCATAACAGAGTAAAACCTCAATCAGATAAAGTATAACAATTATTTTCATTTTTGCTAATATTGTAGAAAAAGGATTTAAAAATGAAAGATACTGATACAATAAGATATAAACTGGAACAAAGAGAAATTGATAATTTAAGTGAATATGCTACCAAAAGTAGATTCTCAAAAGGCAGAAGGATTGCAGAAGAACCTTGTGCATTGCGAACAGATTTTCAAAGAGATAGAGATAGAATTCTTCACTCAAAAGCTTTCCGTCGCTTAAAGCATAAGACACAAGTTTTTTTATCCCCTTTTGATGATCATTTTAGAACCCGTTTAACTCATACATTGGAGGTTTCTCAAATTGGCCGTACTATTGCAAGAGCATTAGATTTTAATGAGGATTTAGTTGAGGCAATTGCACTTGGACATGATTTAGGACATACTCCGTTTGGACATTGTGGCGAAGGGGTTTTAAATGAACTTGTCAAAGGAGGTTTTCATCATAATATTCAGAGTGTACGAGTTGTAGAGGTATTGGAAAATCTTAATTTATGCCAGGAAACAATAGACGGTATTTTGACCCATACTTGGGGGTATACTCCAAAAACTCCTGAAGCTCAAATTGTACAATTGGCAGATAAAATCGCTTATATTAATCATGATATTGAGGATTCTATAAGGGCAGGCATTATTGCAGAAAGTGATTTGCCTAAGGACTGTATTGATTATTTTTCGTCTGTTCAAAGTAAAAGATTAAATAAAATGATAAATGAAATTGTCTCAAATTCATTAGGAAAACCAACTGTAGCAATGAGTGAGGAAGGTTGGTTTTATACAACAAAACTCCGTCAGTGGATGTTTGAAAATGTTTATGAGGATTCTTCTCCCGCTAAATTGGAAGAAAAGAAGGCAAGAAATGTGATAAAAGAATTATTTTTCTTATACTGTGATATGCTAAGACCTGTATGTGAAGAAAGCAAAATAGAGAGGATTGTAACGGATTATATTTCAGGGATGACAGATCGTTATGCTGTTGAAAAATTTAAAGAAAATTTTATTCCAAAAGGTTTGCAATGCGGTGCTAAAGAAGATTATTTGTTTAAGTTAGCAAAGATTTATTAATATAGTAATTTTGAGTATTACAAGTAGATTTTTATATAAATTCTATTGAAAAAATGTTCATAGTATATGAATATTTTTATTCCTCTTTACCAAATTATTTTATTAGTTTATAATTAGTTTATGGAAAGAAAAATTGTTAAATTACAAGGTCTAAATATTGATAGTTTCTCATTTAATGAAGCTGTGGAGTATGCAAATAATATTGCAGGTCAAGTTGTTACTATTAACCCAGAAATGATAGATAATGCTGTAAAAAATCCTGAATTTGCAGAAATTATTAATACTGCAGAACTCGTTGTACCAGATGGGGTAGGCGTTGAAATCGGATTAAAAATTTTAGGCTATAATGTAAAAAGAATTGCTGGTGTGGAATTTTCGCATAGAATGATTGAAGAATGTGCAAAAACTAATCAATCAGTAGCATTAGTTGGCGCTAAACCTGAAATTGTAGAAAAAGCTAAAGAAAATTTGATTAAAGAATTCCCTGGTTTATATATTACATATATTCATGATGGTTATTTTAATGATGATAATCAAATTTTAGAAGAACTTAAAATCAGGCAGCCACGTTTAGTTTTATGTGCTTTAGGTTCTCCCAAACAAGAAGAGTTTATTTTTAAAGCAAAGTCTATTTTGCCTGAAGCATTGTTTATAGGCGTAGGTGGAAGTTTTGATGTCTGGTCTGGTGTTGTAAAACGTGCACCTAAAATTTATCAAAAATTAGGTCTTGAGTGGCTTTATAGAACAGTTATGGACCCAAAAAGATTTAAAAGAATATTCCCGACATTGCCATTATTTGTTTTAAAAGTGCTTAGAGAAAGGTTTATACCTAAAGGAGTATAGTGTTATGTTAAGTGATACTGATATAAAAAATTTAGAAAAATTATGTAAGGAAAATAGAAAAAATATTCTGAAAATGGTATATCATGCACAATCTGGGCACATTGGCGGTGCTATGTCTGCTGTTGAATTGTTGACTGTTTTATATCATAAATGTATGAAAACTTGTCCTAAATGGACAAAATCTCCTGATTTTAAAAATCGTGACAGATTTGTTTTATCAAAAGGTCATGCTTCATCAATATTGTATTCAGTATTAGCTCAATTAGGTTATTTCCCAAAAGAGGAATTAATGACTTTTAGAATATTCGGTTCAAGACTACAAGGTCATCCAGTTCCAATTTGTCCTGGAATTGATGTTGCTACAGGTTCTTTAGGACAAGGTTTGTCTATTGCTTGTGGAATGGCTATTGGTTTAAGACTTGATCATAATCCAGCTAATGTCTTTTGTCTTATGGGTGATGGAGAATTACAAGAAGGTAGTGTATGGGAAGCTTTTATGCATTGTGCTCATGCAAAATTGAATAATATTATTGCAATTATTGATAGAAACAGATTGCAAATTGATGGTTGTACTGAAAATGTTAAATCGTTGGATAATGTTGCTGAAAAATTAAAAGCATTTAATTGGGAAGTAATTGAAATAGATGGTCATGATATAAATGCTGTTTACAATGCCATAGAAAATGCTAAGCAAATTGACCGCCCTGTTGCTATTCTTGCTAATACCATAAAAGGCAAAGGTGTCAGTTTTATGGAAAATAATGCTGGTTGGCATGGGAAAGCTCCGAATAAAGAAGAATTTGAAAAAGCGTTAGTTGAATTGGAGTAATTTATGATTATTGATACTTTGGAAAATATTTCTATATATAAAAATATCCCCCAAAATGTTATTGATTTTATTAAAGATTTAACACCTCAAGTGGAAGATGGCAGATATGAAATCGATGACAGAATATATGCAAATGTTGATATTTACGAAACAAAAGAGCCCCAAATTTGTAAATTTGAAGCTCATAAAAGATTTATTGATATACAAATTTTACTCTCAGGGATTGAAAATTTAGATTATACTCCGGTTCAAGGTCTAATATTAGCAGAACAATATGATGAATCTAGGGACGTAATGTTTTTTAAAAATCCTCATCGAATTGTGGATCGCGTTATTTTAGAACCGGGTAAATTTGCACTAATTTATCCGCATGAAGCTCATAAACCTCAAATGGCATTTAATAATGTATCAAAGTTTGTAAAAAAAGTAGTTATAAAAATACCTGTTTAAGATATTTTTTGTTTTTTATTTTTATGTTTGCCGGTGAAAGCCGGTTGTACAACTTTTTTTATAACTACGTGTTCCACAAAATTATCTATCGGTTTAATAGCTAATCCTAAAGCTACAAATCCACCGATAGTTTTTAGAATTTTAGCATTCATTATTTTGCTTTTTTGATATTTTTTTATAATATCTTCTGCAGCATCTCTTAAATAAGTTTGTTTATAATCAGGGTCTTTAGCATATTTGGTTTTTAAGTTAGAAAATTTATCCCACATTTTGTTTGAAAATTCTGTAGGCTTTTTATTTTCTTTTAAATTATTGTAAATTTTAAACATTTCATCAATATGTTTGTCAGCATATTGCAAAACTTTATCTTTTTGAGACATTGCGATTGATTCAGGATGTCTACGCCCAAATAAAACTTCAGATACAAATTTTAGAGGTCTTTTTAGTTTATTTTCTCTTATTAATTTTTCTCTTTTAGTTGTTAAAGATTCATGGAATTGTTGTTTAAATTCTGCAATATTATTATCAAATTTATCTAAATGTCTGCGGCTTGTAAAATCTTGTAGAAAATTAATAACTTCTTCTTGAGATTGTAATGTAAGCCCTGTTTTGCCTATCATTCCTAGTCCGGATGCAGCTTTTTGCCCTGCAATTACTGCACCTGTAGGCATAATTACACTTGCTAATAATTGGAATATTGCTTGTTCTGTTCCTCTTTTACCATCAGGGTTGTATGATGTTTTTTCATTTTTATATTTATCGTATATATCAGCACCAAAGTAAAGCATTGCAGGGAACCATAATAAAGTGCCTAGTTTTGGAGCTACTTCACTAATTGCAGCGCCTAATTCGTTAGAATATGCTAATCCACGGGCTGGCCATTGCATTAGAGGATCAGAATATGTTTTTTGTTTTTTTTCATTATTAATGTTTTTATTTGCACCAAATATAGGTACATTACTTTTATTAGTAACGTTATTAGGGGTTATTGTAATCAAATTTCTTTCTCCTACCAGTCTGTGAACTTTCTACCATGTATATAATACCTGAAAAAATTATCTTTTGCTAGTTTTCAGACCTTTGTAAATATTTTGTAACCTTTATGCTTGCAATTTTTTTATTAGTGTGATAGTTTAATTTTGGAAAAGGAAAAGTAATTTTTATGTCAAACTTAAATTTAAACATTCAATCTTGGTGGTGCCTGTTAAATAAAACAGGTCTTTTAAGTTGGCAATAAGCTGATAATAATTAATTATATAAAAGTTTTAAAATGACCTGTTTTTAATTTTCAGGTCATTTTTTTGTTGTCAGATTATTAAAAAGGAAATTACTAATGAAAACAAATAGTGTTAATAATATATCATTTACCAACTCAGGAAATATAGGCACAGGATTAAAAGTCGCAAGTAAAATTATTGGAATTCAAGAAGGTGGTGCAGGGCTATCAAATATAAGATTTATTCAAGACAGTGCAACAGGTCTTGTTCCAAAAGCTGTATTTGCCAGAAGTAAAGCTGATTTAGGAGAAAATACATTTTTAGAATTATCGGAATCTGTTTTGGTATATTATTTCCCTACAATTTTAGGTGAGGGGATTTTTAGAAAATTGTATTCTAAAAAACTTTCTGCAGATTTAAAAAAACAAATTGCAACTCCTGCTGTTGATTTATTAAAGTCTAATAATCAATCGGTAAATAAAAAATTATTACCGGTAAAAGCAGCTATTGCATTGGGTGCTTTTGCAATACCTTTAGTTGAATATACTCTTAATTATTTTAAAAATTTAATGACTTTGAAAGTATTTAAGCAATCTGATTTTGAAAATATTGCCAATTTGAATAAAAAGAAAAATGAAAATACAGAACAAGCAAAGAAAGTTGAGGATAGTGCTAAAAAACATATTAAAATTGCTGCCGGGATTTATTCTGCATGTCTTGCATTGAGTGTATTGTTGATTAAAAAAGGTGAAAATTCTAAGTTATTTCAGAATATTTCTGAAATGATTTTAGCACCTGGGAGCAAATTCTTTAAAAATAATAAAAAGAAAGCAGACTTCTTTAATAAATATTTTAGTCTTGATTTTGCTGATAACAACGGTAAATTGGCTTTAAGCAGAGGTCAGTTAACTTCTTGTGTTTTAGTTGGCGGGGCAGGATATTTTGGAGCTGCTAAAGATAGAGGCAAACAGAATTTCCTTGAAACTTTATTCAGATATCCTCTTGTAGGATTTTATATTATTTGCGGAAATGAATTATTAGAAAAAAGCTTTAGAAAATTACTATATAAGAATGGAAAATGCAAAGAACTGATTAATGAAAAATTAGAAGTTCCGAAATTAAAGGATTTAAGAAGTATCGCTGAGAAACATGGTGGAGATATTGATGCAATGTATAAAAAACTTTTAAAACAAAAAGTATTAATCGCTGGGCTACCTTTGTTATTTGGTATTGGCGTTATGGGCTTTTTTATTGCAGGAACTTCAAATCTATTTACTAAATTTAGATATAATA
The DNA here is from genome assembly GCA_905212085.1 of uncultured Clostridium sp. Classification (GTDB taxonomy): domain Bacteria; phylum Cyanobacteriota; class Vampirovibrionia; order Gastranaerophilales; family Gastranaerophilaceae; genus Stercorousia. Next base: position 27,713 of record CAJMDF010000024.1, read on the forward strand.
GAGATGCAAAAAATAAAGAACAGGTTAGAAAGTAATTTTACTGATTAATTTAGTTTAAAAATAAATTTCTTTTACAAGTTCTAATATTTGATTAATAAAGTTTCTATAAGCAGCTCTGTCAGCTTCTCCAGATAAAATTATATCAGCTTTTGCTGCTGTTGGATGAATATGTGTTTTTGCTTTATTTGAAGCATTTTCATATACTTCATCTGCAGAATCGCCTAGATCTCTTTCTACTGCTCTTTTATAAAATCTTTCTTTTTGAATATTATGAGATACATCTACATAAATTTTGAAATCAAAAGCATCAACAACTTTATCAGTGAGAGTAAATAGTCCTTCTGAGATTATTATTTTTGAAGGGTAAGCAGGTTTTACGTTATCTCGTCTTATTGCGGTTCCTGACATATCATATTCCGGTAAAAGTACGGTGTTCCCAAAAAGTAGAGATTTAATGTGTTTTTTCATTAATTCTAATTCAAGAGCTTCTGGCACATCCAAATCATAATGTTTTGCAAATTCAGCAAAACTGCCTGCTTTTTTTACCATATCTGAACGGTCATAATAATAATCGTCAGTATTAATTCTTGTAATAGCATTTTTAATACAATATTCTTCAGCAAAGCTTTGGATTGTGTTTATTATATCTAAAGCTATTGTAGATTTCCCGCTAGCAGTTTCCCCAGCGATTCCTACAGAGCAGGATCTTGTAATATTGTTTGATAAAAATAATGCCATTTTTTGAATGGCAGAACTTTTAACTTTTCGAAATATTGAATTGTCAGAATTCATTTCATTAAAGAAAATTTGATTTAATCTTTTTTCGATATAAATAAAAAGATTTTTGTTATCATTAGCATGAAGAAAACTTTGTTTGTTTTTAGTTTCTGTAAAATTTTTAGTTATAGTATTTTGCAATGTATAAATCCTTATTTCTTATCACGTATAAAAAGTGAACAAAAAAAAATTTGCCAACTGCTTTTTTACATATTAACAAAAATAAATAAAAAAAAAGTAAAATATGT